>JANRJF010000466.1:0-10108 GCA_033764095.1 Deltaproteobacteria bacterium | reverse complement strand
GTCGCGCGCGCGCTGCGCGACACGCCGCTGCCCGCCTTCGCGCCGCTGCTCGCCGGGCTCGCCGCGGCGGACGGCGACGGCGCCGACGACGCCATCGTCGCGCTCGGCGCGCTGCGCGACGCGCGGCATCTGCCGCTGCTGCTCAGTCTCCTCGCGCACCGCGAACGCCGCGAAGCGGCGCGCCGCGCCCTGCTCGGCTACGGCGACGGCGCGGTCGCGGCGCTCGACGCGGCGCTGCGCGATCCCACGCTGCCGTACGCGGTGCGCGTCCACCTGCCGCGCGCCCTGGCGCGCTTCGGCCATCAGCGCGCCGCCGACCTGCTGCTCGCCCACCTGCGCGACGCGCCGGGCGGCATGGTGCGCTACAAGATCCTGCGCGGCCTCGGCCGCCTGCTCGCCGACGACCCCGCGCTGCGGCTCGACCGCGCGACGCTCGACGCCATCGTCGTCTCGCATCTGGAGAAGGCGTTCACCCTGCTGCACTGGATCGCGCTGCTGGAGGCCGACGACGCGCCGCGCGGCGCCGCCCGCGACCTGCTGGTCGAGCTGCTGCGCCAGAAGCTCGGCTTCGCCGTCGAGCGGCTGTTCCGGGTGCTCGGCCTGCGCGATCCGCGCGCCGACTTCGAACAGGTCTACGACAGCGTGCACAGCGCCGACGCCACGACCCGCGCCACCGGCCACGAGTTGCTCGAGCAGCTGGTGCCGTCGGCCTGGCGCGGCGCGCTGCGCGCCCTGACCAGCGACGAGCCGGTCGCCGAGCGCCGCCGCGCCGGGCGGGCGTTCTACGATCCACCGGCGCTCGACGCGGGCCAGTTGCTGGCGGCACTGCGCGGCCACGTCGACCCGACCGTTGCGGCACTGGCCGCCGCGGCGGCGCCGCGCGACGCGACCGGCGACGCGCTGCCGGCGGCGGTGGGGCACGCATGAACGGGCTGCAGACGATCGGGCCCATGGAGCGCGCCGTCCACCTGCGCGCCCTGCCGCTCTTCGACGCGCTGCGCATGGCGCAGGTGGTCGGCCTGGCGCAGTTGGCCGAGGAGCGCGGCGCCGCCGCCGGCGAGGTCCTGCAGGAGCGCGGCCGACCGCTGCGCGGCCTCGCCGTGCTGCTCGACGGCGCGGTGCGCGTCGAAGCCGCCGGCGCCGCGCCGGTCCGCGTCGAGGCGCCGCACCCGCTCGGCGTGCTGGAACTGCTGGCGGATCGGCCGAGCGCGGCGCGGCTGGTCGCCGAACGCGCCGTCACCCTGCTGCGCATCGACGCCGCGCGCTGGTGGGACGTGCTGGAGGAGCAGTTCGCGCTCGTCATCCAGCTGCGCGCCGCGCTCGGGCGTGCGCTGGCGGCGCGCCAGCCGATCGACGTGGTGGCCGGCCCCGACAGTGGCGGCGAGGCGGCGGCGCGCGCGCCGCACGACAGCGTCGGCCGGCTGCTGCGCCTGCACCGCGTGCCGCTGCTCCGCCCGTTCGGCGTCGCGGTGCTCGACGCGCTGGTGCGCGGCGGCGCCGTCGAGCACGAGATCGCCGACCGCACCCGGCTGTTGCGCGCCGGCGAGGCCGCCGATCACTTCCTGGTGCTCACCGCGGGCGCCGCCGCGGCGACCGGGGCGCGCGCGCCGGTCGGCCCCGGCGCCGTGCTCGGCGCCAACGCGGCGCTGTCCGGCCTGCCGCACGCCCACGACGTCGACGCCGTCGGCGCGACCCGCGCCATCGGCGTCGACGTGCGACGCCTGTGGGATCTGGCCGAGGACCACTTCCACGTCGCGCGCGCGCTGCTCGCCTACGCCGCGCGCCGCCTGCTGGCGCTCGACAGCGGCCCGCTGCCGCTCGACGTCGCGTCCCCCGAATCCGCAGAGGAGCACCACCCATGACGCATCAGATGCGCGCCGCCGTGTGGCTGGCGACGTTGACCCTGGCCGGCGCTGCCGCCGCGCAGCCGTCGGGACCGGACGGCAACCTGCCGCTGCCGGCGCCGCAGCTGCAGCAGCGCCTGCAGCGGGACGACTTCGAGATCGACGACGTCGAGAAGACGCAGGGCGGCATCATGACCACCGCCAAGCTGGAGCTCGACTTCCACCGCCCGGAGCTGGAGGTCGACGCGAAATGGAAGGCGGCGAACAAGGACGCCGACGGCTGGAACAATTCGCCGCGGCGCGAGATCGGCGCCTATGCCGTGCAGCAGCTGTTCCTCTCGCCCGACGACTACGTCGTGCCGCCGGTGGTGCTGCGCTGCATCCCGCTCGACGTCTACCGCCGCGTCGACGCCGCGGCCGAGCCGACGCTGCCGCCGCATCCGTGCGTCCTCGGCACGCTGTCGGCGTGGCTGCACAACGTCACCGAGCCAAAGGTGATCTTCGAACCGGAGCGCTTCAGCCGCGACCCGCGCTACGCCTACCACTTCGGCAATCTCAACCTGCTCGCCTACCTGATCGCCCACCGCGATCGCCGCTCGAGCAACTTCCTGGTCTCAACCGACGCCTTGAACCCGCAGTTCTTCTCGGTCGATAACGGCATTGCCTTCGGCGAGATGCTCTACAACTACCTCAACTGGCACTTCGACCAGCTGGCGGTGAAGGACCTGCCGCGCCAGGCGGTCGAGCGCCTGCGCGCGGTCACGCCGGCCGACCTCGCCGCGCTCGGCGTGCTGGTCGAGCTGCAACCCGACGCCGCCGGCGTGCTGCGCAGCGTGCCGCCCGGCGCCAACGCCGACCCCCGCGTCGGCGTGCGGACGGTCGGCGGCGGTCTGCAGATCGGTCTCACCGCCGACGAGATCAGCGCCGTCGACGACCGCCGTCGCGCCCTGCTGGAGCGCATCGACCAGGGCAAGGCGGGCGAGTTTTGAGCCCGCCGCGATCGCGCACCTGGGGCGCGCGGGCCGCGGTGGGGCTGCTCGGCGTGCTGCTGTATGCCGGCTGCTCGCACGTTGCGCCCTACTACCGCGATGACAGCGGACTGTCGGTGCCGTGGGCCGACGACGCCGACATCGCCGCGCGCGTGCTGTTCATCGGCGACGCCGGCGAGCCGAACCCGAAGGGCGAGCCGGCGCTGGAAGCCCTGTCCTACCAGGTGAACCAGATTCCGGCGCGCACCACCGTCGTCTACCTGGGCGACAACATCTACGAACGGGGCATGCCGGAGCCGGCGCCGACGCCGGATCCGCTGCAGGAGGCGGCGGTGGAGGCGGCCGACGTGCTGGTGTCGGACATCTTCCAGACCCGCCAGGAGGCGGAGCGCATCATCAACGCGCAGGTGAACGTGGTGCGCGGCAACGGCGCGCGCGCCATCTTCCTGCCCGGCAACCACGACTGGGATCAATCCAACCCGGGCGGCTGGAAGCGCATCCTGGCGCTCGAGGCCTACCTGCGCATGCTGCGCGAGCGCGACGCGGTCGACGTCTCGCTGCTGCCCGCCGGCGGCTGTCCGGGCCCGGTCAGCGTGTCACTCGACGCCACCGCCGACCTGATCCTGCTCGATACGCAGTGGTGGCTGGCGGACGATCCGCAGGAGAAACCGCTGCCGTCGCACAATCCGACCCACTGCCCGTACCTGACCGAGACGGCGGTGAGCGACGCGTTCTCGGCGCTGCTGGTGGAGGCCGCGCGAGAGGGCCGTGCCACCCTGGTGGCGGCGCATCACCCGCTCGACAGCCACGGCGCGCACGGCGGCTTCGTCGACGGCTGGACGCACCTCTTCCCCTTCCAGGTCGTGCGGCACTACGTGCCCTTCTACGTCGAGTGGCTTCCACTGCCGGTGGTCGGCTCGGCGGTCGCCGGCCTGCGCGCCTGCTGCTCGCCGAGCGTGCAGGACATGCCGAACGGCACCAACCGGCACATGCGGCGCGCGCTGATCGCGGCGATGGACGCCGCCGGCCAGCAGGCCGACGCCCCGCTCGCCTACATCGCCGGGCACGACCACGGCCTGCAGGTGATCGACTCCGCCGTCGGCGCGCCGCTGATGGTGGTGAGCGGCCAGGGCTCCAGCGCCCGCACCTCGGAGGTCGGCAGCGGCGGCCGCACGCGTTTCGCCCATGCCGACAGCGCCCATCCGGGCTTCGTGCAGATCGACCTGTTGCGCGACGGCAGCGCCCGCCTGGCGGTGCTGGAATACGCGGCGCCGCAATCGCCGCCGCGCGAGATGTACGCGATGCGATTGCGCACCACGCACTCGGCGTCCGGCGGCTGAGCGGCACACCCGCGGGTGCGGGGGGGTACGCCCCCCCCGCACGCCGCGCCGTCCTACTTGTTCTGGCTCTGGCCGGGACGCTGCTGCGAATCCCGGTCGTCCTGTTCCTGGCGGCGCTGCTGCTCGTCCTTCCGCTCGCGCTGCCCCTGCTGTTGGCCCTGATTCGGCTGATTGGTCATGCGACGCTCCTCGCTATCGTTTCACCGGCTGCATTGCCGATGCGTTGACCAGGCAGAGAGCAACCGCTGGGCCAAGCGCGCGCGCGACGCGCGGCACCGCCGCGACGGGGCTGACGCCGCGCAGATTTGCCAAGCCGGCAGGGCTTGCCGGTACTCACCTCGCAAAACCTTCAAGCCGGCGTTTTTCCCACCGCGGTGGACTAGCGGCTTGCCGCCGAACGCGTAGAAAGTTCCAAAGGGGACTTGTGAGGATGCGGACAAACGTTCGGCTCAGCGACCTGCAGCAGCAGGGACAACGCACGCCGTGGAAACTCATGAACGTGAAGATTCCGGACACGCTGCTGGCGCGCATCGACGAGGTTGCGGCGACGCTGCAATGCGCCAAGACGGCGGTGGTGATCGCGCTGCTCAACGAAGGCCTCGACGCCTTCGCCGAGCAGAGCGGGCCCGACCCCAAGGCGCGCAAGAAACGCTGAGCCGCCCCCTGCGGACGCGGTCCAGGGCGTCGCCCCGCACCGCAATTTTCTCCAAGGACGCGGCAGCGCCGGCTGTTAGGGTCGGCAAATGGCTGCCGCGGAAGGGTTCGCGCTGTTCGATACCGCCATCGGCGCGTGTGGCGTCGCCTGGGGCGACGACGGAATCGTCGGCATGCAGCTACCCGAGGGGCCGCCGCTGGCGACGCGCGCGCATCTACGGCGGCGGTTCCCGCAGGCGCGCGAGATCATGCCGCCGGACGCCGTCCGCGCCGCGATGCGTGCCGTGGTCACCCTGCTGCGCGGCGAGCCGGCCGATCTCTGCGGCATCCGCCTCGACATGACGGCGGTGCCGGAGTTTCATCGCCGCGTCTACGCGGTCGCCCGCACCATTCCGGCCGGCACGACGCTCGCCTACGGCGAGATCGCGCGGCGGCTCGGCGAGCCCGGCGCGGCGCGCGCCGTCGGCCAAGCGCTGGGCCGCAATCCGTTCGCGCTCATCGTCCCCTGCCATCGCGTCCTCGCCGCGCGCGGCGGCCTGGGCGGCTTCTCCGCCGCCGGCGGGGTGGCGACCAAGCAGCGCCTGCTCGCCATCGAAGGCGCCACGGCTCAGCGCGGCCTGTTCGACGGCGACGCGCAGCTCGGCTTCGACCCGCAGGCCGCGGTGGCGCATCTGCGCGGCGCCGATGCGGCACTGGCACGCGTCATCGATGCGGTCGGCCCGCTGCAGCTGGAGCTCAAGCGCACCAGCAGCGTCTTCGCGGCGCTCGCCGAGGCGATCGTCCACCAGCAGCTCAACGGCAAGGCGGCGGCGACCATCTACGCGCGCGTCTGTGCGGCCTGCGGCGCCGGCGCCGGTGGACCTGAGGCGATGCAGATCCAACGCGCCACGGACACGGCGCTGCGCGGCGCCGGTCTGTCGGCGGCCAAGTTGGCTGCGCTGCGCGATCTCACGACGCGCTTCCACGCCGGAGAGATCCCGACACTCGCCGAAGCCCGGCAGCTCGACGATGCGACGCTGATCGAGCGACTCACCGCGGTGCGCGGCATCGGCCGCTGGACGGTGGAAATGTTGCTCATCTTCCGGCTCGGGCGAGCGGACGTGCTGCCGGTGGACGACTACGGCGTGCGCCAGGGCTACGCCGTCGCGCTGCGCCGGCGCGCCCTGCCCGAGCGCGCCGAGTTGGCGGCTCGCGGCGCGCGCTGGCAGCCGTACCGCACCGCCGCGAGCTGGTACCTGTGGCGCGCCGCCGAACGGGCGCGCAGCACGCCCGCCAAGAGCGCGCGCGGGTGAGCGCGATCCGCATGCCGACCCCCACACCGGAGCCCCTCGCCAAATCGCTTGCTGATGCCTTCGCCCGCGGCAGCGGGGGAGGCATCACCTCGATCGGACAGAAGGTCTCCACCGCGGAGACGCTGGAGCGGAGGCCAGTCCGATTGCTTCTCCCCCCAACAATTGCAGTGTGCGCCGAGTGCGGGGGCGGGGTGCAACGCGCCACTCTCCGCGTCTCTGCGCCTCCGCGGTGAAGCTCTATTGGTCAGCTTGAATTCCATTCCGCCGCGCCGCCGCGCCGGCTAGAGTCAACCGCGATGGTCGCCACCACGCTGCTCCAGTGCGGCTCGCTCGCCGCCAGCGACTACCGCTGCACCGAGACGCGCGGCGCTGCGCCGATTGCCGAGCGGCACGACGGCTACACGGTCGCCTACGTGCGCAGCGGCAGCTTCGGCTACCGCGTGCGCGGCGCGCACTTCGAGCTGGTCGCCGGCTCGGTGCTGCTCGGCGCCCCGGGCGACGAGTACGTCTGCACGCACGACCACGCCGCCGGCGATCGCTGTCTCTCCTTCCAGATCGCGCCGGCGCTGGTCGACGCTTTCGACAGCGGCGCCGCCGCCTGGCGCGGCACCGGCCTGCCGCCGCTGCCGCAGCTCATGGTGCTCGGCGAGCTGGCACAGGCGGCCGCCGACGGACAGAGCGACGTCGGGCTCGACGAGGTGGGCGTCGCCTTCGCCGCACGCGTCGCCGCGTTGCTCGCCGGCCGCCCGGCACGCGCGGCGCGGCCCGGCGTGCGCGAGCGCCAGCGCGCCGTCGACGCGGCGCTGTGGATCGACGCCAACGCGCAGGACGCGATCGACCTCGACGCCGCGGCAGCGGTTGCCGGACTCAGCCCGTACCACTTCCTGCGCCTGTTCGGCGCCGTGCTCGGCGTCACGCCGCATCAGTACGTCGTACGCGTCCGCCTGCGCCGCGCCGCCCGGCTGCTCGCAGACGACACGCGGCCGATCACCGACGTTGCCTACGACGTCGGCTTCGGCGACCTCTCCAACTTCGTCCGCACCTTCCACCGCGCCGCCGGCGTCTCGCCGAGCGGCTTCCGCCGCGCCGCGCGCGGCGACCGCCGCATCCTGCAGGAGCGGCTGGCGCGGCGGGCGTAGACGGCCGAGGCGCGCACCGCACCCGTCACTGCGCCGCCGGCGCGGCGGCGTCGATCGCCTGCATGCTCTCGTGCTCGAAGGTCTCGCGCGAGATGACGTTGCGCCGGTAGAGGTCGCGCAACATGTCGAGCCGTTGCTGCAACTGCTGCTGGCGGTTGTCGACGCTGCTCGGGCTGGCGCCGGGTGAACAGTCGCCGCCGTGCAGTGCCACGTCGACCGGGTGGATGTAGTCCGGCCCGCGGAACAGCGCCAGGATCCCGAGCGTGAAGACGTAGCCGACGATGCGCCCGGGCGCGAGATCGGTCTGCAGCATGCCGGTGGCGACCTCGCAGTTGCGGTAGGCGATGCGCCAACTGTGCGGATCGGTCACCTGGCTGCGCGCAATCTGCACCCGCATCGGCGTCGTGCCGACCACCTGGCCGTCGAGCGTCACCTCGCCGCCGGCGGGGTACGACTTGAACACCGCCCACTCCGCGCACCCGGAGCAGGCCAGCGACAGCACCAGCAGCGCGAGCCCACGCATCGCTACACTGACGCGCGATCTGGCGCTTACCGTCAGGTTGTCGCTCCGTCTCATCGGCGTTTTCCTCGACGCCCCGCCGGTCACTCTTCGAAACCGTGGAAGCGCCGATAGGCGCGAATCCATCGGCGCAACTGGGCGATCCGCTCGCGCGATCGGAAGACCGTCGCGAGCAATGCGGCGACGCCCATGCACGCGAGCGCGACGACTGCGACGGCCTGCGAATGCATGAACATGGCGACGACCACGAGCACGAGGCTCACCAGGCCGACGATACCCGCCGTCTGCTGATTGAGTCGGAATCGCGGCTCGGCGTGCAGTGGATCGGGCGTCATGTCCATGCTTCCAGGCGGTGCCCATAGCAGGGCAGCGGCGCGAGTGTCTCCTGGGAATTCCCCCTACGCACCCCGGTCGACCGCGGGAACGGCAGGATCGGCGGTGCCGGGTAGGCGGTGGTTCCGTTCGAACGCCGCTGAGGGACCCGGCACCGCCTTACTGCTGTTCCCCCGCCGGCGCTGTATCGACTCGCCGGTGACGGAGGCGTGCTCGGCGCGCGACGCCGGCGTGAAACCGCCCGCGGCGCCCTGGGGAAAAAGAAAAGCCCCTGATTGCTCAGGGGCTTCTCAGCGCGCCCAACATGATTCGAACATGTGACCTTCTGGTTCGTAGCCAGACGCTCTATCCAACTGAGCTATGGGCGCACAGCAGGATCTCGGGTGCTACCACGCGCCCGCCGGGGCGGCAAGGCAGGTGGCCGCGGCGGAGTTTGCGGCGCGCGGGAAGAGGCAGTACGATTTTTTGGATGGTCCGTGTCGTCCTCGCCGCCCTCCTAACCCTGGCGCTCGCCGCCATTGTCGGCTGCGGGGACGGCAGCGATGCCCCGGCGCCCGACATCGACGTGATCGTGGAGAGAATCTGCCTCTACGATCCCGCTGGTCTGACACCAACGGTCTGCACCGTCCTCCCCACCCGCACGCCGACACCGACCCCGAAAGGCGGTGTGCGATGACGCGGCGGCATTGAGCCGCTGGTGGACCGGGCACGCACGGTATCTGACGCCGCCGCGCAATTAGGGCACCGGCGCGTCTCTCCTACTTTGGACAGTACCGTGGCGGCAGGACGCGACGAGACCAGCTGGGCTGGGAAGTGATCCCGGCTCCTCGTGCTATGAGCGTTGCCCGATGAGCCGACGCTTGCCGATTCTTGCCGCACTCTCGGCTCTGTTCACAGTCCAGTGCCATCAGCCAAGCCGGTACTTTCAGATCGAGGCTGGGCCCTGCGGCTCCGCGTGCGGTCAGCAATTCGAGGGCTGCGTCAATCGGTGCGCGTCGGAGTCGTGCGCGGACGACTGCCGATCCGACATGCATCACTGCATGATGCGGTGTCCAGGCTACCGGGAGATTCCGCAGGAGGAAGTCGACCGCGCTAGGGCATTGGCCGCAACGCCGTACGCCAAGCCGGATTACCCGCTGCCAGAACAGTGGCTGCGACCGTAGCCGGCACGGAACCGCGGTGACGCTGGGATCAGACAGTACCGCGCGGGTCAGCCGAGGTGGTCGTGCAGGAAGCGGACGGCACGCGGGAAGGCGTCGGCGGAGGCGACCGGGCGGTAGGTGTCCGGGCGCGCATCATTGAAGAAGGCGTGGCCGGCATCGGGGTAGACGCGGATGTCGAAGGTCTTGCCGGTGCGGCCGAGGATGGCGCGCAGCTCGTCAACGTCGGCGGGCGGGATGAGGGCGTCGTCGGCGCCGAACAGGCCGAGGTAGGGGCAGGCGAGGCGCGGCGCGAGGTCGAGCGGGCTGGCCGGCTTGCGCGCGTTGGTGGTGGCGTAGCGCAGCATGCCGTACCAGCTGACGCAGGCGCGCAGCGGCGCGCCGCCGCACGCCGCCATCAGCGCGTACTGGCCGCCGAGGCAGAAGCCGGTGATGCCGATCGCGTCGGCGCGCACCTCGGGGCGCGCCGCCAGCATGGCGACGGCGGCGTCGAGATCGGCGAGCACGCGCGGATCGGGCAGCGCCGCGATGTGGGCGAACACCGCCGCCATGTCGGGCAGCGCCGGGGCGCCCTCGCGGCTGTAGAGGTCGATGACGTAGGTGAAGAAGCCCGCGTCCGCGAAGCGGCACGCGACGTCCTCGTAGTGTGGCGAGACGCCGCGCACGTCGGGGATCAGCAGCAAACCGGGAAACGGACCGGCGCCGGCGGGGCGCGCGGCGACGCCGTGGATGACGGCGCCGTCGCGGGTGAACGCAATCGCTTCCATGCAGTCAGTCTTCACCACAACGGCACGACGGCATAACGACACCACGGTGGAACCACATCGCGGTCCCACC
>JANRJF010000465.1:0-5930 GCA_033764095.1 Deltaproteobacteria bacterium | reverse complement strand
AGACGCTCGCCGCCTACCGCGCCGCGCTCGCCAGCGCGTAGCCGCCGTCCGGTCCGGCAGGCGCGTTCGCCGCGGGCGTCGGCGCGGCGGCCGCGCGATGGCATCGCGGGCTCGATCGCCGGGCGATCGGTCTCATCCGCGCCCGCCTGGCGCGCGCCGCACGCGCCAGCGCCACCCCGCCGCGACCGCCAGTGCCAGCGCGGTCAGCCCGGCGCCGGCGAATCCGAGCATGACGCCGCGCGAGCGGTAGACGAAGACGACGCGATGCGCCCCGGCCGGCAGCGCGACGCCGCGCAGCATGGCGTTGGCGCGCACCAACGCCGCCGGCGCGCCGTCCACCGTCACCTGCCAGCCCGGATAGTCGATCTCGCTCAGCACCAGGAACGCCGGCGCCGCGGAACGGGTCGCGACCTCCAGGCGCTCCGCCGTGGCGCTGGTCACCTCGGCGCCGGCGGCGGGATCGAGGGCGCCGAAATCCTGGCTGGCGGCGGCCTCGACCAACGCCACGGCGCGCGGGTCGAAGGGCGCGCCGTCGGGCAGGCGCGCCTGCCGCACGCTGGCCAGCGCCGCCGCGGCGTCCACCGCGATGGTGCGCGGCACCAGCCAGGCGTGCGGTAACGCCAGTCGGTTCTCCAGGATCTCGACCCGCGCCGCGTCGTGCGGCGGGTCCGCGCGCACCGGCGCCACCCCGAGCGGCGGCCCCAGCCAGGCCGCGCCGGCCAGGGGAGAGGCGGCGCGCAGCACGTTCGGCACGTTCACGCCGCCGCGCCGCCGCCAACGCTCGGGCTGGTCGAGCAGCCGATGCGCGAGGCTGAGCGCGTGCACGCGCTCAGCCTCGGCGTCGAGCAGCGAGACGCGCGACACCTGGAGTTGCGACTGCGGCGCGACGTTCTCCAGCCGCACCCACTCGGCGTCGAGCGGTGCGTCGAGCGCGACGACGCCGACGTACTTGTTGGCCGGCGTGCCCCCCATGTCGAAGGTCTCGGCCACCGGCGCGCGCCGGTGGCGCACCACCGGCGCGACGTCGGCGCGATCCCAGGCCCACTCCGCCGTGTGCACGCCGGCGAGCAGCTCGACCACCCGCGTCGCGCCGGCGGCATCGCGCAGCGTGACGCGCAGCGCCGGCGCGCCGTCGCCGACGCCGACCGCGCCGCCGAGGAAGGTGATCGCGCCGACGCCGGTGACGTGCGCGCTGGTCGGCAGCGGGAAGTCGAGCGCCGCGCCGGGCTGCAGGGTGACGCCGATCTCCGGCCCGGCGAACCGGGCGCCGCCGGCCTCTATCGGGGCGGCGGGGTCGCGCAGGAACGACACCGCCAGGGCGCGGGTCGAGAGCAGGTCGAGAAAGAGCGGATGCTCGACCAACGCCGACGCATCGACGCGCCCGGCGTAGTCCATATCGCCGGCAAAGGCGCCGTAGCGCGCGATCAGCAGCGAATCGTAGCCGGCGATGAGTCGCTGCCCCCACAGGGCGAGGCGGTAGTCGGCCGGCGCGACCCCAGCGGCAACGGTCAGCGCGGCGCGGCCGTCGCCGGCGACGGCGCGCAACGGCGCCACCGACGCCGGCTGGACCAGCGCCGCGTCGACGCGCGGGTACGGCCCGCAGAGCTGCAGCGCGTAGAGATAGAGGTCGCCGCCCTGCAGCAGCAGCGCCAGCGCGACGACGGCGGGCGCCGGCCGCCGCCGCGCGGCGAGCAGCGCGAGGACGACCACCGTCGCGGCGCCGAGCAGCAGCGGCAGGACGATCGCCGGCCCGAGCCGCGTCAGCCCGGCCGGCGCCGTGCCGCCGGTGCGCGCCGCGGCGTCCCACAGACGGGCACCGTCCTGCAGCCAGACCAGCGCCACCGCCGGCAGCAGGATCGCCAACCCGACTGCCACCAGCCGCACGGCACGGCGCCCGTCGCCGCGCTGCAGGCGACTGAGCCCGATGCCGGCGAGCAGCGCGACGGCAAAGTCGAAGACGAACAGGTAGCGCGCGCTGATGCGGAAGAGGTTCAGCACCGGGACGTGGTACGCCAGCCAGGCGACCGGCGTCGCCGCGCCCAGCGCCAGCAGCAGCGCGAGCAGGGCGAGCAGCGCCCAGAAGGCCGCCACCGCGTCGCGCCGCCAGGCCGCCAGTGCCGCCAGCGCCAGACCGAGGCCGAGCAGACCGGTGTAGCCGGCCTGCTCGAAGATGGCGTTGGCGCGCGTGTCGAGCATGTCGGTGAACAGCGTGCGGCTCAGCAACGGGAAGAAGAGCTCGGCGAGTTGCGGCGGGGTCAGCGCGAGATCGACGAAGTCGGCGAACGACAGGCGGGCGCGCACGCTCTGCCCGGCCAGCTCGGCGCTCGGCAGCAGCTGCGGCAGCGCCAGCGCCACGCCGGCGGCCAGCATCGCCGCGCCGAGCCCGAGGTAGCGCAGGCGGCCGATCGGCGGCGCGGCGATGGCGCGCCAGGCGACGTACGCCGCGGCGATCGCCATCGTGTAGGCGGGGACCTGCGGATGCCCGGCGAAGAGCGCCATGGCCGTGGCGGCGGCGCCGAACGCCACCCAGCGGACACCGCCGGTGGCGCGCAGGCGCTCGCAGGCGAACAGCAGCCACGGCAGCGCCGGCGCCGCCTGGATCAGCGGCGTGTTGCCGATGCGCGCGACGGTGAAGCCGCAGCCGACGAAGCCGACGCCGGCGAGCAGCGCGCCGGCGCGCGTGCAGCCGATGGCGCGCGCATAGGCGTAGGTGCCGACGGCGAGCGAGCTCAGCATCGCCAGCGCCACGACGTTCATCGCCAGGGGCGGGGCGACGAACAGGTATGGCGCGTTGAACGGGAAGAAGGCGCCGGCGGTCATCGCGGCGAGCAGCGGAAAGCCGCTGAACACCCACGGGTTCCACAGCGGCAGCTCGAACGCCTGCCAGGCCTGCGCGGCGAAGACGCGCAGCGGCAGGAACATCAGGATGCCGTCGCCGGGACCGAGCAGCACGCGGCCGCTGGTCGCCGGCCAGTACTGGATCAGCGGCAGCAGACCCAGCAGCAGCACCGGCCACTCGGCCCTCAGCCGTCGCACGCTCCCGTCACCGCTCCGCGCAATGCCGCCGGTCTATACGCGCGCCGCGCGGCGGGCAACGTCCGCCTGCCGGTGGACGGCGGCGGCGCGCCTCCGGGGCGCACCGCCGCCCGCCGCTCACGGTACGGTCAGTGTGAAGCCGCCGTCCGGATCGCTGCCGCTGCTGGAGTACGGGATGTACGGCGGGTTGAGCACCATCACGTAGGCCGGGCCGCTGGCGGTGCCGGCCGGCACGGTGAAGGTGAAGCGGGTCGACGACAGCACGCTGAGCGGAATCTTCGCCGCCCCGCCGGCGGTGAGCCCGCCGAAGTTGTTCACCCCGCCACCGGACTGCTGGGCGAACAGGTTGATCACCGAGACGGTGGAGAAGCCGGTGCCGTCGACGGTGACGACGCTGCCCGACTGCGAGATGCCGCTGATCGTCACCAGCGCGCCGATCGGCACCGATACCGCGTTGGAGATCACGTTGCCGGTGTACGGGTTGTTCACCACCTGCAGGCTGCCCGGCCCGGCCGGCGCGTTGGCCGGAATGGTGATCTGGAAGCTGGCGGCGTTGCCGCCGGGGAGCGGCGACAGCGGGCCGAGGTTGCCGCTGGCAGTGAACAGGTTGACCAGCGGGGCGTTGAAGCCGCTGCCGCCGACGGTCACCGTCGCGCCCGGCGCCACCACCGTCTCGACGTAGGCCAGCGGCACGGTCGGATCGACCGTGTGCACGGCGACGCCGTTCACCGTGCGGATGGTCGGGATGTTCGCCGCTGCCGAGCCCTGCAGCAGCTGACTCTGCAGGTTCGACTGGATGTAGCCCTGATCGGTGTTGACCACCATCACGCTGGCGAAGCCGTTGCCGAGCGGCATGCTCGCCGGCACCGGCCAGGTGAGCGAGGTGGCGGTGCGGCTGCTCGGGGTGAACGGTCCCTGCGACACCGGCCCGCTGCTGGTCGCGACGAAGACGAGGACGACGCTGCCGGCGGTGAAGCCCGTGCCGGGCAGGGTGTGCGAGGCGCCGACCACGATCGGCGACGGGATCGCGTCGAGTTGGACGAACGGCGGCGGGGTCGCGGTGCGGGTCGGCGCCAGCGTGTTGGTGAACGTGGCGGTGCGGGTGAAGGTGCGCGTCGCGCTCGGCGTGGCGGTCGAGGTGCGCGTCGCGGTGGCGGTGGCGGTGCGGGTGGCGGTCGGCGTCGGCGTCGACACCGCGACCGTGCCGCCGACCCGATTGCAGGCGATGGTCATCTCGTTCAGCTCGCAGCGCGAGATGGTCAGCGCGCCGCTGCTGGCGGTGACGGCGGCGAGCGGGATCGAGAGCAGCGCGCCGGAGCCGCTGAGCGGCGCGGCACAGGCCAACCCGATGCGCAGCACGCTGCCGGCGAGGTTCGACAGCACCGTGCAGTTGCTGCTCAGCGCCGTCACCGTCACCTCGCCGTTGAGCTGCACGACGCCGGGCAGGTCGACGTCGATGTCGGCGGCCTCGACGCCGGTGGCGTCGTCGATCGACAACAGCAACGCGGCGGAGGCACCGACGCCGTTCAGCGTCGTGGTCGCCGGCGCGCTGAGCGTCGCGGCGTGCACCGGGGCGGCTCCCAACAGCAGGCAGGCGAGCACGGCCCGCAGGGCGCTGCGCTTCGAGGCGGTCGCGCGATCGGTCATCTCTGGGCTCCTCATGGTGCCACCACCGTCAGGGCGCCGTCCGGATCGCCCGCGGTGGAAGAGAACGGCACATACGGCGGATTGATGGCGTGGACGTACGCCGGGCCGGGCTGCGCGCCGGCCGGCAGGGTGAAGGTGAAGCGGTGCGGCGACGCGACCGACAGCCCGATGCGCGGCTGGCCGCCGGCGTCGAGGCCGCCGAGGTTGGCGACGCCGCCGCCCTGCTGGGCGAAGAAGTTGATCACCGTCGCGCTGGAGAAGCCGCTGCCATCGACGGTCACCTGCGTCCCGCTCTGCGTCACCGCGTCGATGCCGATGCGGGCGCCAATGGCGAGCGCGACGGCATTCGAGGTGACCGCGCCGGTATACGGCGCGTTGACCACCTGCAGCGCGCCCGGGCCGGTCGGCGCTCCGGCCGGCACCACCAGGCTGAACTGCGCCGCCCCGCCGCCCGGCTGCGGCGTCAGCGGGCCGAGGTTGCCGGCGGCGGTGTACAGGTTGACCAGCGGCGCGTTGAAGCCGCTGCCGGTGACGGTGACCGTCGCTCCCGGCACCAACGCCACCGGCACCAGCGCGGTGGGAATGCCGGGGTCGACCGGATCGAGCCCGACGCCGTCGACCGACAGGATGCTCGGCGGTCCACCGCTCGGCGCGCCGATCAGCAACTGGCTCTGCGGGTTCGACTGGGCGTAGCCCTGGTCGGTGTTCACCACCAGCAGGCTGGCGAAGCCGTTGCCGAGCGGAGTGCCGAGCGGCAGGACGAGGTGCAGGCTGGTGGCGCTGCGTGGCGACGGCGTCAGCGGGCCGATGCTCTGCGCGCCGCCGGCGGTGGCGACGTAGAGCATGACGCGCGAGCCGGCGGTGAAGCCGGAGCCGCTGAGATCGACACTACCGCCGACCGGCAGCGGCGCCGCGATCGGGTCGAGCACGATCACCGGGATCGGCGTCGCGGTGCGGGTCGCGGTCGCGGTGCGCGTCGCCGTCGCCGTGCGCGTCGCGGTCGGCGTGCGGGTGATGGTCGCGGTCGGCGTCGGCGCGCTCGGGGTCGGGCTCGGCGTCGCGTCGACCTCGAGGGTCGGCTGGACGACGAACAGGCCGCTCTCGATGCCGCCGATCAGCACCGTGCCGCTGGCGAAGAACGGGTAGTTGCTCCACGCGCCGCTGAACTGGGCCTGGTCGTTGGCCGGGTAGATGTCGAAGAAGGCCACCTCGCTGAGCAGGCCGTCGGCGACCCGCGCGGCGTCGAG
>JANRJF010000464.1:0-5105 GCA_033764095.1 Deltaproteobacteria bacterium | reverse complement strand
GCTCGTCATCTTCGACTGCGACGGCGTCCTGTTCGATTCCGCGCCCGCCAACGTCGCCTATTACAACGCCGTGCTCGAGCGCCTTGGCCGGCCGCCGCTCGACGAGGAGTGGGCGCGCCGGGCGCACTTCCTCTCCTCGCGCCAGCTCTACGAGGCGATGTTCGGTGCCGACGCGGAGCTCGGCGCCGAGGCGCTGCGCGTCGGCCGCGAGGTCGACTACGGCCCGTTCTACGCGCTGATGCGGCCGATGCCCGACCTCGAGCGCGTCCTGCAGCAGCTGGCGACGCGCTACCGCCTGGCGATGGCGACCAACCGCGGCGGCACCGCGCAGGGCGTCGTGCGCCACTTCCGTCTCGACCGCTGGCTGACGCTCGCCGTCGGCGCCAACGACGTGCCGCGCGCCAAGCCGCACCCCGACATGCTGCTGCACTGCCTGGAGCACTTCCACCTGCCGCCGACCGCGGCGGTCTACGTCGGCGACTCCGACACCGACCACCAGGCCGCGCTCGCCGCCGGCATCCGCTTCATCGCCTTCGGCCCGGTCGCGCCGGCGGAACAGCGCATCCACGCGTTGCGCGAGCTGGCGGGCTTACTGGAAGCGCGCTAGCCGTCAGTGGCGGGCCTCAGCTGTCAGGCGTCAGCGTTCAGCCGTCAGCTTTATTGATCCTGAATCATTCAAAGGCTGAGAGCTGAGCGCTGACAGCTGACAGCTCCCGTCCGTTCTCACCCCAGCATGATCATCCCGCCGTCGACCGGGATGCACTGACCGGTGACCATCACCGAGTCGTCGGAGGCGAGCCAGACGGCGGTGCCGGTGATGTCGTCGGGCTGCAGCGGGCGTTTGATCGCCATCATCATGTTGACGATCATATCCATGATGTCGGGCGTCACGATCTGCTTGGTGGCGTCGGTCAGCGTCGGGCCGGGAGCGATGGCGTTGACGCGGACGCCGCAGACGCCGACCGCACCGGCCATGTAGTGGGTCATCGCGTTGATGGCGGCTTTGGTCACGCTGTAGTGGAACGAGGGCAGGCCGTCGGGCATCGGCGTGGTCGGATGCATCCATGCCGCGCTCGATGATTGGTTGATCACCGAGCCGCTGTTCTGCGCTTCCATGTACGGGAACACGGCGCGGCACATCAGCCAGGTGCCGAAGTAGTTCACGTCGAAGATCTTCTTCAGGTACTCGAAGCTCGAGTTGAAGTTCTCGATGCCGTAGAAGATCGCGGCGTTGTTGATCAGCACGTCGATGCGGCCGAAGCGGTCGTGCACCGCCTTGGCGCAGCGTTTGGTATCGTCCTCGCTCGACACGTCGAGGCGCTCGAACACCGCGTCGCCGCCGAGTGCCGCCGCCACGGCGCGCCCTTTCTCCTCGTTGATGTCGGCGACCACGACCTTGGCGCCCTCCCTGGCGAAGCGGATCGCGTACGCCTCGCCGATGCCCTGCCCGGCGCCGGTGATGATCGCCACTTTGTCCTTCAGTCGCATCGTCCCCTCCCTGAAGAGTTCACCACAGAGGCAGAGAGACACGGAGAGCTCCCCGAGCACTCCTCCGTGTCTCTGTGCCTCTGTGGTGAATCTTTTGTTTTCCGGGCGCGGTCAACCGCTCGCCGTCACTCGGCGGCGATGTCGACCACCACGGCGGAGTGGTCGCCGCCGGGGACGTCGACCACCTGGAAGTCGAGCACCGCGACGCGGTGCACGAACGCGTGGTCGATGCGCAACAGGCGCGGCGTGCCGGGACCAGGGCCCCAGGTGCGCCGCGGGCGGCGACCGTGACGCGCCGCGACGATGCGCGCCGCGTCGTGCAGGTGCGCGGTGACGCGGCGGTAGAAGGGCCACAGGGGGGTGGCGTTGAAATCGCCGACCAGCAGGCGCGGTCGCTGCGGGGCGGCGACCAGGTGACGCTGCAGCCCGCGCCATTGGCCGCGCCGGTGCTGCAGCGACGACCAGCCCGGCGGCGAGTGCGGCGCGCGGATGTGCAGGTTGATCAGCTCGATGCGATGGGGCGTGCCGTCGGTCGCCGCCAACTCGAGCTGGCAGATGCGCGCGTCGCGGCAGGGCAGCGGCAGGCGGCTGACCGCCAGCGGCACGCGCGCGGCGATGCCCATGCCCTCGTAATCCTGACCGGGCTCGAGCACGCCGTGCGGCATCACCCTGCCCAGCGCCGCCGCCTGCCGGGGGCCGAGCTCCTGCAGCGCCGCGATGTCGACCGCCAGGCGCTCGACCAGGGCCGCGACGCCGTCGGCGTCGGCGCGATCGTTCCACAGGTTGGCCGAGAGAATGCGCAGGCGGCCAGGCAGGACGGACATCGCAGGAGCAGTTAGCCGAATCGACGCGGCGGCGGGAGTGGGGGCGCCCGGCGGCGCGGGTCGCGCCCGCGACCGCTGCGCCCGCCATACCGTCCGTTCACCAAGCGGCCGGTTGCGCGCCGCGAAGCTCCGATGGCAGACAGCCGCGGAGGAGGTTCCACACATGGCCGAGCAACCCGCGGTTCCCGAGGACGTCACCCCGCAGCAGTTCTTCGAGCAGCTGCTGCCGATGGGCTTTCAGGCGCAGGCCGCCGGCGGCGGCGCCGCGCCCGGCGATTTCGCCATCAACTTCAACCTGACCGGTGACGGCGGCGGCACCTGGCACGCCGCGATCAAGGACGGCGCGATGACCGTCACGCCCGGCACCCAGGACGCCAACCTGTCGGTGACGCTCAGCGTCGATGACTGGCGCGACGCGGTGCTCAACCGCAACGGCGCGGCGTTGAGCATCATCCTGCCCGCCAATCGTCCGGGGAAGCCGGACAACAGTGCGCGCGCCAAGGGACTCAAGGGCACCATGGCGCTGGAGCTGGCGCGTGACGCCAGCGATCCGTTCAAGGTCGAGATGCAGTTCAACAGCGCTGCCACCCCGCGCACCGTGCTGCGCATGGCGATCGCCGACTACGCCGGCATGCAGGACGGCTCGCAGAACGGCCAGATGCTGTTCATGCAGGGCAAGATCAAGGTCGAGGGCGACATGGGGTTCCTCATGCAGGTCGCCTCGCTGAACATGTGAGAAGGCTGTGCGCTGTCAGGCTGTTCGCTGCGACGCGGAGCCGGCTGTTCAGCCCCTGACAGCGCAACAGCCTGACCGCCTCGTCCGCGCTCACTCGTAGCGGATCACGTCCACCGGCGAGAGGCGTGCCGCCTGGCGCGCCGGGTAGAGCGTCGCCGCCAGGCAGATGAGCAGCGCGGCGACGGTGACGTAGAGGTAGTACGGCGGATAGACCACGCACGGGATGGTGTTGACGAAGAACACGTCCGGCGGCAGCTCGACGAACTGGTACCGCTTCAGCAGCACGCAGCCGAGCCAGCCGCCGAGGTTGCCGAGCGTGACGCCGACGACCGCGATCACCAGGCCCTTGTAGATGAAGATGCGCGCGATCTCCGCCGCGGTGGCGCCCATCGACTTGAGAATCGCGATGTCCTTGCGCTTCTCCATCACCACCATGATCAGCGTCGCCAGCACGGTGAAGCCGGCGACCAGCACGATCAGCAGCAGGACGATCGAATAGACCGTCTTCTGCAGCTTGAGGGCGCCGAACAGGTTGGCGTTGGCTTCCATCCAGTCGCGCACGCGATAGCCGCCGCCGAGGTCGTGTCGGAGCTGCGCGGAGATCCGATCGGCCTGGTAGAGGTCGTGGACGCGCACCTCGACGCCGGTGGCGGCGCCGGCCATGTCGTAGAGATCCTGGCCGTCGGCGAGCGCGACGTAGGCGAGGCCGCTGTCGTACTCCGGCATGCCCGACTTGAACGTGCCCACGATGCCGAAGTTCGACAGCCGCGGCACCCCGGCGGTGCCGCTCGGCGCGGCGGCGACGCGCACCGGGTCGCCGGTCCTGACGCCGAGCTTCTTCGCCAGCGCCTCGCCGACGATGATGCCGGGCAGTTGCGCCGTCGCGCCGTGCCCCTGGCTGAGCGGCACCGCGACGCGGCGGCCGAGGTCCTCGATGTGGCTGCCGCTCGAGAGGCGCCGGGCGAGATCGGGATTGGCCTCGGCGCTCGGCGGCACGCCGCGCACCAGCACGCCGGCAAACTGGTCCGGGGTCGACAGCATCAGCTGGCCGTAGACGAACGGCTCGGCGCCGGCGACGCCGGGCACGGCGCGCGCGCGGCGCGCCACCTCGTCGTAGTCCATCATCGTGCCGAGCTGGCTCCAGATCGACACGTGCGGATTGAAGGCGAGGATGCGCTCGCGCAGGTCGCCCTCGAAACCGGTCATGACGCCCAGCGTGATGGCCAGCGTCATCACCCCGATGACGATGCCCGCCGTCGAGATCAGCGTGATGAGCGAGATGAACGCCTCGCGCCGCTTGGCGCGCAGGTAGCGCATGCCGATGAACAGTTCGTATCGCATAGGCCGGACGCTCACCGCGGAGACGCAGAGGCGCGGAGACGATAGGACTCGCTCCGCGCCTCCGCGGTGAGATCTGCTGTCGCGCGCATACTGCCGCAAATCGCCACCGACGACCAACGCTTGCACGGCGCCGGGAAACCGGCGATGCGCCAGCGCTGGAAGGAGACGCGCATGGCGGGACGACTCGACGGCAAGGTGGCGGTGATCACCGGCGGCGGCAACGGCATCGGGCGGGCGACGGCGCTGCGCTTCCTGGCCGAGGGGGCGGCGGTGGTGATCGCCGATCTCAATCGCGCCGCCGCCGAGGAGACGCTCGAGCTGGCGCGCCAGGCCGGCCACCAGCGCATCCACTTCGTCCCCACCGACGTCACCCGCGAAGCCGAGGTCGCGGCGGCGATCGACGCCGCGCCGCAGCGCTTCGGGCGCCTCGATTGCGTCTTCAACAACGCCGGCATCGCCGGCGCCTTCGGCCCGATCACGCATCTCGACGCCGACGAGTGGGACTTCACCTTCGCGGTGCTGGTGCGGGCGGTGATGTTCGGCCTGAAGCACGGCGCCCGGGTCATGAAAGCGCAGAACCAGGGCGGCTCGTTCATCAACACCGCCTCGGTCGCCGGCCTCTCCGGCGGCGACGGCCCGCAGGCCTACTCCGCGTCGAAGGCGGCGGTGATCAACCTCAGTCGCGCCGTCGCCATCGAGCTGGCGCCGGCGCGCAT
>JANRJF010000463.1:0-9461 GCA_033764095.1 Deltaproteobacteria bacterium | reverse complement strand
CTGGTGATCGGCCAGCTGCAGGGCCTCGAGCTGCCCGGCCCGGCCTGGGAGCGCGACGTCCTCCCGGCGCGCATCGCCGACTACGATCCCGACGACCTCGAGCATCTCTGCCTGGCCGGCGAGGTGGCCTGGGGACGTCTGGCCGCGGCGGCGGCCGATGCGGACGGCGAGGCGAAGCGTCGGCAGGCGCCGACGCGCAGCGCCCCGCTGGGGCTGGCGCTGCGCGCCGACCTGCCGGACCTGCTCGCACCACTCGACGACCCCGGCCCGCTGCTCGCCTGCTGCGCAGTCGAGACGCAGGCCGTCTTCGCCCACCTGGCGACGCGCGGGGCCTCGTTCCTGCCCGACATCGCGCGCGCCATCGGTCAGCCGCCGGCGGTGGTCGAGGAGGCGCTCTGGCAGTTGGTCGCCGCCGGTCTGGTCACCGGCGACGGCATCGCCGGCCTGCGCGCGCTGCTCTGGCCGCGCGACGCGCATCCGCCACGCGTCGCGCATCTGCGCGCCGTGCGCGGCGGCGCCGCGCGGCGCCTGATGCCAGCCGGCCGCTGGTCGCTGCTGCGCGCGGCGGACACCGCGACGGGCTCCGCGCCGCGCGCGACGGATGACGAACAGGCGGAACGGACCGCACGGCGCCTGCTGCGGCGCTGGGGGGTCGTCTTCCGCGAGTTGCTGGCCCGCGAGCGCCATCTGCCGCGTTGGCGCGCCCTGTTGGCGGCGCTGCGCCGCCTGGAGGCGCGCGGCGAGCTGCGCGGCGGGCGCTTCGTCGACGGGTTCGCGGGCGAACAGTTCGCGCTCCCGGAGGCGGTCGACGCGCTGCGCAGCCTGCGGCGCCGTGCGCGCGGCGGCGAGACCGTCGTCGTGTCGGCCGCCGACCCGCTCAACCTGGTCGGCGTGCTGAACGACGAGCCGCGCATCGCCAGCAGCGAACCGGTGGCGCTGCGCTATCGCGACGGCGTGTTCATCGGCATCGACGCGCCGGACGATGGCTTCGTCGTCGGCCGTTGAGCACGCGGCGCGGCGCGCGCGCCGCGCCCGGGGCGCGGCGGCGCGGCGCACGACGGCCGCTCGACGGTGCACCGAGACGCGGCGCGGCGGCGGCTCACGCCGCCTGGCGGATGCTGCGTCCGGTCTGCACGGTGCGCTGCATCCAGCCCTTGATGCGACGCCGCACCCAGGCGGGCTCGAGCTGCAGCAGCTCGCAGACGCGCAGGAACGAGTACGGCCAGTCGCGATCCTCGGCGCGCACCCAGCGCATCGCCGCGGCGACCTGGATGTGATCGCGCCCGTCGGCGTGCCGCCAGCGAATGTCGGCCATCGCCTGCGCCAGGACCGCCGCCGCCAGTCCGAGCTCGGGCGTCCAGTGCGACGCCGAGGGCAGCTGCGCCGGGACGATCTCACCGCCGGTGAGCATCTGGCGCAGCACGGTAAGCTGTTCCGGTTCCGTTTCCTCGAGCTCTCGCACCTTCGTGTCCTGCGTCTGGATCGCGGCGTTCATCTGGCCTCCATGGTTTGCGTTCCCGCTTCGCGATCCGCTGCCCTAACCAAGTTCCGTGCCGTGTACGTTGCGCGTCGATCTGCGATTGGCCCAGCGGGGTCGGGCAGCTCAGGGGGCTAGGGAGAAACCCTATGGTGGGTGTTACGAATCTTGGGCTTTCCGGAACTGCGTGAAGAAAGTGACACTGCTTCGTGTATGCGTGTTCTGCGGCTCCAGCCCGGGCGCCGACCCTGCTTTCGCGGGCGCCGCCGAGGCGCTCGGCCGCACCCTGGCGGCGCAACGCATCGGCCTGGTGTACGGCGGCGCCAGCGTCGGATTGATGGGGCGGCTGGCCGATGCCGCCCTCGCCGCCGGCGGTGAGGTGATCGGCGTCATCCCGCGCGCCTTGGTCGACCAGGAGGTCGCGCATCGCGGGCTCGCCGACCTGCGGGTGGTGGGCTCGATGCACGAGCGCAAGGCGCTGATGGCCGAGCTGTCCGACGCCTTCGTCGCCCTGCCCGGCGGCCTCGGCACGCTCGACGAGCTGTTCGAGATCCTCACCTGGGCGCAGCTCGGCCTGCACCACAAGCCGATCGGCCTGCTCGACGTCGGCGGCTATTTCGATCCGCTGCTCGCCTTCCTCGACGGCGCCGTGCACGCCCGCTTCGTCGCCCCCGCGCACCGCGCCATGCTGCTGCGCGCCGATACCCCGGCGGCGCTGTTGGATGCCTGCCGGCACTACCAGCCGCCGCCGCCGTTCAAGTGGCTGGACCGGTAGCCCGCCGCGGATCAGGCCGGTGCGCGGCACCGCCGCGCTGCGCGCGGTCGGCTACCGAGGCGGGTTGGCGGGGCGCAGCGTCAGCGTCCAGCGTGGTGCGTCGCCCTTGCGCACGCGGCGGGGCGCGGTCAGAATGCGCCGGCCGTCGGGGGGACACGCGACGGCGCGGGCAATCAGCGAAGAAAAGGGGGCGAACATGACGTCGGTAGCGCGGTGGATCCTGGCAGGGGCGTTGATCGCGGGCGGCGCGCAAGCGGGCGCGCAGGAAGTCGCGACCACCAACTTCAAGAACGCGCAGGGCAAGGATGTGGGCACGCTCACCATCAACCACATCGCCAGCGCGACCATGCTCCTGATCAAGCTGCACGACATGCCGCCGGGGGTGCACGGCATCCACCTGCACAGCGTCGGCACCTGCACGCCGCCGAGCTTCGACTCGGCCGGGCCGCACTGGAACCCGACGAGCAAGAAGCACGGCAAGGACAACCCCGAGGGCCCGCATCTCGGCGACCTCGGCAACATCACCATTCCGGCCGACGGCAAGTTGGAGCAGCAGTTCACCCTCGAGGGCATCACGCTGCGCGGCGAGGGCAACCTGCTCGACGGCGACGGCGCCTCGATGGTCATCCACGCCGGTCCCGACGACAACAAGACCGATCCCTCCGGCAACTCCGGCGCGCGCATCGCCTGCGCGACCGTCGGCCTGCCGGAGCGCAACGAGTAACGACCGGCGCGCCGGTCGTCGTTCGTCGTCGGCAGCGCGTCGCGCCAGGCACGGACAACGATGAGCGACGACCCGCGCCCCCGGCTGCGACTGATCGTCTACTCCGACTACCTCTGCCCGTGGTGCTACAACGCCGCGGTGCGCCTGGAGCGAGTGCGCGATGAGCAGGCCGGCGCGGTCGAGCTCGACTGGCGCAGCTACCTGCTGCGGCCGCACCCCGATGCGCGCCGCACGCTGGAGAAGTTCCGCGCCTACACGCAGTCGTGGCAGCGCCCGGCGGCCGATCCGGACGGCGGCACCTTCCGCGTCTGGGCGACCGACGCCGGCCCGCCGTCGCACAGTCTGCCGCCGCACCTGGTCGCCAAGGCCGCCGCGCGCCTCGGCCCGGAGGCCTTCGAGCGTATGCACGCGGCGCTGCTCTACGCCTACTTCGCCGCCAACCGCGACATCACCGACGCGGCGACGCTGCGCGCCATCTGGGATGAGGTCGGCCTGCCGCCCGAGGCACTCGCCGCCGCCGACGATCCGGCCATCGCGCGCGAAGTCATCGACCAGCACAACCAGGCGGTCGAGCTCGGCCTCACCGGCGTGCCGGCGGTGATGGTCGCCGGCAGCGACGTCCCGGTCCCCGGCGCCCAGCCGTTGGAGACCTACCGGCGCTGGGTGAAGAAGCTGCTCGCCGAACAGGGCTGACTGCCGCTGCTGGTGGCGCGCGGCTCCAGCCCCGCGCCACCAGATCAGAGCCCTTGATCGACCGGCGAGGGTCGGCGGATAACCGCGCCCATGAAGCTCGAAGCGCTCGACGCCGACGTCTACGCCTGTCTGCAACCGGATCGCGGCCTCGGCTGGAGCAACTCGGGGTTGATCAACCGCGGCGGCGGCGTGGTGGTGGACACGTTCTGGGATCTGCCCCGCACGCGCGAGCTGATCGCGCAGTACGGGCGCGTCTGGAAGCAGCCGGCGGCGCGGGTGGTGAACACGCACCACAACGGCGACCACTGCTGGGGTAACCAGCTCTTCGAGCAGGCCGAGATCATCGGCCACCGGCTCTGCGCCGCGTCGTTCGGCAAGGAGAAGCCGGAGGCGATGCAGGGCCTGAAGCGGCTGGCCGACTCGCCCGATCCGGCACTGGCCAGCCTGGCGCGCGAGCTCGAGCCCTACGACTTCACCGGCGTGCAGCTCACCCCGCCGACGACCGTGTTCGACGATCGCCTCGATCTCGAGCTCGACGGCCTGAAGGTCGAGCTGCTCTACGTCGGCCCGGCACACACCGCCGGCGACGTCATCGTGCACCTGCCGGCGCAGCGTATCGTCTTCACCGGCGACGTGCTCTTCCGCCTCTGCACGCCGATCGGCTGGGAAGGCACCTACGACCAGTGGATCGCGGCGCTCGATCGCATCATCGGGCTCGATCCGGCGGTGATCGTTCCCGGGCACGGCCCCCTGTGCGGCAGCGAGGGGCCGCGCGAGATGAAGGCATATCTGCAGTACATCCGCGCCGAGGCGAAAACCCACTACGACGCCGGCCGCACGATCGAGGAGGCGGCGCGGCGCATCGACCTCGGCCCCTACGCCGGCTGGACCGAGCCCGAACGCATCCTCTTCAACCTCAACCGCGCCTACCGCGAGCTGCGCGGCGAGGCGTGGGACACGCCGATCGACGCCGGCGCGATGCTGCGCGCGATGTTCAACCTGAAGGGAAGGCTGTTAGGCTGCTAGGCTGTTGGCTGTTAGGGGAACGATCCGACCCTAACAGCCAACAGCCTAGCAGCCTAACAGCCTCGTGTTCCCGCTCTCCGCGTTCTACTTTCTCTACTTCACCGGCCTCGGCGTCTTCTTTCCGTACTTCACCGTCTATCTGCGCGAGAACGCCGGGCTGAACGGCGCCGAAGTGGGACTGGTGATGGCGGTGACGCCGCTGGTCGGCATCGTCGCGCAGCCGTTCTGGGGTCAGGTCGCCGACCGCAGCGGCGCGCGTGCAACCGTCCTGTCGCTGGTGACGCTGGCCGGCGCCGCGGCCTGCGCGGCGCTCGCTCTGGCCGACGGCTTCTCCGCCTTCGTGCTCGGCACCGCCCTGATGGCCAGCGTCGCGACCGCGGTGATTCCGATCAGCCTGTCGCTGACCTTCGGCGCACTGCACGGACGCGGCCCGCACGCGTTCGGGCGGGTGCGCGTCTGGGGCTCGATCGGCTACCTGCTCGCCGTCGCGCTGTATCCGCCGATGCTGCATCGGCTCGCACCCGCCGCCGCCGACGGCGTCGAGCCGGCCCTGCGCTCGCTCTTCCCGCTCACCGCCGCGTTCATGGTCGCGGCGGCGCTGCTGTGGCCGTGGCTGCCGCGCGGCGGCGCCACCGCGCTGCGCGCGCCGCGCGGCGAGTGGCGCGTGCTGCTGCGCTCGACACCGCTGCGCCGCCTGATCCTCTACTCGTTCGGCGGCTACCTGTTCCTGCAGGGACCCACCGGGCTCTTCCCGCTCTTCATCCGCGCCCGCGGCGGCAATCTGGTCACCGTCGGCCGCATGTGGGTGGCGATGCTGCTGCTGGAGATCCCGCTCATCCTGCTCGCCGGCGCCGGCCTGCGCCGGCTTGGCGCGCGCGGCCTGCTCGGCCTCGGCGTGCTGGCTGGCGGCGTGCGCTGGCTCGGCTGCGGTCTGAGCGACGACATGGCGGTGATCTACGTCCTGCAGCTGCTGCACGGCGTCGTCGTCACCGGCCTGCTGCTCGGCGGGCCGATGTACGCCGAACAGGTCGTCCCGCAGTCGCTGCGCTCCACCGCGCAGAGCCTGCTGTCGGTGATCGCCGTCGGCCTCGGCGGCATCCTGTCCAACACCCTGACCGGCTGGATGATCGACGCCTACGGCGCCAACCTGCCGTTCATCCTCGGCGGCATCGGCGGCATCCTGCTCGGCTGCGCGGTCCCACTTGTCCTGCCAAAAACCACCACAGAGAACACAGAGAACCACGGATGAACACGGAAGCCTCGACCTGGACGGCGGCCTCCGTGCTCTCTGTGGTTCTCTGTATTCATCTGTGGTCGAGATTCTTTGCACGCCAACTCACCGCAGCAGTGAGAACGCGGGTCGTGCATGCTCGGCGATGCAGCGCGTCGGCCGCGGCGCAGCAACGCAGTAGGCGCGCCGCGGGGCACGTGAGTTGCTGACAGTCGCCACGCCTTGCGCGCGGACCGGGGGCGGTTCCGCGAACCGGGGTGGGCGGGTAGAGTCGGGGGACGTATGACGCAACCGCTGATCGACATCCGCAACGTCTCGCGCCACTACGTGCGCGGCGTCGACGAGGTGCACGCGCTCGACAACGTCTCGCTCAGCATCCCGGCGGGGCGCTTCGTCGCCTTCATGGGCCCCTCCGGCTCGGGCAAATCAACGCTGCTCAACCTGGTCTCGGGCATCGACCGGCCGAGCACCGGCGAGGTGCTGGTGGTCGGCGAGCGGCTCAACGACCTGAGCGAGGACGAGCTGGCGCACTGGCGCGCCCGCCACGTCGGGCTGATCTTCCAGTTCTTCAACCTGATGCCGGTGCTCAACGCGCGCGACAACGTCGCCCTGCCGCTGCTGCTCACCGACCTCGACAAGGCCGAGCGCATGCGCCGCGCCGAGACCGCGCTGCGCGTCGTCGGGCTCGGCCACCGGCTCGATCACTACCCGCGCACGCTCTCCGGCGGCGAGCAGCAGCGCGTCGCGATCGCCCGCGCGGTGGTCACCGACCCCGACCTGATCGTCGCCGACGAGCCGACCGGCGACCTCGACGCCAAGAACGCCGAGGAGATCCTCACCCTGCTGCGCCAGCTCAAGAACGAGTTCGGCAAGACGATCATCATGGTGACGCACGATCCGCGCGCGCTGCGCTTCGTCGACCAGGCGCTGCACCTCGACAAGGGCGTGCTGCTGGAGGGCGAGGCGGCGCAGCGCGCCGACGAGTCGATCCGCCTGGCGGCCGGCGGCGGACTGGTCAACGCGAAGGCGTCATGAAGTTCCTCGGCCTGATCCGCGCCAACCTGGGGCGCAACAAGCTGCGCACCGCGCTGACCGGCGGCGCCATCACCCTCGCCGTCGCGCTGGTGTGCATGCTGCTGACCATGCCGGCGGGCATGGACGCGCTGATCGACAACATCACCAACAACACCCGCCTCTCGGTGCACAACAAGGCGGGGATCGTCTACTCGATGCCCTACTCGTTCACCCGCAAGGTGCGCGAGATCGACGGCGTCGCTGCGGCGTCGTCGCAGACGTGGTTCGGCGGCGCCTACGAGGAAGCGGGCCGCGTCACCTTCCCGAACTTCGCGGTCGAGCCCGAGTACGTGTTCGACGTGTACCCGGACTACAAGATCGATCCGCAGCAGCAGGCCGACTTCAAGCGCTACCGCGACGCGGCGCTGGTCGGCCGTTCGACGATGCGCAAGTACAACTGGAAGATCGGCGACCGCATCACGCTGCGCTCGACCGTGTGGCCGGCCAACCTCGATCTGCGCATCGTCGGCGAGATTCCCAACGACCGCGCCCCGATGCTGTGGCTGACGCGCGAATACCTCGACCAAGCGCTCAAAGCGGCCGGCCGCGACGGGCTGGGCGTCACCGGCATCATCTGGGTGCGCGCCAGCAGCCCAGACAAGGTGAACGCGATCATGCGCACCGCCGACGAGATGTTCCGCAACAGCGAAGCGGAGACGGCGAGCGAGACCGAGAAGAGCTTCTTCTCCAACTTCTTCGGCAGCCTGTCGGGCTTCGTCACCATCATCCTGATCGTCACCGGCCTGGTGGCGCTGTGCATCGTCTTCATTGCCGCCAACACCGCCTCCATGGCGGTGCGCGAGCGCTCCGGCGAGCTCGCCGTCATGAAGGCGATCGGCTTCACCCGCGGCATCATCTTCGGCACCCTGTTCGCCGAGGCGGTGGTGCTGTCCACCGTCGCCGGCCTGCTCGGCGTCGGCCTGACCGTCGGCCTCACCACGCTGCTCGGCAAGGCCGCCTCCTGGAACGACACACTCGGCCCGCTCGGCAGCTTCATCGTCACCGTGCCGGTGATCGTGCAGGGCGTCTTTCTCTCCCTCTTCGTCGGCATGCTCTCCGGCTTCGTCCCGTCGTGGGGCGCCGCCCGCAAACCGGTCGTGCAGGTGCTGCATGAGGTGTTCTGAGGTGGTGCGCCGGTCAGCCAGTGCGCCGGTTCGCCGGTACGGAGTCGATGCGCCGGCATGGTCCAAACCGGCGCACCGGCGCACCGGCACACCGACTCACCGGAGCCGCGCATGAGCCTGCCGCTCTCCTACTCGATCAAGAACGTCACCGCGCGGCCGGCGCGCAGCCTGATGACCGCCGGCGTCATCGCGCTGGTGGTGGTCGCGTGCACGCTGTTCCTCGGACTGATCTCCAGCCTGCGCCGCACCCTGGTGACCAGCGGCGACCCGCTCAACCTGATCGTCATGCGCAAGGGCTCCGACAACGACGGATCGAGCCAGCTCAACATCGAGGCCTACCAGGCGATCAAGTTCTTCGAAGGCATCGCCCGCGACCAGGACGATCAGCCGCTGGTGTCGCCGGAGCTGGTGGTGCAGCCCTTCTTCCGCACCAAGGAGGGTGGACGCGAGAACGTGCTGGTGCGCGGCGTCGAGCCGATCGCGCTGGCGGTGCACGGCGAGGTGAAGATCGCCGAGGGGCGCATGCTGACGCCGAGCGCCGGCGAGGCGGTGGTCGGCAAGGGCGTCGCCGGCCGCTACCAGGGCGCGCAGCTCGGCAGCGAGCTCGAGTTCGGCCGGCAGAAGTGGAAGGTGGTCGGCATCCTCGAATCGGGCGGCTCGTCGTTCGAGAGCGAGGTGTGGGTCGACGTGCGCGAGCTGGCCAACGACGCCAAGCGCACGTTCCCCTACTCCGGCATCCGCATCCACACCGTCAGCCCGGAGGCGATGCGCGCCGTCGAGCAACGCATCGACGACGACCCGCGCTACGCCATCGAGGCGCAGCCGGAGTCCGAGTACTACGCCAAGCAGGCGGAGTCGGCGAACGCGCTGTACATCCTGGTGATCGGCATCGCCGTGCTGGCCGGCATCGGCGCCGGCTTCGGCGCCGCCAATACGATGTACGCGGCGGTGCAGGCGCGCACCGCCGAGATCGGCACGCTGCGCGCGCTCGGCTTCTCGCGCGGCTCGATCCTGCGCTCGTTCCAGATCGAGGCGATCGCGCTGGCCGGCCTCGGCTTCCTGATCGGCGCGCTGCTGGCGCTGGTGCTGACGCAGGTGATCGGGCTGCTGCTCGGCGGCGTCGCCTTCGGTGCGCGCACCTTCACCACCAACGTCATCACCTTGCGGGTCGGCCCCGGCGACCTGGTCGCCGCGCTGATCCTCGCGCTGCTGATCGGCCTCGCCGGCGGCCTCGGCCCCGCCTGGCGCGCCGCGCGGCTCAGACCGATCGAGGCGCTGCGGAAAGCGTGAGGAGAGAGGCTGTTAGGCTGTTAGGCTGTTAGGGGGTTAGGCTGTTA
>JANRJF010000462.1:0-12457 GCA_033764095.1 Deltaproteobacteria bacterium | reverse complement strand
TTCATCGAGCGCTTCAAGGCGCAGGCCGCCAAGGCGTCGCAGGTACAGTCGCGCGTCAAGCAGCTCGACAAGATCGAGAAGCTGGACCCGCCGAAGCGGCGCAGCACGCTGGTGTTCAACTTCCCGCCCTGCCCGCGCTCCGGCGACGACGTGGTGAAGATCGAGCACGTCGGCAAGCGCTACGGCGAGCGGGTGATCTACGACGATCTCTCGCTCACCATCCGGCGCGGCGAGCGCTGGGCGGTGATGGGGGTAAACGGCGCCGGCAAATCGACGCTGCTCAAGCTGGTCGCCGGCGAGGGCACGCCGGACACCGGCACGATCACGCTCGGCGCGGGCGTCCGCCTCGGCTACTTCGCCCAGCACGCGATGGAGGTGCTCGACCCGCAGCACAGCGTGCTGCAGACGCTGGAGCGCGCCTTCCCGCTCGCCAGCGGCGGCTCGCTGCGCGCGCTGGCGGGCTGCTTCGGCTTCTCCGGCGACGACGTCGACAAGAGCTGCCGCGTGCTGTCGGGCGGCGAGAAGGCGCGCCTGGTGATCGCCCGCATCCTCTACGACAAGCCCAACTTGCTGGTGCTCGACGAGCCCACCAACCACCTCGACATGGCGACCAAGGAGATGCTGGTGCGGGCGCTGGCGGACTACGACGGGACGATGCTGTTCGTCTCGCACGACCGCCGCTTTCTGGCGCAGCTGTCGAATCGCGTCCTCGAGCTGACGCCCGAGGGTCCCCTGCCCTACGCCGGCGGCTACCTGGAGTACGTCGCCGCCAGCGGCCACGAAGCGCCGGGCCTGCGCTAGGTCGCAGCGTCAACGGCGCCGCTGGCGCGGCGCCGGGCGGCACATGGCCGGCCGGCTACCCCGGGCGGTGAGGGGAAACAGCGGTCTCCCCCCCAACCGGCCCAGGTAGCCGGCCGGCCTTGTGCCGGCCGGCCGCGCGGAGCGCGGCCGTTTCCGCGGCCGCCAATCGGCTACGCGCGCCGGCGCATCAGGCGGCGGAGGCCGAAGCCGGCCAGCGCGGCCGTCACGCCGGCCAATCCGAGGGTGGTTGCCGCCGGGGCCCTGGCGCTCTCGGGCTGCTGCCCCTCGCAGGGCGGATTGGCGTTGCACGCCTCCAACGGCGCCAGGCTCCAGTCGCCGCAGCCGCGTTGGCTGCCGCAGGTGACGTCGCAGCTCAGCGGCGGAAGGGTGCAATCCTCGGGACCAGTGGGGCAGCCGATGCACAGGCAGCATACCCCTCCGCCGCCCGCCGCGGCGCGCTCGGCCGGCATAGTACTCCACATCGCCAGCACGGCGAGCAGCAGGATCAGGCGTCGCATCGTCACTCCCCTCCCACGACCGCCGGCGTCATAGCAGAATTCCGTCCGAGCGGAAGTGGCGCGCGAGCCCTACGCTCAGAGCTTCTTGATCAGCTCGCTGGCCAGCTTGCCGTCGAACTGGCCGGCGTGGCGCTTGCGCAGCTCGGCCATCAACGGGCCGATCTGGGTGCCACCGAGCTCGGCGGCGATGGCGCGGATGGCGGCCTCGAGTTGAGCGGCATCCATCTGCGCCGGCAGGTAGGCGTCGAGAATGGCCTTCTCGGTCTCGGCCTGGGCGACGGTCTCGGCGCGGTTGGCCTGGCGCGCGAAGTCGATGATCTCGACGCGCTTGTTGGCTTCCTTGCGCACCAGGGCGACGATCTCCGCCTCGGGCAGCTCGGGCACCTGCTTGTCCACCTTGGTGTTCTTCACCGCGGTGATCAGACCGCGCAGGACGTCGATGCGCACCCGATCGCGGGCACGCATCGCGTCCTGCAGGTCGCGCTGCAGCGCGGCCTCGGTCGGCACCTCAGGCCCCGCTGAAGATGCGGCGGGCGACGGCGCGGCGGTCCTGCGGCGTGACCAGACCGTCGCCGTTGGCATCGACGCCCGGCGCGGCGGCATAGCCGTTCGGGTTGAGCGGCACGCCGTTGACCACGACGTTGATCTGCTCGACCGGCAGGCCGTCGCCGTCCATCACCTCGCGCCCGACCGCCACCAGATCGGCCGCCGAGCGGATACCGTCATTGTTGCCGTCGCCGCGCAGCGCCGCCGAGCCGGCGATCGGCGGATTCACCGGGAACGGCGTGCAGTCGGCGTCGCGCGCGCAGTTGTAGGCGACCGAGAGGTTGTTGGCGCTCGGGTCGCTGTTCGCCGTCACCAGGTCGTAGCGGCCGTCGCTGTCGAGATCGCCGGCGGCGATGGCGATCGGCATGCGGCTGACCGAGACCGCGCCGCCGGCGCGCGTCCCGAAGGTGCCGTTGCCGTTGCCGCTCAGCACCCGCATGGCGTTCGCCGTCTGGTTGATCACCCCCAGATCGACGATGCCGTCGCCGGTGAAGTCGCGTGCGACGATTGCCTTGACCAGGTCGCCGGCGCGCACCGAGGCGCTGAGCGTGTACGGTCCGCCGCAGGTGGCGCTGGTGAAGATGCGCACGCTGGCCGCGCCGGCCGGCGTCACCGAATCGCTGACCGCGAAATCGTCGCGGCCGTCGCGGTTGAAGTCCGCCACCGCCAGGCCGACCGGTCCGCCGCCGGCGTCGATCGGCTGGATGGTCTGCTGCTCCTCGAACATGCCGTTGCCGAGGCTGCGCAGCACCGAAATGGTGTCCGAGGCCTGGTTGGCGACGATCAGGTCCTGGTACCCGTTGGCGTCGCAGTCGGACTGCAGGACGGCGATGCCGGTCGGCGTGTCCTGCACCGCCGTGCTGCGGCTCGGGCCGAAGGTGCCGTTGGCCTGCTGCAGCAGCACCGCGGCGCGCCCCGGCGGGCCGATCGCCGACACGGCGATGTCGAGCCGCCCGTCGTTGTTGAAGTCGCCGGCGGTGATGCCGCTCGGCCCGACCGAGACGCTGTAGTTCTGCAGCGGGCCGAAGCCGCCGGTGGCGGTGGCGATCGCCACCACGACGCGGTCGTTGGTGTTGTCCACCGCGGCGAGGTCGGGCCGCGCGTCGCCGTTCAGATCGACGGCAATGACGCCGATGGCGCGACCGCCGACGTCGATCGCGTGCGCGGTGACGAAGCCGTCGGGGCCCGACGACTGCACCAGCACCTCGCCGGCGTCGCCGCTGCTTACCAGGTCGGCGGCGCCGTCGTCGTCCACGTCCGCCACCGCCAGACCGGTCGGCCCGTTGTTGGCCGGCACGTCCTCGACCGCGTGCAGCACCGCGTCGCCGCGGTTGCGCAGCAGGTTGATGCTGCCGCCGTCGCCGCCGCCCTGCGCGGCGGTGATCACGTCGAGCAGCCCGTCGTCGTTGAAGTCGTCGAGCGCCACCACCTGCGGCTCGGCGTCGGCGACGAACGTGCGCGCCTGGCCGAAGCCGCCCATGCCGTCGCCGCGCAGCAGCGTGACGTCGCCGCTGCGGCTGTTGGTGGTGGCGATGTCGAGCGTGTCGTTGTCGTCGAGGTCGCCGACCACGACGCGATTCGGCGCCGTGCCGACCGCGTAGACGTCGGCGGCGGCGAAGCTGCGGTCGCCGTTGCCGAGCCGCACCGAGACGCTGTCCTCGTTGCCGTTGGCGATGATCAGGTCGAGCTTGCCGTCGCCGTTGACGTCCACCAGGCGCAGGTCCTGCGGCGCGTTGGCGGTCGGCAGCGTGCCGCCCGGGGTGAACGCGCCGTGGCCGTCGCCGTCGTAGATCGAGATCGAGTTGGCGCGCGAGTTGAGCGCCAGCACTTCGAGGTTCGCATCGGCGTCGATGTTGCCGACCGCGACGGCGCGGGTGCCGAGCTCGGCCGGCAGCGCGTCGATCAGCATGCCGGGCTCGCTCGGATCGTCCTGCAGCACCAGCGTGAAGCCGCCCACACCGTTGCCGGCGAGAAACGACACCGAGCCGGGCGTCGCGTCGCCGCCGTCGTTGCCGCTGACGATGTCGAGCTTGCCGTCGCCGTCGAAGTCGACCACCGCCAGCGCCGCCGGGCTGCCGCCGAGCTCGACGCCGGCCGACGGCGCGTCGAAGTAATCCTGGTCCTTACGGCACTTCAGGAAGACGATCGAGTCGTCGTTGCCGAGGCCGACCACCAGGTCGTCGACGTCGTCGCCGTCGAAGCGGCCGAGCGCCAGGCTGGAGGGCAGCGACGGCAGCGCGATCTGCCCGACCGGGCTGAGCGTGCCGTCACCGAAGCCGAGGATGACGTTGACCTCGTTGCTGCTGCCGGCGTTGGTGGTCACCGCGTCGATGGTGCCGTCGCCGTCGAAGTCGCCGGTGGCGATGCCGGTGGCATTGCTGGCGTACGACTCGCTGTACGCCGAGCGGACGATGTTGCTCGCCGCCAGCGCCGCCGCCGGAATCCCCACCGCCACCGCCGCCACGACCACTAGGTTGCGTACGCGCATCAAACCCTCCATTGCCGCATCATTTCTGGCGATCGCCGGGCGGACGGGTCAGCGCACTGCGGTTCCAATGCGTTCCCATCGCACCCACCCATCATCGCCGTCCATCGACCAATAGACCCGGTCGGCCTTGCCGCGCACGTCGTCCACGTCGACGAAGCCCCAGAAACGGCTATCGACGCTCTGGTCGCGGTTGTCTCCTAACACGAACACCTGGCCGGCCGGTACCCAAACAGGGCCAAAATTATCCCGCACGTCATGTAATTGCACGCCCTCGCGACCCTCGATGAAGACCGCGCCGGGCAGCTCTCGTGGGATGCCGTCGACCAGCAATTGTTTGCCTCGCAGCTCGACGCGCTCGCCGCCGACGGCGGCGACGCGCTTGACGAAGTCCTGGCTGGGGTCGCGCGGATGGCTGAACACCACCACGTCGCCGGGTTGCGGCGACGCCCAACGCGCCAGCCACCCGCCCCACGGCAGGCGCAGGCCGTAGCGCAGCGGCTGCACCAGCACGTAGTCGCCGATCTGCAGCGTCGGCAGCATCGACGCCGAGGAGATCTTGAACGCCTGCAGCGCGACGCCGCGCAGCAGCGAGCCGAGCACCAGCGCGAGAACGACCGCGCTGACGTAGCGCCGTGCCGTCAGGCCGACACCTTGAGCACCGCCAGGAAGGCTTCCTGCGGAATCTCGACGCTGCCCACCTGCTTCATCCGCTTCTTGCCTTCCTTCTGGCGCTCGAGCAGCTTGCGCTTGCGGCTGATGTCGCCGCCGTAGCACTTGGCGGTGACGTTCTTGCGCAGCGCCTTGACGGTCTCGCGGGCGATGATCTTGGCGCCGATCGCCGCCTGCAGCACGACCTCGAACATCTGCCGCGGGATCATCTCCTTCATCGTCTCGATCACCTCGCGGCCGCGCTGGTAGGCGCGATCGCGGTGGACGATGAGCGACATGGCGTCGACCGGATCGCCGTTGACCCGCACGTCGAGCTTGACCAGATCGCCGGGGCGCATGTCGATGAACTCGTAGTCGAGCGACGCGTAGCCCTTGCTCACTGACTTGAGGCGGTCGTGGAAGTCGAGCACCACCTCGTTGAGCGGCAGCTCGTACTCGACCACGACGCGGGTCAGGCCGAGATAGCGCATGGTCTTCTGCCGTCCGCGCTTCTCCTCGCAGAGCTTGAGCACGCCGCCGAGGTAGTTCTCCGGCACGTGGATCGAGGCGAGGATGTACGGCTCCTCGATCTGCTCGATGCTGCCCTCCTCGGGCAGCTTGGCGGGGCTGTCGACCATCATGGTCTCGCCGCGCGTGGTGGTGACGCGATAGGCGACGGTCGGCGCGGTGGCGATCAGCGACAGCGAGAACTCGCGCTCCAGGCGCTCGCGCACGATGTCCATGTGCAGCAGGCCGAGGAAGCCGCAGCGGAAGCCGAAGCCGAGCGCGATCGAGTTCTCCGGCTCGTAGCTGAACGCCGAGTCGTTCAGGCGCAGCTTCTCCATCGCGTCGCGCAGCGGCTCGTACTGGGTCGACTCGGTCGGATAGAGCCCGGAGAAGACCATCGGCTTGACGGTCTTGAAGCCGGGGAACGGCGCCGCCGTCGGACGTGCCGAGCTGGTCACCGTGTCGCCGATCTTGGCGTCGTGGATGTCCTTGATCGCGGCGCTGAAGAAGCCCACCTCGCCGGGGCCGAGCTCCTCGGTCTTGGCCGGGCGCGGCGCGAAGACGCCGACCTGGGTGACCTGGAACTTGGCGCCGTTCGACATCAGCAGGATCGGATCGTCCTTCTTGATGGTGCCGTCGAAGACGCGGATCACCGCGACGACGCCGTGGTAGGGATCGAACCACGAATCGAAGATCAGCGCCTTCAGCGGCGCCGCCGCGTCGCCCTTCGGCGGCGGCACGACGCGCACCACGCCCTCCAGCACCTCGTCGATGCCGATGCCCGCCTTGGCGCTGGCCAGCACCGCCTCGCTGGCGTCGAGGCCGATGGTGTCCTCGATCTCGTTCTTCACCCGCTCCGGCTCGGCGCTCGGCAGGTCGATCTTGTTGATCACCGGCAGGATCTCGAGGTTGTTGTCGAGCGCCTGGTAGACGTTGGCGAGCGTCTGCGCCTCGACCCCCTGCGCCGCGTCCACCACCAGCACGGCGCCCTCGCAGGCACTCAGACTGCGCGACACCTCGTAGCCGAAGTCGACGTGGCCGGGCGTGTCGATCAGGTTGAGCAGGTAGGTCTCGCCGTCGCGCGCCTTGTAGCGCATGCGCACGGCGCTGGCCTTGATGGTGATGCCGCGCTCGCGCTCGAGGTCCATCGAGTCGAGCAGCTGCGCCTGCCGCTCGCGGTCGGTGATGGTCCCGGTCGCCTCCATCAGCCGGTCGGCGAGCGTGGATTTGCCGTGGTCGATATGGGCGATGATGGAGAAGTTGCGGATGCGATTGAGCGGCGTGGTCATGGTCGAGGGGTCGCGGCTGCGGCCGCGCCTGGGATCAGGCGGCGGCGCGGCGCTCTCGGAACCAGGCTACCGTGCGGCGCAGGCCTTCCGCCAGCGGCGTCTCCGGCTGCCAGCCGAGCACGCTGCGGGCGCGTGACGGGTCGAGCAGGCTGCGCGCCTGCTCGCCGGCCTTGGCCGGGCCGTGGCGCTCGGCCGGATGGTGGCCGGCGGCGTCGCAGAGCAGCGCGAACAGGCGGTTGACGTCGGTCTCGATGCCGGTGCCGATGTTGAGCGGGCCGACATAGTCGCTGTCCAGCGCCAGCAGGTTGGCGCGTACCACGTCGCCGACGAAGACGTAGTCGCGCGACTGCGTGCCGGTGCCGTTGATCAAGGGCTCGCCGCGGTCGAGCAGCAGGCCGGCGAAGATGGCGATGACGCCCGCCTCGCCGTGCGGATCCTGGCGCGGGCCGTAGACGTTGGCGTAGCGCAGCCAGATCGACGGCAGCCCGTGCACGGTGGCGTAGTAGTGCAGGTAGCGCTCGCTGGCGAGCTTGGCGACGCCGTAGGGACTGATCGGCTCGGTCGGGTCGTCCTCGCGCGTCGGCAGGCGCTGGCTGTCGCCGTAGACGACGCCGCCGGAGGAGGCGAAGACGACCTTGCGCACCCCGTGGCGCCGCGTCTCCTCGATCACGTGCAGCAGACCGATCAGGTTGACCGAGGCGTCGAAGGCGGGATCGGCGACCGAGCGGCGGACATCGAGCTGCGCGGCGTGATGGCTCACCACCTCGGGGCGGAACTCGGCGGCCAGCGCCGCCACCGCGGCGCGCTCGCGCAGGTCGACGCGATGCAGGTGGGCGCGCGGATTGACGTGCTCGGCGTGCCCGGTGGAGCAGTCGTCGAGCACCGCCACCTCGTGCCCGGCGGCGAGGTAGGCGTCGACGACGTGGCTGCCGATGAAGCCGGCGCCGCCGGTGACCAGGATCCTCACGCGCCGTCCTCGGCGAGACGCTGGCGGAAGTAGTCGATGGTCGCCCGCAGGCCGTCCTCCAGCGCCACCTGCGGCTCCCAACCCAACTGCGCCAGCGCGCGGCTGATGTCGGGGCGGCGGGTGTTCGGATCGTCCTTGGTGCGCTCGTCGGTCGGCACCAGGAACTCGATCTTCGAGGTGGTGCCGGAGAGCGCCTGGATGATCCTGGCGAACTCCAGGATGGTCATCTCGCGCGGGTTGCCGAGGTTCACCGGCTCGGCGGTACCGCGCTGCCAGAGCCGCATCATGCCCTCGACCAGATCGCTGACGAAGCAGAACGAGCGGGTGCGCGAGCCGTCATCGTAGACGGTGATCGGCTGCTCGCGCAGCGCCTGGGCGATGAAGTTGGTCACCACGCGGCCGTCGTCCGGCCGCATGCGCGGGCCGTAGGTGTTGAAGATGCGGAAGATGCGCGTGTTCACCCCGTGGTAGCGGTGGTACGCCATGGTCATCGCCTCGGCGAAGCGCTTCGACTCGTCGTACACGCCGCGCGGACCGACCGGATTGACGTTGCCCCAGTAGCTCTCCGGCTGCGGGTGCACCTGCGGGTCGCCGTACACCTCGGAGGTCGAGGCGAGCAGGAACAGCGCGTTCTTCGCCCGCGCCAGGCCGAGCGTGTTGTGGGTGCCGAGCGCGCCGACCTTCAAGGTCGGGATCGGCTTCTTCAGATAGTCCACCGGGCTGGGCAGCGAAGCGAGGTGGAAGATCACGTCCACCGGGCCGTCGACGTAGATGTACTTGGTGACGTCGTAGTGGACGAAGCTGAAGCGCGGGTTGCCGAGCAGGTGCTTGATGTTGCGCCCGTGGCCGGTCGACAGGTTGTCGAGCGCGACGACCTCGTGCCCTTCGCCGACCAGGCGATCGGCGAGATGCGAGCCGATGAAGCCGGCGCCTCCGGTGACGACGACGCGGCCCACGCTCACGCGCCCCGTACGGCCGGGCGGCCGATCGCGTAGTAGGTGAAGCCGAGCTGCTTCATGGTCGACAGCTCGTACAGGTTGCGGCCGTCGAAGATCACCGGGGCGCGCAGCAGGCTGCGCATGCGCTCGAAGTCGGGCTGTTTGAACTCGCCCCACTCGGTGACGATGAGCAGCGCGTCGGCACCCTCCAGCGCGTCGTACGGCGCGGCGCAGTAGGTGATGCGGTCGCCGAACGAGCGGCGCGCCACCTCGGTCGCCACCGGGTCGTGCGCCTGCACCGCCGCGCCGGCGGCCAGCAGCGCCTCGATCAGCGTCACCGCCGGCGCCTCGCGCATGTCGTCGGTGCGCGGCTTGAAGGACAGCCCCCAGACGGCGAAGCGCCGCCCGTTGAGCCCGCCGGAGTAGTGCTGCTCCAGCTTCTGGTAGAGGCGGCTCTTCTGCGCCGTGTTGACGTCGTCGACGGCGCGCAGCAGGCGCGGGGTCAGGCCGTTCGAGTCGGCCATGGTGATCAGCGCCTTGACGTCCTTCGGGAAGCACGAGCCGCCGTAGCCGACGCCGGGAAACAGGAACGCCGGGCCGATGCGGCGGTCGAGCCCGACGCCGCGCCGCACGTCCTCGACGTCGCTGCCCATCGCCTCGCACAGGTTGGCGATCTCGTTGATCAGCGAGATGCGCGCCGCCAGCATGGCGTTGGCGGCGTACTTACACATCTCGGCGCTCTCCGGGGTCATGAAGAGGATCGGATTGCCGGTGCGCACGAACGGCTTGTAGAGCTCCTCCATGATCGCCCGCGCGCGCTCGCCGCGGTGGCCGATGACGACGCGATCGGGCTTCTGGAAGTCCTCGATCGCGGCGCCCTCCTTGAGGAACTCGGGATTGGAGACCACGTCGACCGGGTGTGCGGTGTGGCTGCGGATGATCGCCTCGACGCGCGCCGCGGTGCCGACCGGCACGGTGCTCTTGTCGACCACGACCTTGTAGTCGTTCATCGCCGCGCCGATCTGCTCGGCGACCTTCCACACCGCCGACAGGTCGGCCTCACCGCTGGGCCCTTCCGGCGTGCCGACGGCGATGAAACAGATCAAGGACCGGCGCACGGCATCCGCCAGGTCGGTCTGGAACGTCAGGCGCTGCTGCGCGACGTTGCGCTTGATCAGCTCCTCGAGACCGGGCTCGTAGATCGGCACCTCGCCGCGCTTGAGCGCCGCAATCTTGCGCTCGTCGACGTCGACGCAAATGACGTCGTTGCCGCTCTCGGCGAAACAGGTTCCAGCCACCAGCCCGACATAGCCGGTGCCGACCACGCACAGCTTCACTCGCGCTCCTCCACTTGCTCCGCCTTCACGGCCACGCCGCGGTTGATGCGGCGTTTCGCGGGTTTGTGGCTTCGCCTATCGGCGGGGGTAGGCGAAGTCAATTCGGGGAGACAGGCTGTTAAGCTGTCAGGCTGTTGGCTGTTAGGGGGCGCTCACTCCGAGCGAACAGTCGGAATCCGCCGTGGCGTTGCCGTCGCAGAGCTCCCGACGAAGTGCAACCACAAGGCAAGCGGCAGCCCGACGGGTGACTCACCGGACGGCGCATGCAGCGGAACCGCAACGCGCAAGAGTTCCCGGCCGACCGCGGACGTCAATGCCGTAGTCCCATGTTCGTTCATCGAACGAGCGCCCGGCACATGGAGAACAGTTCCCCGGCCTTGCCCAACAAACCACTTCGGACCCCCATCCTGGCCTTCCCCCGCGGTGCGGGGGAAGGAATCGGATCCATGCCGGCCATGTGCGACAAAGCGTGTTGGTTCGGTTCCTTCCCCCGCGTCAGCGGGGGAAGGCCGGGATGGGGGTCCGAACTGAATTCTTGGGCAAAGCCCAGTTCCCCCTAACAGCCAACAGCCTGGCTGCCTAACAGCCTTCTCCCGACAACACCCGGTCGACCCGATACACCGGCTTGCCCTGCGACTCGTGGTAGGTGCGCACCATCAGCTCGGCGAGCAGGCCGAGGGTGATGAACTGCAGACCGGTGACCACCAGCAGGATGCCGAGCAGGACGATCGGGCGGCCGCCGATCTCGACGCCGAGGATGACGCGCTCGAAGCCGAGCCAGCCGGTGACCAGCATGCCGGGCACCAGCAAAATGAGCCCGACGACACCGAAGATGTGGATCGGCCGCGTCGCGTAGCTGGAGAGGAAGCGCACCGTCATCAGGTCGAGCAGCACGCGCACGGTGCGCGAGATGCCGTACTTGGAGGTGCCGGCGACGCGCGCCCGGTGATTGACCGGCACCTCGACCACCTTGCCGCCGAGGTCGTCGACCAGCGCCGGGATGAAGCGGTGCATTTCGCCGTAGAGCCGCAGGCTGCGCGCCAGCTCGCCGCGCAGCGCCTTCAGTGTGCAGCCGTAGTCGTGCAGCCGCACGCCGGTGATGACGCCGATCAGCCAGTTGGCGAGCTGCGACGGCAGGCGGCGGCTCAGCCACTTGTCCTGGCGGTTGACGCGCCAGCCGGCGACCAGGTCGTAGCCCTCGCGGCGCTTGGCGAGCAGCATCGGGATGTCGGCCGGATCGTTCTGCCGGTCGCCGTCGAGCAGCACCACGTCGGCGCCGCGCGTGCGCTCGATGCCGGCGGCGAGCGCCGCGGTCTGGCCGAAGTTGCGCGCCAATTTGACGACGACGACGTGCGCATCGCCGCCCTGCAGCGCGGCGAGCTTCTCGAAGCTGCCGTCGCTGCTGCCGTCGTCGACGAAGATCAGCTCGTAGGCCAGCCCGGTCGGGCGCAGCGCCTCGTCGAGCTCGCGGTGCAGCCCGTCGATGTTGTCCACCTCGTTGTGGACCGGCACGACGACGGACAGGTCCATCGCTCAGGCGCCGCTGCAGTCGGTGAGGCTGACGAACTGGCGATAACGGCGATCGATGTCCTCGCGCGTCAGCTGCTGCAGCCGGCGCGGGCCGAAGTCCTCGACCACGAACGAGCCCATGACGCTGCCGTAGACGATGGCGCGGCGCAGCCCCTTGGCGGAGTGGTCGCCGGAGCGCGCCAGCTCGCCCATGAAGCCGCCGGCGAAGCAGTCGCCGGCGCCGGTCGGGTCGGTGACCTCCTCCAGCGGAAACGCCGGCACCGCGAAGATCGAATCGCCGGCGAACTGGATGACGCCGTATTCGCCACGCTTGATCAGCACCGCGGTCGGTCCCATCTCGAGGATCTTCGCCGCGGCGCGCACGACGTTGCGCTCGCCGGACAGCAGGCGCGCCTCCTCGTCGTTGATCACCAGGATGCCGACGCTCTTCAGCAGGCCGGTCAGCGCCGGACGCGACTCGGCGATCCAGTGGTTCATGGTGTCGCAACCGACCAGCTTCGGCGCGCGCAACTGGTCGAGCACCGAGGCCTGCAGCACCGGATCGATGTTGGCGAGGAAGACGTACTGCGAGTCGCGGTAGCTGTCGGGCAGCTTCGGCTTGAAGTCGGCGAAGACGCCGAGGTCGAGGTGCAGCGTGTCGCGCACGTTGACGTCCTCGTGGTAGCGCCCCGACCAGCGGAAGGTGTTGCCGGCGGCGGTCTCGACGCCGCTGAGATCGACGCCGCGCTTCTCCAGCTCGGCCAGCATGTCGCGCGGATAGTCCTGGCCGACGACGCCGACCATGCGCACCGGCGCGAAGAAGCTCGCCGCCAGCGAGAAGTACAGCGCCGCGCCGCCGATGGCGTCCTCCACCCTGCCCTTCGGCGTCTCGACCGTATCGAGCGCGAC
>JANRJF010000461.1:0-5775 GCA_033764095.1 Deltaproteobacteria bacterium | reverse complement strand
GTGGCGGGCGCCGCCGGCGGCGTTTCGGCGTGCACCACGTCGCGCTCGCCGCGACAGGCGCGCAGCCACCAGTCGACCAGCACCAGGTCGGACGCGGAGTAGCCGAGCGCCGCGCCGCAGTGCGGCGCCATCTCGCCAACGATCTCGGGCGTCAGCCCGTCGCGGCGCACCTGCGCGGTCAGCCCCGGATGCCGCACCAGGTAGGCGCAGACGCGCGCCAGGCTGCGCTCGAGGTCGAGCCCCCGCACCTGCTCCAGCAATCCGGCCGGCGCGACCACCTGCTCGACCGCCAGGCCGACCACCGCGTCGCGCAGCGGCGCAAAGCGCGCCGGGTCGCGCAGGTCGTAGTCGCGCTCGAGCTCGGGCCTGAGGCTGACGAAGTAGCGCAGGAACGTCGCCGCATCGAACGCCGGGATGGCGTAGTGACCGCGCGCCACCAGCCGCCGCATTTCCGGGTCGATGTCGGCCGCAGTCATCATGTCGAGCAGCAGGCTGCGCTGCTCGCGGAGCAGCAGCTCGACGCGGCGGTGGTCGATCCCGAGCATGTTGCCGATCGTGTCGGTGAGGTAGTCGAGCGCGTCGCGATGGAAGGCGAAGCCGAGGCCCGCCTCGATGACCGCGAACGTCCGGTGCTCGACGCGCAGGTACTCGAGCATCCAGACCAGGAAGGGACGCGGAAAGATGCGCACGTTGCCGCAGTGCGCGGCGATCTCGTGTCGCTCGTGGTAGATCTCGTCGAGCACGCGGGGCAGCGCCGTGCGCGTGCCCGGCTGCCGCAGCGCGTGACGCATGAGCGCCGTCGGCCGCGCCGGCCATTCGGTCAGCGGCAGCGGCCCGGCCCGCTCGGCGAGCTTCAACTCGCGGCGCAGCGCCGGCGTCAGCGCCAGATCGCCGACCTGGCCATAGCCGTACGGCCGGGCCCGGTAGACCTCGTCGTGCGCCGCCTGCAGCGCCGCATCGTAGTACGCGCACAGGCGCTCCAGGTTGGCGTTGGTGCGGAGATCCTGGCGCTGGTCGAACTCCGACAACCGGCCGCTCCCCGGGACGTAGCCGCTGTAGTGGAAGCAGACGATCGGCGCGCCATCGAGCGTCCAGCGATCGGCGGGGCCGTCGTCGAGCGGCGCCCAGCGCAGCGGCCGTTCGTGCAGATTCCAGTACGCGATGTTGATGCGGCGATCGCGGCAGATCGCCAGGCGCGGCACCGAGACCACCGCCCAATTGAACAGGTGTTGATCGGTTGTGTAGGTGAGGTCGGCCAGCCAGGCGCCCGGCGCGGCGACCTGCGCGCCCCAGTCGGCGAGAAAGCGCTCGGTGTCGGGCGTCGCACGCAGCGCGAACAACCCGGCGTTCAACAGGCCGGCGGCGGTGACCCGGCCGATGGTCGGCGAGCGCCACGCATCCGCGCTCGGGAACGGGGTGAAGAGATGCGGCGTCGCCACCATGTCGTGGTCGGTCAACGCATCGCGCATCGCCGCCGGGTCGGCGAAGAACAGCAGGTCGGTGTCGCTGTACCAGATCGCCGCATGTCCCCGCTCGAGGACGTGCCGCACCAGGAACGGCTTGACCGTGCAGGCCAGCTCGAGCGGGTTGAGCTTCGCCGCCAGCCACCAGAAGTGCGGCAGGTCGAGGCGGGCGGCATCGACCATCACCACGTCGTCGAGCGTCTCGAAGCCGGGGCGCGCCTCCGCGAAGTGGTCGAGCAGCGCGATGTAGACGCGCGGCGGCGCACGCCAGTGCCGGCGCACCGAGCGCACCAGCGCCAGGGCGCCCGCCAGGTAGCCGTACGACGCGACCAGGCAGAGCGCGTCTCGAGGCGCGACGGTGACAGCAGACATGGGCGGGCGACGCGGTGCAGTTACTAGCGCGCTCCCACCCGGGCAAGCGCCGCCCGCTTACGGATGCTCGCCGAGCGCGTGGCGCGCGCTGGCCAGGCGGGCGACCGCGGCGACATGCTCGGGCGCCAGGGCGACGGCGCGTTCGACGACGGCGAGCGCCTCGCGCGGGCGCTGCAGCGCCGCCAGGATGTCGGCCGCCCACAGCAGATCTCCCACCGCGGGCGCCATGCCGTCGAGCACCCGCTCCACCAACCGTGCGGCGCGCCGCTCGTCCGCCGCGGCGAGCGACAGGCCGGCGAGGTGCAGCGCGAAGTTGTCGCGTCCGGGATGATGTTGCAGCAGGCGCTCCGCCGTCGCGCAGGCGGTCGCGGCGTCGCCCGTGCGCCACTGCGCCAGGCTGAGCTGGATCAGCACCGAGGCATCGGCGGGACGGAGCTCGGCGGCGCGCCGCAGCGGCGCCAGCGCCTCCGACCAGCGCTCCAGCGCGGCGAGCAGGGTGCCGCGCATCAGATGCAGATACGGATTGTCGGGGGCCAGCGCCAACGCGCGGTCGAGCGGCGCGAAGGCGTCGGCCGGCGCGCCCGCCAGGCATGCCGCCTCGGCGCGTTGGATCTCGACCACCAGATGGGCCGGGTCGTACGCGTCCGGCAGGCGGCGCGCGCGTACCAGCCGCGGCGCCTGGCGGACCACCCAGCTCTCGAACACCGCCAGGAGATCCCAGTGCGCGAAGCGGCGCTGGTCGAGCGGATTCTCGTTGTACGCGCGTTCGCCGTGCTCGCCGGCGAACGGCGCGGCGGCGTGCACGGCGGCCTGTAGCGCCGCGTCGGTGACCGGCTCGCCGGCGCAGGCGCAGACGGCCCGCAGCGCGCCGGCCGGATCGGCGATCAGATCCTCGTAGGCGATGGGCACCGCCGCCGGGCCCGGCAGGGCCAGCCACTTCTCCGCGAAGCCCACCATGTAGGCGAGATGGGTGCCCAACCACACCGTGTACTGCTCGCGGTCGGCGGCCCGCGCCGCGCCGTGCACCTCGCCGAACAGCTCGCGGTCCGACAGCACCGCGTCGACCGCATTGCGGTACTGCACGACATAGCGGGCGCCGGGCACCGTCGCCGGCAGGCGCAGGTCGAAGTCGTGGTTCTTCTGCAGCGAGACGCGCGCCGCCGTGACCCGCGCGCACGGCACCTGCGCGCAGCAGTTCGCCGGCGTGTAGAACTCGCAGAAGCGGAAGGCGTCGCCGAGGCAGCCCTGCAGCAGCCGCACCAGGAAATGATGCCCGCTGCGCGGGATCGAGGCGCCTATCAGCCGCGTCACCGCCATCGCCGACCCGATATGCGGCGCGTCCGTCGACGGCAAGCACGCAGGCCGGCCTTGGGGGTCGCCGCCGGCACGACTCGACCTACGAACTTCCCGTGCGCGCCGCGCGAGGATCACCACCAAGACACCGAGACACCACGGTGCTGCGGTCGGCTTGGTGTCGCGGTCGCTCGCGGTGAGTGGGCGTGGTCGGCTAGAAGGGCACGATGATCGAGACGCACCGCCCTCCCGCTCCCGACGGATCCTCGGCCGCACCGCCGGCCGATCTCGCCTTCGGCGCGTTCAGCGATCGCGGCCCGTGGGTGGTGGACCCGGAGGCGACGTCGTGGCGCGGCGCGGCGCTCGAGCTGCGCGAGGCAGCGCGCGCCGAGGTGCCGGTGCTCACCCAACGGCGGCGCCTGCCGCCGCTCGGCCGCTTCCTGGAAGCGGGCCTGCGGCTCGGCGCCGCCCTGCTCGGCTGGCGGCGGCGCGAGTACCAGGCCGCCGGCGGACCGCAGTCGCGCGCCGGCCTGTCGCGCCGCCTGCGCCTGGCGTTCGAGCGGCTCGGCCCGGCGTACATCAAGCTCGGCCAGATCGTCTCGTCCGGGCAGGGCATCTTCCCCGACGAGCTGGTCGAGGAGTTCAAGCGCTGCCGCGACCAGGTGCCGCCCGAGCCGTTCGAGTCGGTGCGCGCGGTGGTGGAGGAGGACCTCGGCCGCAGGCTGGAGGACGTCTTCGCCAGCTTCGATCGCCAATGCCTCGCTGCCGCCTCGATCGCGCAGGTACACGCCGCGACGCTGCACAGCGGTGAAGAGGTGGTGGTGAAGGTGCAGCGGCCGCAGGTGGCGCGGCTGGTGCGGCGCGACATCGAGGCGATGGCGTGGATCGCGCCGTTCCTGGTCGGCCGCATCCCGGTCGCCGCGCTCGCCAATCCGCCGGCGCTGGTCGAGCTGTTCGCCGAGACCATCGTCGAGGAGCTCGACTTCCGCCTGGAGGCCGAGAACATGCTCGACATCGCGCGCGTGCTGCGCCACGGCGAGCAGACGGTGATCGTCGTGCCGCGCCCCCACCCGACGCTGGTGACGCGCCGCGTGCTGGTGATGGAGCGCCTGCACGGCTTCAAGTACGACGACGTCGAGGGCATGCGCGCCGCCGGCATCGACACCGAGGCGGTGCTGCGCTCGATGCTGATCTGCTTCCTCGAAGGGGCGATGATCTACGGCGTCTTCCACGGCGATCTGCACGGCGGCAACCTGTTCGTCATGCGCGACGGGCGCGTCGCGCTGTTCGACTACGGCATGACCGGGCGCATGGACGACACCCAGCGCCTCGCCTTCCTGCGCATGATGATGACCGGCGCGGTGAACGACGTGCCCGGGCAGATCGAGGCCTTCCGCGACCTCGGCGCGCTGCCCGCCGACGTCGACGTGCACGGCCTGATCCGCGATCTGAAGGTCGACCAGCCGGTGCGCGACCCCACCAAGATGAGCGGCGAGGAGCTGGTCGGCGAGATTCGCGAGATCCTCAAGGCGCTGCTCTCGCGCGGCGCCAAGCTGCCCAAGCACCTCATGCTCTACGTCAAGAACATGATCTTCATCGACGGCGCCATCGTGCGCCTGGCGCCGGACATCGACCTGCTCGCCGAGGTCGGCAAGGTGTACGGCTACTTCGCCATGCGCCACGGCGCCCGCATCATGAGCGAGATCGGCTTCGATCCGACCCAGAACGCCTTCGACCCCGCCAACATGCGCGCCCAGCTCGGCCTGGAGGACGACGTCGAGTCGCTCAGCCACCGCGAGCTGCGCAAGCGCCGCGCCATCCTGCAGCAGCGCGTCGAGGACGCCGGCGGCATCCCACTCTCGGTGGGGGAGAAGATCGACCACAGATGAACACAGAGAACCTCAGATGAACGCGGAGGCGCGCATCGCTCGTCGAAGGCCTCCGTGTTCATCCGTGGTTCTCAGTGTTCATCTGTGGTCGAGGTTTGGTAGCCGCCGACCACGGTGACGTCGCCGGCGACGACGCGATGCTCGCTGCCGTCGTCGAGGCGGATGCGCAGGGCACCGTCGTCGTCGAGGTCGAGCACCGTGCCCTCGGCGGCGCCGCCGGGCTCCAGCACATGGATGCGGCGGCCGATCAGCGGCGCGAGCGCGCGCCAGGCGGCGGCGATCGGGGCGAAGCCGTCGCGGCGCCAGCGCTCGACCTGTTCCTCCAGCGCGCCGAGCAGGCGGCCGACGAAGCGCGGGCGGTCGATCGCCGCGCCGCAGGCGAGCATCAGCGAGGTCGCCTTGTCGCGCAGCTCGTCGGGAAAGTCGCCGAGCTCGCTGTTGAGGTTCACGCCGATGCCGAGGATGACCACCGGCGCGGCGCCGGAGGCGTCGAGCTCGCAGAGGATGCCGGCCGCTTTGCGCTCGCCGAGCAGCACGTCGTTCGGCCACTTGATCGCCGCGCCCGGGACCCACTCGCGCATTGTCGCGCAGGTGGCGACGCCGGCCAGCAGGCTGACCTGCGCGAGCTGCTCGAGCGGCACCGGGTTGCGCAGCACCACCGACAGGTAGAGGTTCTTGCGCGCCGGCGAGATCCAGGCGCGCCCCAGTCGGCCGCGCCCGCGCCGCTGCGCGTCGGCGATCACCGCCGCGCCGTCCGG
>JANRJF010000460.1:0-13100 GCA_033764095.1 Deltaproteobacteria bacterium | reverse complement strand
GGTGAGCCCTTCGGTCTGCGAGCCCTGGCGCGGATCGATGTTGCCGTAGGCTTCGAGCAACTCGGCGGGGTGCATGGCGGCGTCGCCGACGATGACGCACTTCCAGCGGTTGTCGAGCTTGCGCAGCACGTCGCCGGTCGGCACCGCGTCGGCGCGCAGCATGCGCGCCTTGGTGTAGACGTGGTCGTAGACGCAGTTGTGGAAGTAGTACGGCTGGAACTCGCGCAGGCCGTGATCCTCGTGCAGGGCGGTGAGCAGGCGGCTCACCGGCTCGTAGTACGGATCCATCGTGCCGCCGACGTCCATCAGCAGCAGCAGGCGCACGTTGTTGCGGCGCGGGGCGCGGAAGACCAGCTCGATCTCGCCGGCGTTGCGACAGGTCTCGTCGATCGTCTCGTCGAGGTCGAGCTCGGTCTGCTGACCCTGGCGAGTGAGCTGCCGCAGGCGGCGCAGCGACACCTTCACCGAGCGCACGTCGAGCACGTCGTCGGTGCGGTAGTCCTTGTAGCGGCGCTCCTCGGCGACCTTCATCGCCGAGCGGCTCTTGCTCTGCCCGCCGACGCGGATGCCGGTCGGGTGCTGGCCGCCGTGGCCGAACGGCGACTTGCCGCCGGTGCCGACCCACTTGTCGCCGCCGTCGTGGCGCTCGGTCTGCTCCTGCAGGCGCTCCAGGAAGCGCCGCATCAGCTCGTCCGAGCTGAGCCGTTCCAGCGCCGCCCAGTCCTCCGGTGACAGCTCGGGGAAGTTCTTCGGGTCCTTCAGCCACTCCATCACCTGGCTGGTGACGTCGTCGCCGAACTTGCCTTCGACCCCCTTGAACACGCGCGCAAAGACGCGGTCATAGGCGTCGAAGTAGGTCTCGCTCTTGATCAGGCAGGCGCGCCCGAGGTGGTAGAAGCGCAGCAGGTTGCAGCCGTGCAGCCCCTGCTCCAGCGCGCGCAGAAACCCCTGCCACTCCTGAATGGCGACCGGAACGCCTTCGTCGCGCAGGCCGTAGAAGAGATCGAGGAACATGGGAAAGAAAGGCTGTTAGGCTGTTAGGCTGTTGGCTGTTAGGGGCTGGACGCGCTTGTTCACGACATTCTTCCCCTAACAGCGAACAGCCTAACCCCCTAACAGCCTACTGGTTGTACCGCGGCCCCAGGTCCGACCACTTGGTCGGATACTTGCCGCTCTTCTGGTCGAAGCGGGCGAGGGCGTCGACGTCCTGCTCGGTCTTGAGCAGCGCGCCGACGAACGGGATGTGCGCTTCGAGCTTCTCCATCGAGACGCCGGCGCGCAGCAGGGCGCTGATCCAGTCGATCAGCTCGGAGGTGGACGGTTTCTTGCGCAGCTCGCTCTGCTCGCGCAGCCAGTAGAACTTGATCAGCACCTGGTCGAGCAGCGTCGCGTCGAGGTGCGGATGATGCACGGCGAGGATCTTGCGCATCAGCGTCGGGTCGGGGAAGTCGATGTAGTAGAAGATGCAGCGGCGCAGGAAGGCGTCGGGCAGCTCCTTCTCGTTGTTCGAGGTGATCAGCACCACCGGGCGATGCTTGGTCACCACCTCCTCGCCGGTCTCCAGGATGGTGAAGCGCATCTCGTCGAGCTCGCGCAGCAGGTCGTTGGGGAACTCCAGGTCGGCCTTGTCGATCTCGTCGATGAGCAGGACGTGGCGGTCGTTGGCGGTGAACACGCGCCCGAGCGGGCCGAGCTTGATGTAGCGGTTGATGTCGGCGACATCGCCGCCGCCGAAGCGGCTGTCGTTCAGGCGCTGCACCGTGTCGTACACGTACAGGCCGTCGGCGGCCTTGGAGGTGGACTTGATGTGCCACGACAGCATCGGCATGCCGAGGCCCTCGGACACGTGGCGCGCCAGCACCGTCTTGCCGGTGCCCGGTTCGCCCTTCAGCAGCAGCGGCCGTTCCAGCGCGATGGCGCAGTTGACCGCATCCACCAGCGGTCCCGACGCGATGTAGCCTGCCGTGCCCTGAAACCGGAGAAATCCCTTGTCCGTGCTCATCGGTTTTGCCTAGCCCGGGGCAGCTTGCCGGCGCAAGGCACCGGCAAGACGCCTCACGCCACCAGTCGGGCGCGCAGGCGGCCGATGGCGTCGGCGGCGACCCCGGCGCTGCGGGCGTACTCCTCGGCGGAGCCGTACTGGTCGCGCAGGCGGGCGAGGAAACCGATCATCGTCTCCGGCTCGGCGTGCATGGTGTCGGGCGGCAGGGTGGCGAGCATCTCCTGGTAGCCGCGCGTCGACATCAGGCGGGCGACGATGGCGTCGAGATTGTCCCTGGTCACCGCGTAGTCGGCGACGATGACCTCGTCGGCGACGCCGAGCAGGCTGAGCAGGATGGCGGAGATGACGCCGGTGCGGTCCTTGCCGGCGGCGCAGTGGTAGACGGCGGGCGCATCGGAGTCGGCGAGCGTGGTGAGCACGCGGCCGATCGGCTGCCTGGCGAAGTCGGCCATCAGCCCGTACAGATCGGCGAGCCGCATGTCCGGCGGCGCCGCCGAGCGCGAGGTGTTGCCCTCGAACAACGGCAGATGATGGAAGGTCATCGCCTCGCCGCCGAGCGGCCCGCGCCCTTCCGAGCTGAGCTCGCCGCTGGAGCGCAGGTCGATGATGGTGCCGAGGCCGATCTCGTCGCGCAGCCGCGCCACGTCGGGCGCCGTCAGGTGATGCAGCGCGTCGCTGCGGAACACCTGCCGCCAGCGCACCTGCCGCCCGTCGGCGGTCGGATAGCCGCCGAGGTCGCGGAAGTTGTGACAGCCTGCGAGATCGATCGTCCGGTTCATTCCCAAATCCTCAACGCAGAGACACAGAGGCGCAGAGCGCGCGGAGATTGTTCTTCAAATCGCCTTTCTCTGTGCTCTCTGCGTCTCCGCGTCTCTGCGTTGTGATCTTACTTCCGATAGGTACGGTCGAGGTACGCGACGATGTCCGCCGACTCGAACATCGCGGCGCCGGTGTTGGGGTCGACGAGGTAGGGCACCATCATCTTGCCGGAGCGCTGCACGAAGGCCTCGCGGCTGGGGCTGTGCTTGGCAACGTTGTGCAGCACATAGGGCAGCTCCAGCGCGCAGAGGCGCTCGCGCACGATGCGGCAGAACGGCGAGGCCTCGAAGCTCCACAGCTCGAGCGGGTGCTTGGGCGGATTGGACGGGATGTAGCGGGCGCCGAACGCCGGCCGCGCGGCGCTGGCGAGCATCGAGGAGACGTCGGTGAGCGGCCCGAGACGCAGCGCCAGCGGCACGCCGCCGTCGCCGTACTCCTCGAACAGGTAGGCGACGATGGCGTCCGACTCGTACAGCTCGCGCTTGGTGTTGGGGTCGACGAGGAACGGGAACTGCGCCTTGCCGCCGCGCTGCACCACCTCGGGGCGGAAGCGCGGCCCGTTCTTCGGACAGGGGTAGATCGTCGCCTCCAGGTCGAGCACCGAGAGCGCTTCGCGCACCTTGCGGCAGTAGGGGCAGGCCTCGAACTCGTAGAGCTCCAGCCGCTTCTTCGGCCGCTTGCCGAGGTTGCCGACCTGCAGGCCGCCGCCGAGACGGACGATCGACACGGCGAGCGACGTGGCGACATCGAGAGCGCGATTCATGTGGTTCGGCCTAGCACGGCAACCAGCGATGAGCGAAGAAGGGCGAGCGATGAACGATGAGTGGATCGGTCGAACCTACCTGCCCGGTAGCCGCTCACCGCTCTTCGCTCGATTGAGACTCATCGCTCGTCGCTCATCGCTCGGAAAGGGTTGCTATGGAGACGCTGACCAATCTCGCGCCCGACCTGTGGGTCGCCACCCGCCCGCTGGTCCTGTTCACCGGCGACGTCGGCACGCGCATGACCGTCGTCCGGCTGCGCGACGGCAGCCTGTGGGTGCACTCGCCGGTCAAGCTCGACGCGCCGACGCGCGCCGCGCTCGACGCCCTCGGCCCGGTGCGCTGCGTGGTGGCGCCAAGCCTGGTGCACCACTTCTTCGTCGGCGACTATTCCGCCGCCTACCCCGAGGCGCGCGTCTTCGCCCCGCCGGGGCTGGCGAAGAAGCGGCCCGACCTGCGCATCGACGAGCTGCTCTCCGACACCGCCCCGCCGCAGTGGGCCGGGCAACTGGAGCAGCACCTGTTCAAGGGCGCGCCCATCATGAACGAGGTGGTGTTCTTCCATCCGCCGACGCGCACGCTGGTGCTCACCGACCTCGCCTTCAACATCGTGCGCCCGGCGGCGTCGCGCCGCGCCCGCCTGTTCTTCCGCTTGGTCGGCGCGCGCGGCTTCACACCGCACCGCGGCGTGAAGCTGATCACGCGCGACCGCCAGGCGGCGCGCGCCTCGGCCGATCGCATCCTCGCCTGGGACTTCGACCGCGTCACCGTCACCCACGGCGACGTGCTGGAAACCGGCGGCCGCGCCGCGTGGGAGGCGGCATTTCGCTGGCTGAGCTGAGCTATCCCGGGAAGAAGATCGCGTCCTGCTGCGAGCGATAGGTCTCGATCTCGCTGCCGTCGGCAGCCAGCTTCCACATGCGGAAGGCGAAGCGGCAGTGCAGGCTGTCGCGCAACCGGCGGGCGCGCAGCAGCTCGGCGCGGATGAGGACGCGCTCACCGAGCAGCACCGGCGCCGAGAAGCGTGCCTCGTCGATGCGCACGCCGTGGCCGCGCCAACCGACTTCGATCAGCCCGCGCCGCCGCAGCAGCACGCCGCCGGTCTGCCCGGTGAGGCTGATCACCTGCTCGCCCGGCAGATGATGCGGCCAGCGCGGCGTCGTGCGCTGCTCGCGCAGGCCGGGCAACGCCTCGCTGACCGTCAGCTCGAACGTGCAGCTGGTCTCGTCCTCGGCGATCAGCGCGTCGAAGTAGAGCGGCGACTGCGCGTCGCCGTCGAGCTCGCTGCGGGGGATGGGACGAAAAGACAAGAATTCACCACAGAGGCACGGAGACACGGAGACTGCACAGAGAGAGTTTCATGCTTTTCTAAATCTCCGTGCCTCTGTGTCTCTGTGGTGAGATCCTAGGACGCCAGCGACTGCCGCAGCTTGACCCGGTCGAGGTACGCCTGCCGTACCAGCGCGCAGTCGCGCAGGAAGAGCTCCAGCTCGGGCAGTAGCAGCGCCTGCGGGCCGTCGCACAGCGCCTCGGCGGGGTTGGGATGGAAGTCGACCAGCACCATGTTGGCGCCGGCGATGACCCCCTGGGCGGTGACGTGGTGGATGTCGAGCAGGCCGTCGGGCGCGGCGATCTTCTTGCCCACCGAGTGCGACGGATCGATGCACACCGGCAGACGGGTGAGGCGGCGCACCACCGGCACGTGGGCGAAGTCGACGAAGTTGCGGTGCGGGTCCCCGAAGTTGGTCTTCATGCCGCGCAGGCAGACGATGATGCGGTTGTTGCCGCCCGAGGCGATGTACTCGCAGGCGTTGAGCGACTCGTCGAGCGTGATGCCCATGCCGCGCTTGAACATCACCGGAAAGTCCTGCTGCGCGCCGACGACCTTGAGCAGCTCGAAGTTCTGCGCGTTGCGGGTGCCGATCTGGATCAGCACGCCGGTCGGATTGCCGGCGGCGCGCAGCGCCTCGCGAATCTCGTCGAGATGCACCTCGTGGGTGATCTCCATGGCGATCACCTTGAGGTCGTACTTGCCGGCCAGCTCGAACAGATAGGGCAGGCACTCTTTGCCGTGCCCCTGGAAGTCGTACGGGCTGGTGCGCGGCTTGTACGCGCCGGCGCGCGTCGTCTGGATGCCGGCCGCCTTGAGCGCCTTGAACATCGCCTCGACGTTCTTCGGCGTGTCGACCGCGCACAGGCCGGGGAAGACGTGGAACGTCTCCTGGCTGAAATGGATGCCCTGGTACTCGAAGCCGAACGCCTCGGCGCCGTCGTGGCGGCCGATCGAGCGGTAGCGCTCGCGGATGCGGATCGCCTTCTCGACCGCCTGGAACTCCTCGAACGGCTCGAGCGGGATCTGCGCCGTCGAGCCGAGCAGGTAGATCTCGGTCAGCACCCGCGTCGCGCCCTGGATCTTGCGCACCTCGGCGTGCACGTTCGGGTAGCGTTCGGCCAGCGCGACCACCTCGGCGACCTCGGGCGACCCCGGCAGGATGTCGGCCTTCATGACGATGATCATGTTGGCGTCTTATCCGAGCCGCTCGGGTGCGGCCAAGGACCCCCTGCGGAGGAAGGCTGATAGGCTGCTAGGCGGTTAGGCTGTTAGGGGGCAGGACGATCGAACCTTTTACTCTGCCCTAGCCGCGTAACAGCCTAGCAGCCCTAACCGCCTCTCTTTTCACAGCAGGCGGCCCAACAGCGCGGCGACGGCGTGCTCGACGCGCAGTGGGCGCGGGCCGAGTGAGACGGGCTCGAAGCCCTGCGCCACCAGTGCGTCGAGCTCGTACTGGATGAAACCGCCCTCCGGGCCGATCGCCAGCGTCACCGGCTCCGCCACGCCGCGCGGACACGGTGTCGTCGCGTGGGGATGCGCCAGCAGCCCGCGCGTGCCGGCCGCCCACGCCGCCAGGCGATCCTCGACGAACGGCTTGAACAGGCGCTCGAGCCTGACGCGCGGCAGGAGCGTGTCGCCGCCCTGCTCCAGGCCGAGCAGCAGGTCCTCGCGGACCGCCTCGTCGTCGAGCGACGGACTGCTCCAGTAGCTCTTCTCCACCCGCCAGGCGTTGCACAGCACCAACTCCTTCACGCCCGCCGCGGCGACGCACTGGACGACGCGGCGCAGCACCTTCGGCCGCGGCAGCGCCAGCAGCAGGCGCAGCGGTGCAGGCGGCGGCGGCTCGCGGTCGAGCACGACGGTCATCTCCAGTGCGGCGTCGTCGATGGCGGTGACGCGGCCCTCGCCGATGCGGCCGTCGAGCACGCCGACGCGCAGCACGTCGCCAGCGGCGGCACGGTGCACGGCGCGCACGTGCGCCAGGCGGCGGCCGCCGAGGCGGACCCGGTCGCCGGCGACGAAGTCGGCAGGGTGCAGGAGGATGAGATTCATGCGCGGCGCGGTTGACACATCTGGGACAGCCCCCTAGCACGGCGCGCATGTCTCGCCGCGCCGCGTTGCTGCTGCTCGCGCTGCTCACCGCCTGCGGGCGGGGCAGCTTCACCGTCGACGCCGTCGGACCGAAGAAGGTCGACTACGCGCCGACTGAACGCCTGCGCGTCATGCTGCCGCCGGCCGGCAACCAGGGCGACGAGGGCGGCCGGGTGGTGTCGGGCCGCATCGTGCAGGTGTTGCAGCAGACGCACGCCGACGTGCAGCTGCTGCCGACCGCCGACCTCACCGCCGCGCTCGCCGACGCGCGCCAGGCGAAGGCCGACTTCATCGTCCAGCCCTCGATCACCGCCTGGTCGGAAGGCCACGCGCCGCCGTTCACCGCCGACCAGCTCGGCATCCGCCTACAGCTCGTCAGTGTCACCAGCGGCGAGGTGGTGAACGCGGTCGACTACTCGAATGAGAGCTCGCTGTTCACCGTCAGCGACGCGCCACCGTCCTCGCTGCTCGACGCGACCTTCGACGACGCCGTCCGCGCGCTGATCGGCAGCAGTCAGAAGCGATGAGCGACGAGCGATGAGCGATGGGGTAGGCGGCCGACTCATCGCTCGTCGCTCATCGCTCATCGCTTTCTTCTTCATCCTGCTCGCTGCGCCGGCCCTCGCCGCGCCGGTTCTCCTGCGGCCGCAGTACCGCATCGAGGCGACGTTGGCGGTCGGTGAGCCGCAGATCGAAGGCACGGTCGAGGTCTCGTTCACCAACCCGACGACGCGCACGTTGGAGGAGGCGGTCTTCCTGCTCTTCGCCAACCGCTTCAGCAGCGAGGACGCCGATCATCTCAACGACTTCACCCGCCCGCTGGTCTACCCGGAGCAGGAGTGGCAGCGCGGCGGGCTGCAACTGCTCGATCTCTTCGACGGCGACCGGCCCACGCACGCCGAGTCGGTGCCGGTCGCGGGCCTGCCGAGCGGCGTCTTCGTGCGCGTGCCGATGGCGCCGCTGCGGCCGGGCGAGACGCGCACTCTGCGGCTCGCCTTCCAGACCACGGTGCCGCGCCGCTTCGGCAGCTTCGGACACTTCGACGACCAGCTGACCGCGCTCGGCGGCTGGTACCCGCAGCTGGTGCCGTTGGACGCGTCGGGCGACTGGGCGGTCGACGCGCCGCCGGGGCTGGCCGACTTCGACGTCACGCTGACACCCGACAGCGCCCTCGACCTGGTGCTCAACGGCCGCTTCGCGCCGGCCGGCACCCCGCTGGTACACGCCGCCGTGCCGAGCGTGCACTACCTGACGCTGATCGCGGCGCCGCAGTTGCTGCGCGACGAGACGCAGGTCGGCGCGACGCGCATCGTCTGGCTGCATCGGCCGCGCGACCTGAGCGTGCGCGTCACGTTCGGTGAGAGCCTGACCGAGATCACGCTCGACACGCTGCGCGAGATCGTCGCGGCGCGCCCGGCGGCGGTGCCGGCGCCGGCCGAGCTGGTGGTGGTGCAGGCGCCGCTGCGCGTCGACCTCACCGCCGCCGGCGAGGGCGAGGTGGTGGTGAGCGACCGCCTGCTCGAAGTGCAGCAGGTGCTGCGCCCCTTCCACGAGCTGCAGCTGGCGCAGGCGGTCTACGCCGAGTCGCTGCGCCCGCAGCTGGCGCCGCGCGAGTCGGCGCGCGACTACTACTGGGTGAGCGAGGGCGTCTCGCGCCAGCTCGCCGAGCGCTACCTGAACACGGTCGAGCCGCAGCGCCGCTCGGTCTACGACTGGATCGACCTGTTCAACATCTTCGCCGCCGTCGACCGTTTCGAGAGCACGCCGAAGGTGCCGTTCACCGGCGCCTTCTTCGACAACGCCAAGCAGGCCGACCCGCTGCACGCGCAGGTGTGGTCGGTGAACGAGGACGGCCCGCCGGGCCGCGTCGTGGTCACCAAGCTGCGCGCCGAGCTCGACCCGCCGCGCTACGATCCGCTGCTCGACGCCTGCCTCGGCGCGCCGCTGCCGCTGCGTGAGTGCATGGCGGCCGGCGCGCCGTCGCTGCCGGTGGCGGCGCGATTGGAGGAATGGCTCGGCCCCTACCCGGCGATCGACTACCGAATCGACGCGACCGACTTCAACGTGCCGGAAGGCAACACGCGGCGCAGCGCGGTCGCGGTCCGCCGCGTCAGCTCGCGCCCGTTCGCCGAGCCGGTCACCGTGCGGCTGCGCAGCATCGGCGGCGAGACGGTCGACATGCAGTGGAAGAGCGGCGGCGACGTGGCGCTGATGTCGGCGACCACCGAGGGCCATGTCTACCAGGCGATCATCGACCCCGACCGCCAGCTGATCGACGACGACCGCGCCAACAACGCCTGGCTGCCGCGCCTGCAGACGGTGGTGGATTCCGCCGACGTCGAGGTGAGCTCGACCGAGTTCGCCTTCGGCGCGCAGCTGGTGACGCGGCTGCGCTACGACTACCGCAAGGACTTCGCCGTCACCGGTTTCTACACCAACCGCGGCATCGGTTTCGCCGCCGGCCCGCGCCTGCACTTCGGCGCGCCGGTCGACAACAGCCGCTTCCGCCACAACCTGTACGGCTTCTACACCTTCCAGGCGCTCGACCGCTCCTTCAAGAACGACGCGCAACCGGGCGTGCGCACCACCGGCCAGCTCGCCGGCTTCGGCACGCGCTACGACTACAGCAACGTCTTCTGGCTCGACGCGCCCAGCCAGCAGCGCCGCCTGCGCCTGTACTTCGACTGGTACGACAAAGCGTTCGGCGGCGACTACAGCTATCTCGCCTGGGGCACCGTCGCCTCCGGCACGGTGCCGTTGTGGTCGCCGCGCACGGTGCTCGCCGGCCAGCTGTTCAACGGCTTCATCGAGTCGCTCGGCGGCCGCGTCCCCAACCAGGGCCTCTACAGCCTCGGCGGTGAGCGCAGCATCCGCGGTATAGGCGCGGAGGAGCAGCTGGCGCGCAATCTCTTCGTGCTGCGTGGCGAGTTGCGCCAGGAGATCTTCCCCGAGGTCGACCTCAACCTGCACGACGTGCTGGTGCTGCGCCGCTTCAACGTCCACGGCCTGCTCGACACCGGCAACGTCAGCAACTCCGCCGGCCGCATCTACAACCCCGAGCACTGGGCGGTCGGCGCCGGCGCCGGCATCGGCTTCCTCTACGACTTCTTCGGCTTCTTCCCCGCCTCCGCCTACCTGGAGGTCGCCACCCGCCTGGACGAAGACCAGGGCGACGTGCAGGTGCTGTTCGGGTCGGGGCAGTCGTTCTGAGGAAGGCTGTTAGGCTGCTAGGCTGTTACGCTGCTAGGGGAAATCCGAACCCCTAACAGCGTAACAGCCTAACAGCGAACAGCCTCGCCGCGGTGCTTGCGACCCACACGAACGTCACCTAGGGAACCTCCATGCAGCGCGACGAGCTCAAGCAGCGCCTCAAGGCCATGATCGTCGAGGGCCTCAAGCTGGAGGACAAGCGGCCGGCGGACATCGACGACGCCGCACCGATCTTCGTCGAGGGGCTGGGGCTCGATTCGATCGACGCGCTGGAGCTGGTGGTGCTGGTCGAGGACAACTTCCACGTCACCATCCCCGACGAGGAGGTCGGCCAGAAGGCCTTCGCCTCGATCGACGCGCTCGCCGACTTCATCCTCACGGCTCGCGCCGCCGCCTGAACGAAAGCGATGAGCGACGAGCGATGAGCGGCCCGGCAGCGATGAGCGATGAGCGATGAGCGATGAGTTGATTCGTCACCTCCCCATCATTGCTCGTCGCTCATCGCTCGTCGCTCCCCTCTCCCTCATTGCTCATTGCTCATCGCTCATCGCTCTTCTCTTCCTCGCCGGCGTCGCGCACGCCGCCTGCGACAGCACGCCGAGCTGCCTGCAGGCGCTGGAGGCGGCGCAGACCAGTCTGCGGACGATCGACGCGCATTTCACGCAGACCAAAACCGTCTCGCTGCTGACCGAGCCGATCGTCTCCACCGGCCGCTTTCGCTTCAAGCGCCCGGACAAGGTGCGGCTCGACATCCAGACGCCGCAGCTTGCCACCGTGCTGATCGATGGCCGCACCGTCAGCCTTCCCGGCATCGACGCCGAGCAGATGAAAGACATGTCGGCGACGCCGATGATCGACCTGTTCACCGAGCTCGGCGCGCTGCTCGGCGGCCAGGTGAACCAGGCAATGACCCATTTCCAGGTGCACGCGCAGGCCGACGGCGACGGCATCGCCGTGACGCTGACGCCGACGCTGCCCGCCTGGCAGCGGCTCTACAAGCGCATCGACATGACCTTCGGCGGCCACCCGCTGGCCATCCGCACCATGCGACTCGACGACGCGCTCGGCGATCGGCTGGAGATCGCCATGCGCGACGTGCAGCGCAACGCCGAGCTGCCGGATGCGATCTTCACGACGCCGTGAGGCGCTGGTTGCGGGACTGGTTCTCATGCTCGGCGGCTGTGTTCGCCGAGGGGAACCGGCGGCGGCGGAGCCGGTTGACCGCAATGCAGAGTCAGCCGTTGATTACGTCGCGACGCAAGAGCGCGCGATGCACAGTCTGCGGGCGCAGTTCTCGGCGTCAGTTTGGCTCGACGATGGCACGCTGAGCAGGGTTTCGGGGGTGCTGCTAGTGGTCAAGCCGGATCGCTTCCGTATGCGTCTAATGCTCCCGCTTGGCATCACGGTGTTCGACTACGTGCGCGACGGAGCGGATGGCTGGTTCTCACTACCGCTCGCGTCCGAGCGAGACCGCACCCTGCCTTCGCAATCGATGATTGACCTCTCCGAGGTCTTCCTCCGCGAGCCCATCGATCCGCTCACTTGCGAGATTGAGCGTTCTTACGACCGACTGACCGACGTGCGATGTGGCAATCACTTGTTCGTGATCCGGGCTGCTCAACACCACACGTTGCTCGAGCGCGCGTATCTTGACAGCGTCAACGTCCGCTATTCGGAACCAGCCGACGTCGACGGGTTCATGCTGCCGTTCAAGATCGAAGTTGATCAGTCGATCGGCACTGTCTTGGTGAAGATCTCGAAGTACGACGTGAATCCGCGTCTCGAGGATTCGTTGTTTCAACCCCCTGAAGGCGCGACGCACATCCTTTTGAAATGACCGCGGCCCGCTGGGCGGCGCTGCTGGAGCGCCATCATCGCGCCATCCTGGTCGGCTCGCTGCTGGTCGGCGCGCTGGCGGCGCTGTCGCTCACCCGCCTGCGGCTCGACGTCGACGTGCTGTCGATGCTGCCGCGCGGCACCGCGGCGTTCGACGACTTCAAGACATTCATCGCCGACTTCGGCCAGCTCGATGAGCTGGTGATCCTGGTCGATGGTCCCGCGGCCGAGCGCATCGCCTTTGCCGACGCGCTGAGCGAACGACTGTCCGCCCTGCCCGACATGGCGCGCGTGCAGGGGCGCCTCGATGCGCAGGCGGTGGCGGACGGGCTGCTCGGGCCGTATCTGCCCAACTATCTGCCGCTCGACGCGTTTCCCCAGATCGAGCAGCGGCTGACCCGGGTGGGCATCGCGCAGCAGGTGACGGTGGACAAGGCGATGCTGGCGGCGCCGTTCGACACCAGTCTGCCGCGCCTGGTCGCCGCCGATCCGCTCGGCCTGCGCCTGTTCGCCGCCCGAGCCCTGGCCGCGGCGTCGCCGGATGCGGCGGCGCTCGACGGCGGCTACATCACCGCGCACGACGGCGGCGCGCTGCTGCTGCTGGCGCGCCCGAGCGGCTCGCCATTCGACATCGAGCTCAGCCGCCGCGTCGTCGCCGCGACGCGCGACGCGATCGCCGCGACGCAGGCCGAGCGCGGCGGCACGCCGCTGCGCGTCGAGCTCACCGGCGGCTACGTCTTCGCGCTCGAAGACGCGACGACGATGCGCGACGACATCATCCGCTTCTCGCTGCTCGCCTTCGTCGGCGTGCTGCTGGTCTTCTGGCTCGGCTACGGCAACCTGCGCGCCCTGCCCTTCCTCGCCTGGCCGCTGGTGCTCAGCACGCTGCTCGCCTTCGCGCTCTCGCTGCTGCTGTTCGACGAGCTCAACGCCCTGTCGCTCAGCTTCGCCGCCATCCTGTACGGCCTGGCGATCGACTCGGGTATTCACTTCTACAGCCGCTATTTACAGGAGCTGCTTCCCCGCTCTGCGCTTCCCCCCTTTGAAA
>JANRJF010000459.1:0-9799 GCA_033764095.1 Deltaproteobacteria bacterium | reverse complement strand
TGCGCGCCGGTGACGCTCTGCTCCAGCACGCCCTCGCCGAGCACGGCGATGCTGGTCTCCCATTGCGACAGGTCGATGTACTGCCCCTCGCCGGTGGCGTCGCGGTGCAGCAGCGCGGCGAGCACCGCGACGGCGCCGTGCAGGCCGCCGGTCGGATCGCCGTAGGAGATGCCGACGTGCATCGGCGGCCAGTCGGCGTAGCCAGTCAGCGACGACAGCCCCGACAGCGGCACTTGCGCCGGGCCGTAGGAGACGAACTCGCTCTCCGGGCCGGTGGCGCCGTAGCCGGAGAGCGCGATCATGATGAGGTCGGGCCGCACCTGGCGCAGCGCCTCGTAGCCCAGCCCCATACGCGTCATCACGCCGGCGGCGAAGTTCTCGCAGACGATGTCGCACTGCGCGACCAGGTCTTTCGCCACCGCCAGCGCCTCGCCGTGCTTCATGTCGAGCGCCAGGCTCAGCTTCCCCTGGTTGTACTGGTTGAAGTAGCCGCTGCGGTTGCGGCCCGGCTCGCCGTCGGCGAACGGCGGCAGCAGGCGGGTGACGCAGGTGCGAGAGGCGCTCTCGACGCGGATCACCTCGGCGCCGAGGTGGGCGAGCTGCAGCGTGCAGAACGGTCCGGCCCACACCCAGGTGAAGTCGGCGACGCGGATGCCTTCGAGCGGTAACGTCATGGCGGATCTCGTTCAGGCCGCGCCGGCTTCGCGCAGCACCTCGGCGGTGTGCTCGCCGAGGCGCGGCGCCGGGCGGCGGATCGCCCACGGCGTGGCGGTGAGCTTGTACGGCGCACCGGGCACGCGGATCGGCGCGCCCGGCAGGTCGAGGGTGGCAAAGAAGCCGCGCGCCTTCAGGTGCTCGGAGGCGAGCAGGTCGCCCATCGTCGACACCGGCGCGAACGGAATGCGGCGCTGCTGCGCGGCGTGGTAGACCTCCATGACCGACTGCTCGCTCGCCCATTCCTGCAGGAAGATCTTCAGCGCGTCCCAGTTGGCGCCGCGGCTCAGGCGATCGGCGAACAGCTCCATCTCCGCCCACTCGGGGCTGCCGATCATGCGCACGAACTCCTGCCACTGGTGCTCCTCGACGCAGCAGATGAACACCCAGCCGTCGCGGCACTCGAGGAAGTCGAGCGGCTGGATCGGCTTGCGGCCGAGGCGCGAGGCGATCAGGCCCTGATACGGCCAGTACTCGAAGGTCAGCTCGAGGATCGCCGCCAGCGTCTGCTGGATCGAGACGACGACGTGCTGGCCGCTGCCGTCGCGGCGTGCGACGCGCAGCGCGCCGAGCGCCGCAATGGCCGCGTTGACGCCGCCCTGGAACTCAGCCTGCTGGCCGAACGGCTTGAGCGGCGGCAGATCCTCGGCTTCGAAGCCGCCGCCGTTCAGGTAGGCGATGCCGCCGGCGTTCCACAGCGTCAGATCGGTCGCCGCCCAGTCGCGGCGCGCGCCCTGCAGGCCGTAAGGAGTGATCGACGCCACCACCAGGCGCGGGTTGGCGGCGAGCAGGGCGTCGGCGGCGAGCCCGCGCGCCGCGGTGTCGGCGGGCGGCAGGTTGTGCACCACCAGGTCGGCGCGGCGTGCCAGCGCATCCAATGACGCCCGCCCCTCGGCGGACGCCAGGTCGAGCACGGCGCCGCGCTTGTTGGTGTTCAGATAGAGGTAGAGGCCGCTGCGCTCGGGGTCGGGCGTGCCGCCGGGGTAGGGTCCGCGCCGGCGCGCCGTGTCGCCGGCCGGCGATTCGACCTTCACCACGTCGGCGCCGAGGTCGGCGAGCAGCTTGCCGGCGTAGGCCGCCGAGACCCCGTCGCCGCACTCGACCACGCGGATTCCGTTCAACGCGCCCGTCATCGCCCGGGCCGTCTAGACCAGCCCGCCGCGATGAGCAATCGCCTCGCTGGACACGACACAACCGGGTCCGCACGATGTCTCGGCGGGTCGAGAGTGCTGTTCAGCGCAGCATTTCGGCGATTGGCGCGCGCGTTGCTCGGCACGCCGGTCCGCGCCTTGACAAAGTTTTGGGTGGCCGGCAAAGCTCGCCCATCATCTTGGTCATCGTGGAGACACGCCGCGCCACGCGCGCTCCGGAGCCGCGCCAGCGACATGGCCTTCCGGCGCCACGAATCTCGCACCGGTTCGAATCCGCATTGCATACGCCGAGGAGTGTGTCGTGAGTCGCAATCGCACTTGGGGACGAGGGGGAAGCGCAGTCGCGACGGGGGTCGTGGCGCTGGTCGCAGCGGCAGCCTGGGCGGGAATTCCGGCCCTGTCGTTTGCGCCGGCGGTGAACGTCGGGCTCGGTCCGTCGGGCTGCACGCCGGATGTCGACTGCTCCGATGCCCCGGTTGGGTTGGCCTCGGGAGATTTCAACGGTGACGGGCATCTCGACCTCGCCACCGCCAACAGCGGGTCGGACAACGTCACCATCCTGCTCGGCGACGGCGAGAGCGGCCTGACGGTCGGCGACACGCTCGACGTCGGTGGCGCGCCGAGCGCGATCGCCTCCGGCAATCTGAATGGCGACACCAAGATCGACCTGGTGGTTGCCGACGAGAGCGGCGACAGCATCGTCGTCTTCATCGGTCATGGCGACGGCCACTTCGACGATGGCGTGTCGGTCGCGATGGGCTCCTTCCCGCAGAGCGTCGTGCTCGCCGACTTCAACGGCGACGGCAAGCTCGATGTCGCCACCGCCGATCTGTTCGGCGACACGGTCAGCGCCCGTCTCGGCGACGGCCTCGGCGGCTTCGGCGAGTTGAAGACCACCGACGTCGCCGGCGGACCGCTCGGCCTCGCCTCCGGCAATCTCGACAACCAGGGCAGCACCGACCTCGCTGTCAGCCTGAACGACGACGCCGCGGTGGCGACGCTGCTCGGCCAGGGCGACGGGTTGTTCCTGGTCGCCGGCACGGCGGCGGTCGAGGAGTCGCCGCAGGGAATCGCGGTGAGCGATCTCGACGGCGACGGGCTCGACGACGTCGCGGTGGCGACCGAGTACTTCGACACGCTCGACGTCCTCTTCAACACCGGCGGCGGCATCCTCGCCGAGGCCGTGCCGTATCTGGTCGGCGGCTTCCCCGAGAGCGTCGTGGTCGGCGACTTCAATGGTGACGGCATCCGCGACCTCGCCACCGCCGACAGCTTCGGCACGCCCGAGTTCGAGGGCAGTGTCTCGGTGCTGGTCGGCACCGGCGACGGCAACTTCCAGGATGCGGTGCAGTTCGAGACCAATTCCGGCTCGTGGGGCCTGATCGCCGCCGACCTGAACAACGATCGGCTGCCGGACCTGATCAGCAGCAACTACGACACCGCCGACGTCTCGGTGTTGAAGAACACCGGCACCCCGCCGGTGCCCGCCTGCGTCGGCGATTGCAACAACGACGGCATGGTGGCCATCAATGAGTTGATTCTCGGCGTCAACATCGCGCTCGGCAGCACGCCGCTGTCGGAGTGCGAGTCGTTCGACGCGAACGGTGACGGGATGGTCGGCATCAACGAGCTCATCGCCGCGGTGAACAACGCATTGAACGGGTGCCCCGCAGCATAACGGCGACTCGGCGCGCCTTTGACAACACAATGTCAGGTGAGGTAGCAGTGGCGAAATTTTTTCAGGCCCGGCAGGTCATTGGGAGCGAACTGTGGCGGTGGAGCGTAGGCGGTAATTCCGCCGGCGTTCGTATCGGAGACGCAGGGATGGTGCAGCGGCTGGCGTTGGTGGCGGTGACCTCCGCGATGCTCGGTGTCGCGACCGTCGCGAGCGCCCAGTGCCCGGCTCCCGGAACGGTCTCCAACCCCTGCAGCGGCGCCGCCTGCGCCCAGCTGATCATCGGCGATGCGTCCGGCAGCAGCAGTGAGGCCGGCAGCGTGTCGATCAGCTTCAAGCAGGCGGCCGACGACGGCCAGTCGCAGCGCGGCGCCGACGACGTCGCGGCGTTGGCGTTCACCGTCGGCATCCCCGGCAGCGGCTCCGACGCGCCGCTGCAGTTCGACTGCAGCGGCGGCAATCTGGCCGAGGGCGTCGTCGCGGTCGCGCCGGCGCTGGCCAACGACTTCACCGTCGTGGTCGAGAACGCCCAGTGCAACAACCGCAATCGCTGCCTGTGTCCGGACACCGGCGCCGGTCAGGAGCGCGACAATTTCGTCAATATCGCGCTGTACGGACCGAAGACGCTGCCCGAGCAGGGGCCGGTTTCCATCCCGGTGCTGCCCGACGACGGCGTCATCGTGACGCTCAAGCTCAAGGCCGCGAGCGGCGTGACCAGCGGCACCAAGGTTCCGCTGCATGCCTTCTCGGCGCTCGACGCGAGCAAGCCGCAGTTCGCTGCCAACCTCTCGATGGGCGACCAGTCGGCGTGTGACGTCAGCGCCAAGGACAACGCCAGCACCATCGCCTTCGACGACGGCGAGTTCACCGTCGGCGAGGGCGGTCCGTCCTGCGTTGGTGACTGCAACGGCGACGGCCAGGTGGCGATCAACGAGCTGATCACCGGCGTCAACATCGCGCTCGGGTCCTCGCCGGTCAGCGCCTGCCCGTCGTTCGACGTCAACAAGGACGGCCAGGTGGCGATCAACGAGCTCATCACCGGCGTCAACAACGCGCTCGGCACCTGCCCGAGCTGAGGCGCGCCTCCACCGAGAAGATTCCGTTAAATCCGTAGATTCGGTCACAAATAGTCGGCCCGTCGCGGTTGCTTGGGCCCCGCGACGTGCTATGGGATGCCAACCGTTATTCCAGGGGAGGGCAAGAAATGACGAGTCAGTTCAAGTTCGCCGCGTTCGCGGCGGGCGCTTCGCTGATCATCGCGGCAAGCGCACAAGCAGACGTGGTGATCAGCCTCAGCGAGGCGACCGGTGATCCGGGCCAGACGGTCGAGATCAGCGCCTCGCTCGGCACCGGCGGCGCCGAGGTAGCCGGCACGCAGAACGACATCACCTTCGGCGCCGACAGCGGCGTCGCGGTTGCGGCAAAGTCCAACGGCAAGCCTGACTGCGCCGTGAACCAGGACATCGACAAGGGTGGCACGTCGTTCGCCTTCCAGCCGTCCGGCTGCACGGCGGGCACCACCTGCACCGGCATTCGCGCCCTGGTGCTGGCGCTCGACAACGTTGCCCCGATCCCCGACGGCTCGCGACTCTACACCTGCAAGGTGGCGATCGCGGAGAGCGCCAGCGCGGGTGAGAAGACCCTGTCGAACACCAACACCGGCGCCAGCGATCCGGACGGCCAGGCACTGGCGTCGTCCGGCACCGACGGTCGCGTGATCGTCAACGGCGGCGCCTCCGACGCGACGATCATCGTCGGTTCGGCGACCGGCGAGGCGGGTCAGACAGTCGACGTCAGCGTGTCGCTGGAGACCGGCACGGATGTCGCCGGCACGCAGAACGACATTGCCTTTGCGGCCCCCATCGCCATCGCGGCGAAGACCAACGGCAAGCCGGACTGCGCGGTGAACCCCGAGATCGACAAGGGCGGCACGTCGTTCGCCTTCCAGCCGGCCGGCTGCACGGTCGGTGAGACCTGCACGGGCATCCGCTCGCTGGTCCTGGCGCTCGACAACGTCGCGCCGATCCCCACCGGCTCGACGATGTACACCTGCAAGGTGACGATCGCCGAGGGTGCCGAGAGCGGCGAGTATCCGCTGACCTGCTCGAACCCGGGCGCCAGCGACCCGGATGGCGGCGCGCTGCTGGCCGAGTGCACGAATGGCACGGTCACCGTCGGTGGCCCGGTCACCGACACGCCGACCGCGACGCCCACCGAGACGCCGACCACGCCGATCGGTCCGACCGCTACGTCGACCAACACCCCGCCGCCGACCAACACGGCGACGGCGACCCGCACGCCGACCATCAGTGGTGGCGGCGGCTTCGATGACGACGGCTGCTCCGTCGTGGCTCCGGCGCAGGCCGGCAACGGCTGGCTGCTGCTGCTGCCGGCGGCCGCGCTGCTCTGGATCCGCCGCCGCAGCAAGTAAGTCGCGGCTGACGGCCAGGTAACCGTCACACGAACACCCGAGAGGGGGCTGAGCGATCAGCCCCCTCTTTTTTTCTTCCCCCCTTTTTGAACGAGGGGGGTCAGGGGGGATTTCCCGAATGACCTCCTCCGATTCCACCCCGCGCCGCGCCGCCGTCTTTGGCGTCGCCAACGACCACAGCATCGCCTGGGCGATCGCGCAGCGCCTGCACGCCGACGGCGTCGAGCTGGCGCTGACCTATCCCAACGACTCGATCGAGAAGCGGGTGCGGCCGCTGGCCGAGTCGCTCGGCGTCGACTGCGTGCTGCCGTGCGACGTCACCGACGACGCGCAGATCGAGGCCGCCTTCGCCGCCCTGCGCGAGCGCTGGGGCACGATGGACGCGCTGGTGCACTCGCTGGCGTTCGCCAACCGCGATGATCTCAAAGGGCGCTTTGTCGAGACCAGTCGAATGGGGTTCCATCTCGCGCTCGACGTCAGCGCCTACTCGCTGGTCGCCATGGCGCGCGCCGCCGAGCCTTTGCTGGCGCCGCGCCGCGGCGCGATCGTCACGCTCACCTACCTCGGCGGCGAGCGTGTCGTGCCGAACTACAACGTCATGGGCGTCGCCAAGGCGGCGTTGGAAGCGAGCGTGCGCTACCTGGCGTGGGACCTGGGCGGCGTCGGTATTCGCGTCAACGCCATCTCCGCCGGTCCGCTGCGCACCCTCTCCTCCGCCGGGATCAGCGGGTTCCGCACAATGCTCGGCCACCAGGCCGAGTACTCGCCGCTGCGCCGCAACATCAGCACCGAGGAGGTCGCCGCCACCGCCGCCTTCCTGTGCTCGCCAGCCGCCGCCGGCATCACCGCCGAGGTGGTGCACGTCGACGCCGGGTACCACGTGATGGGCATGTGAAGGCGATGGGGTTGGGGGTCAGGGGGTTAGGGGTTGAGGATCCGAAGAATCTGACTTCCGAGCCTTAACCCCCAACCCCTTCCTACCGTGTACCCGACCCTGTTCACCGTCTTCGGCGTTCCGGTCGATGCCTTCTGGGTGTCGGTGGCGGCGGCGTTCCTGGTGGCCCTGCTGGTGGTGCGCAGCGAGTTGCGGCGGCAGGGGCACGACCCGGCCAAGGCGTACGACCTGATCCTGTGGTCCTACATCGGCGGTTTCGTCGGGGCGCGGCTGTTTCTCATCGTCACCGCCTGGGATCAGTTCCAGGCCGACCCGTTCGGCCTGCTGTTTTCCGGCAGCGGCTGGGTGTGGCAGGGCGGCGTGCTGGGCGGCGCGGCGACGGTGATCTGGAAGGCGCGGCAGATCGCATTGCCGCTCGGCGATGTCGCCGACATCGCCGGCCTGGCGCTGGCGATCGGCCAGGCGATCGGGCGGGTCGGATGCCAGCTGTCGGGCGACGGCGACTACGGCGTGCCCACCGACCTGCCCTGGGGCATGGCGTACCCGCACGGCGTGGTGCCGACCACCGACCGCGTCCATCCGACGCCGGTCTACGAATCGCTCGCCTGCCTGCTCATCTTCGCCGTGCTGTGGCGTCGTCGTGCGCGCCCGCACGCCCCCGGTGCGCGCTTCGGCGAGTATCTCGTGTACTCTGGCGCCATGCGTTTCGCGGTCGAGTTCGTGCGCCGCAACCCCGTCGTCGGCTTCGGCCTGACGGTGGCGCAGTGGGTCGGCCTGGCGTCGATCGCCGTCGGCGCCCTGCTCGCGTTGCGCCCGGCGCCGCCACTGATCCCACGGGCAGACGCGCGGCCAGAGGGGATGTCCAGCTGATGCGCCCGATCCTCTTCCACCTCGGCGAGATCGCCATTCCCAGCTTCTGGGCGATGGCGTTCCTCGGCTTCTTCGCCGCCCTGCTGGTGGTACGACAGCAGTTCAAGGAGCGCGGCTTCGACGAGCGCCTCGGCTACGACATGATCCTCTGGGGGTACGTCGGCGGCTGGATCGGCGCGCGCCTGTTCGTCATCCCGACCGGCTGGAACTACTTCGTCGAGGACCCCATCGCCTTCCTGCTCTCGTCGAGCGGCTGGGTCTGGTACGGCGGCGTGATCGGCGGCGCCATCGGCATCCTGTGGTGGGCGCGGCGCATCGACCTGTCGTGGTGGACGGTCGGCGATATCGCCGCGCCCGGCCTGGCGATCGGCCTCGCCATCGGCCGCATCGGCTGCCAACTCGCCGGCGACGGCGACTACGGCGTGCCCACCGACCTGCCGTGGGGGATGAGCTATCCGGACGGCGTCGTGCCGACCACCGACCGCGTCCACCCGACGCCGATCTACGAGATGATCTGCTACCTGGTCATCTTCGCCGTGCTCTGGCGCCAGCGCCGGCGGCTGCCGCGCGGACACCTGCTCGGCCACTACCTGCTGTGGTCGGGCCTGACGCGCTTCGCCGTCGAGTTCCTGCGCCGCAACCCGGACTGGTTGATCGGCCTGACCACGGCGCAATGGATGGCGCTCGGCTCGATGGCGATCGGCGTCTGGTTGTTGCGATACCAGCCGGCGCCCGCCAACGCCGCAACGACCGCATGACCGATCGTCTGATCCTGTTCGACATCGACGGCACGCTGGTGCACGTCGCCGAGGAGATCGCATTCGCCCGCGCGTTGCACGAGCACTGCGGCGGACCGGTCGACCTCGGCTTCGCCGCCGACATGGTGATCAGCGACGACGGCTACGTGCGCGGCGTGCTGCGCCGCGCCGGCCTCGACCACGGCGACGCCGAGGTGGATGCGGCGCTGGCGCGCTTCGTCGCGCACCTCCGCGCCGCGATCGCGGCGGACGAGTCGCCGGTGCGTCCGATCGCCGGCGCGGCGGCGCTGCTCGACAGCCTGCGCGCCAACGCCGTGCCGCTGGCGCTCGCCACCGGCTGCGTCGAGCCGTCGGCGCGCGCCAAGCTCACCGCCGTCGGCCTGCACGCGCATTTCCCCTGCGGCGGCTTCTCGCACCGCGAGCAGGCGCGCGAGGAGATCCTGGCGCGCGCCGTGGCCAGCGCCGCGGCCCACTATGGCCGCCGCTTTGCGCCGCCCCAGGTCACCTACGTCGGCGACGGCGTCTGGGACATCGCCGCCGCGCGCGCCATCGGGGCGCGCTTCATCGGCGTCAACGAGCGCCCCGAGGGGCGCGACCGCCTGCGCGCCGCCGGCGCCGAGGTCGTGTTCAGCGACTACGACGACGTCGCACCGGTGCTGCAGGCACTGCTGGGGCGGTGACTCCTAGACTTTCTTCACCGCGTCGATCGTCGTGCGCTTGATGTTGCGGCGCATGATGCCGGGCGCCAGCGCCTTGGTGACGTAGCCGGCGGCAATGAAGCGCGGGTAGGTGAGCTCGTAGCGGCCGGCGGCGAGTGCCTGCATGATGGCGTCGACCAGCGCCTCCGGCTCGACCATGCTGCGGCGCGCCACCGGCGGCATGCGCGCCAGCGCCTCGGCGTCGAAGAACGGCGTGCGGATGGCGCCCGGGCAGACGGTCAGCACGTGCACCCCGGCGTCCTCCAGCTCGATCGACAGCGCCTCGGCGAGGCCGACCATGGCGAACTTGGAAGCGGCGTAGGCCGACTCGTCCGGCACGCCGATGCGGCCCGCCACCGAGGCAATGAACACCAGCCATCCGCGCCGCTGCGCGGCCATCGCCGGCGCCAGCGCCTTGGTGAAGTAGAGCGAGCCGAGGAAGTTGACCCGCAACATGCGCTCCATGTCGTCGAGGTCCCAGTCGAGGAACGGGCGGTGATGCCCGTACCCGGCGTTGTTGACCAGCAGATCGAGCGAGCCGAGCTGTGCGTGCGCCGCCGCGGCGGTGGCGAACACCGCGTCGCGGTCGGCGACGTCGCACGGCAGC
>JANRJF010000458.1:0-68813 GCA_033764095.1 Deltaproteobacteria bacterium | reverse complement strand
CACCGGGGCGCGGGCCACCCGATCGCGGGCCGGCAGCGCGCGGTCCATCCGGGCGCGGGCGCGCCGCATACGGCTTCGCTGGCCGCGGACCTGATGCGCGCGGGCGGCGTTCGACGCGCGGATCATCGCGCCGTTCACGCGGCGCATCGCGGCGCGCCAGCGGCGGCCGCCGCGGCAGCGGACGTGCCGCCGGCGCGGCGGGAGTCATCAGGACGTCGGCGATCATGCGGTCGATATCGAAGACGTCGCGGTACTCGGGAATGTGTTTGAAGCTGCGATCGATCAGCATGTGCTGGCCGTCGCTGTCGGCCTCCAGCACGAACGGGCCGTCGTCGCCGGCGCGCAGCAGGTCGACGACGCCGACGCGCAGCCCGAGCGCCTCGGCGGCGCGCCGCGCCACGGCGGCGAGGGCGTCACCCACCGCGCGGACAAAGCGGTAACGGGCGCCGAAGGTGGCGCTGACGATGAAGTCCGCCGGCCGCCGGATCTTGTCGCGCGTACGCTCGGTCCAGAACGCGATCTGCCCGTCGATGATGTAGGCGCGCAGCACCTGCGCCTGGCTCAGCACGCCGCCGCGGCCGACGCCGGTCACCAAGCGCTGCAGATAGAACGGCGGCGGCAGCGCCAGCACGCCGTGCTGCAGGCGGCGCCCGAGCCCGGCCGCCTCGAGCTCGACGGCGTAGCGCCGGCCGCTCGCCACCTCGCCGGCCAGCGCGCCGTCGTCGCCGGCGAGCAGCACGACATGGCCATGGCCGCCGCAGGCGCGCGGCTCCTTGAGAATGGCCTGCTGATGGCGGCGGACGAAGGCCTGCGCCTCGTGCGGGTCGTCGGTGATCAGCGTCTCCGGCATCGGCACACCGCGCTCCAGCAGGCGATGCGCGGTGGCGATCTTGTCCCAGACCAGCTCGTGCGCCGCCGCCGGGTTCACCACCTCGGCGGTGGGAAAGAGCTCGGCCAACAGGCGCGGGGTGGCGCTGGAGAAGCCGTCCGGCAGCGCCACGGGCAGGTCGAAGGGCAGCACGTAGAGGCGTTCGACGCTCTGCCACTGGCGCGGCGAGCGCAGCGCGGTCTCGATCGCCAGGGCGTGGATCTCGCGCCGCTGCGCGGCGGCCGCCGCCTGCAGGTCCTGGATGATCGGCGTCACCCAGGGGTCGGCCGTGCGGCCATAGAGCAGGACGATCATCGTGCGCGCACCGAGGCGGCAATGTACTTGCGGGTGACGGGTGAAAGCGACCCGGGCTCGATCATCACCTCGATGACCGCGAAGCGCGGCTGGGCGGCCGCCGCGGCGAGCGCCTGGCGCAGCGCGCCGACGTGCTCGACGCGCACGCCAAAGCCGCCCCAGGCGCGGCCGAGGTCGGCGTAGGGCCAGGGCGGGATGTCGAGCAGGTCCTCCTGCCCGTCGGCGACCGGGCGGAAGATGCCCCAGCCGCCGTTGTTGATCAGCACCACGATCGGGTTGGCGCCATGGCGCGGCGCCTGCGCCAGCTCGGTGCCGGTCATCTGGAAGGCGCCGTCGCCGCACAGCACCAGGGTGCGCTTGCCGGTGCCGATCTGCGCGCCGATGGCGCCCGGCACGCCGAAGCCCATCGAAGCGTAGTAGGCCTGCGCCAGGTAGGCGGCGTCACCCTCGACGCGCACGTCGAGCCCGGCGAACAGCGCGTCGCCGGCCTCGGCGACGACGACCAGATCGCGGCGGCCGCGCAGGAAGCGGTTCACCTCGAGCAGCAGATCGGTGACGCGGATGGCGCGGCCGAGCCCGCGCGGCGGCGCCGGCAGGTTGTCGGCGTAGTGCACCCGCTCGCGATGGCGGCGCAGCGGCTGGTCGAGCAGCGCCTGGACGAAGTCGCGCAGCGTCACCTGGTTGTAGGAATGGAAGCTGACGTCGACGCGATCCTCCACCGCCCACACGGTGCGCTCGCGGCGCATGGTCGGCCGCCGCGCCATCCAGTCCATGTCGGTGAGCAGCGTACCGAGGTTGACCACCACGTCGGCGCGCGCGACGCGCCGGCGGATCGGCGCCGGGCTGATCGGTCCGATGAACACGCCGAGGTACTGCGGGTGATCCATCGGCACCGCGCCTTTCGACAGCGCGGTGGTGGCGCACGCCGCGCCGGTGCGCTCGATCAGCTCGCGCACCGGCTCGAGCAGTTGGTAGCGGTGGCTCTCGATGCCGGCGATGATCAGCGGCGCGCGCGCGCGGTTGAGCCATGCCGCCGTCTCGCGCGCCGCCTCGCGCACCTTGCGCGGGTCGGAGTGGCGCTCCGGCAGGCGACCGTTCCACGCGAGCAGATGCTCGGGCACCTCGATGCGGCGCTCGACCATGTCGCGGTGGATCTCCAGGTAGCCGGGCCGCCGGTTGGTCCAGATGGCGCGGACCACGGCATCGATGTCCTCGGCGGCGGTGGCGGTCGACTCGATCACCTTCGCCGCGCAGGTGAGCTCCTGGTAGATGCGCTGCTGCGACTCGATCGCCTTGGCCTGGTGGTGGATGAGCACGCCGAGCTTGCGCTCCTCCTCCCCGGGCCCGCCGCTGATGACCAGCAGCGGCACGCGCTCCGAGAACGACCCGGCCACCGGGTTCACCATGTTGTGGCCGCCGGCGCCGTAGGTGACGCACACCACGCCCAGGCGTCCGGTGGCGCGCGCGTAGCCGTCGGCGGCAAAGCCGACGCCCGGCTCGTGCGACATGGTGACGATCTGCAGCCCGCGCTTGCGCCCGAAGCGCAGGAACAGCGTCATCACCAGGTCGCCGGGGATGCCGAACAGATGCGTGACGCCGATCTTCTGCAGGTAGGCGACCAGAAAGTCGCCGAGCGCCATGCGCCGTGTCATCGGAGAAGACTCACCACAGAGACACAGAGGCACGGAGAAAGACGAAGTTCAAAATTCCTCTCTGTGCGCTCTGTGTCTCTGTGGTGAATCCTCCTCACGCGAAGAATGTTTCGGCGTCGGTGCTCTCGACCGTCACCTGCCGCACCGAGTCGTCACGGAAGACGTGGAAGCGGATGCTGTCGCCGGGGCGGTGTGTCCACAGGCGGGCGTAGAGATCGGCGCGGCTGGCGATCTCCTGGTCGTCGATCGAGACGATGACGTCGCCGGGCCGCAGGCCGCCGCGCTCGCCCGGCGTCCCGGGCAGCACCCCGGCGACCACCACGTGCTCGCGCAGCGTGTAGCAGTAGAAGCCCACCCAGGCGCGCGCCGGACGCGAGGTGCGGCGCCCTTCGCGCAGCAGCTCGTCGCGATGCGCGAACCAGTGCTCGGACGGAATCGCCAGGGTGAAGCGGCCGACCTCGTTGAGGTCGAGCGAGACGACGCCGACCAACGCGCCGGTGTTGGTGAACAGGCCGCCACCCCCGAGGCCGGGGTTCATCGCCGTGGTGACGATGGCGCGCTCGAGGCGGAACTCCCAGAACGCGTCGAACGGGCCGAGCGAGGAGATGCCACCGTTGTTGACGCGCCGCTGGCTGCCGCCGGCGGAGGCGAGCAGGAAGACCTCTTGGCCGACCTGCAGACTCTCCGAGCTGCCGGGCCGCACGGCGGGATAGCCGGTGCCGGGAACCTTCACCGCCGACAGCCCGCTGTAGAAGTCCTGCGCGATCACCTGGCCGGCCAGACGCGTCTCGTCGAGCAGGGTCACCTCGACCGTCTCGGCACCGAGTCCGATGTAGTTGACCGTCAGGATGATGCCGCTCGGATCGACCAGCACGCCGGAGCCCATGCGGTCGGTACCGAGGATCTGCGCCGAGGGGTGTGCGTCGGGAATCTTGACGCGCAGACCGACGCTCGCCGGCAGCACCGACTGGAGAAGGGAGAGCGACGCGTTCATCGGCCCAGTCGCCGCTCGTTTTGCGCGACCAGCCGGTTGCGCCAGTCCGGGTCGCCCGATAGAGCGGAGGGCACCGGTCAAAGCAGGAAACAGATGCCGACGCAAGAAATCGTCCGCGCCGCGCGCCTCTCGGCGCTGCTCGGGCGCGGCGCCCGGCACCCGCACCGGGCATGGTTCGACGGCGGCGGACCGACGTCGTGGGGCGACGGAACGGGACGCTACGCCGACGATCCGGTCGCGACGCTGACCGTCCATGCCTCGGGTTGGAGCCGTTGGCAGGGCGACGGGGTGCCGCGCTGGCAGTGGAGCGACCCGTTCGACGCCCTGCAGCAGTTCGTCGACGCGGCGCGCGCCCGCTACCGCGGCGCCGACGGCGCCGGCATCGCCGCGGTGCTGTCGTACGACCTCAAGCATGCCATCGAGCGCCTGCCACGCCGCCTGGCATGGCCCGACACCCCGCTGCTGTTCGCCGCGCTGTACGACTGGTCGGTGCGCGTCGATCACCGCCGCGGCGGCGCCTGGCTGGAGGCGGCCGAACGCAACGACCTGGAGCGGCGCCGCGCCAGCCTGAGCGGCGAGGCGCCGGCGCCGCGCCTGGCGGCGCCCTCGCTGGCGTTGACCCCGGCGATCGGCAAGCCGCGGTACCTCGCCATGCTGGAGCGCGCGCAGCGCTACATCGCCGCCGGCGACATCTACCAGGTCAACCTGGCACAGCCGTTCGACGCGCCGCTGACGCCGGCGGCGGCCGCCGCCCTGGTCGCCGCCTGGTGCGAGCGCTACCCGATGCCGTACGCGGCGCTGGTCGAGGGCGACGGCTGGACGGTGGTGTCGAACTCACCCGAGTGCCTGCTGCAGCTCGACGGCGACGCGGTCGCCACCTTCCCGATCAAGGGCACGCGCCAGCCGGAGCGCGCCAGCGAGCTGCCCGACGACGCCAAGGAGCAGGCCGAGCACGTCATGATCGTCGACCTGGAGCGCAACGACCTGGGCCGCGTCTGCGCCACCGGTTCGGTGCACGTACCGGCGTTCGGCGGCGTGCACCGCTTTCCCGGCGTCGCCCACCTGGTCTCCGAGGTGCGCGGTCGCCTGCGCCCCGGCGTGACGCTCGCTGCGCTGTTGCGCGCCGTCTTCCCCGGCGGCTCGATCACCGGCGCCCCGAAGGTGCGCGCCATGCAGATCATCGACGAGCTCGAGCCGGCGCCGCGCGGCATCTACACCGGCGCCGTCGGCTGGATCGACTGCACGCGCGGCGCGACGTTCAACATCGCCATCCGCAGCGCGACGCTCACCGCCGGCGGCATGCGCGCCTGGAGCGGCGGCGGCATCGTCGCCGACTCCGACGCCGAGCGCGAGTACGCCGAATCCTGGTTGAAGGTCGAGACGCTGGCGCAGGCGCTGGCGACGCTGGAGAGGAGCGCAGCATGACGCAGAACGGCTTCGTGTTCCTGAACGGCCGCATCGTCGAATCGCGCAAGGCCACCGTCAGCGTCTACGACCGCGGCCTGCTCTACGGCGACGGCCTGTTCGAAACCATGCGCGCCTACGGCGGCGTCGCCTTCTGCATCGAGGAGCACTTCCACCGCCTGCGCACCTCGGCCGACATCCTCGGCCTGCCGATCCCGCACCTCGACTGGCCGGCGATCATCCGCGAGCTGCTGGCGAAGAACGGGCTCGCCAAACGCGACGCCTGGGTGCGGTTGACGATCACGCGCGGGCCGGCCGAACCGCGCGTGCTGCCGCCCGACCTCGCCAAGCCCACCACCATGGTGATGGTGCGCGCCCTCGACCCGCAGATCGAGACGCACCAGAAGCGCGGCGTGAAGGTCGCGCTCCTGCCCTTCTCGCGCCACGGCTTCATTCCCGAGCACAAGTCGCTCAACTACCTGCCGGCGGTGGTCGGCAAGGTGCTGGCCTCCTACCACGGCGCCTACGAGGGCATCTTCGTGCGCGCCGACCACGTGCTGACGGAAGGCACGACGACGTCGGTGTTCGTGGTGCGCGACGGCGTGCTGATGACCGCGCCGCAGGGCGGCATCCTACCCGGCGTGACGCGCGCCATCGTGCTCGACCTCGCCGCGCGCCTCGGCCTGCGCATCGCCGAGCAGGACATCACCACCACCCACCTGCGCCTCGCCGACGAGGCCTTCCTCACCTCGTCGATGATCGAGATCGTGCCGATCACGCAGGTCGACGAGGGCACGCTCGGCTCCGGCAAGCCCGGCAACGTGACGCGCAAGCTGCAGAAGGCGTATCGCGAAGCGGTGACGCGCTACGCCAGGACCGCGGCGCGCTCCTCGCTGAAAGCCCCCGCGTTGAAAAAGGGCGGCCAGGGGGGATTTTCCAAACGACCTGCCCGCGGGCGCTGATCGTTTCGAAAATCCCCCCTCACCCCCCGCTTTCAAAGGGGGGTTTGCTCGGGGAGATTGGCAGCCGGGCGCGATCGACCTTGCCGGTGGCGGTGAGCGGCAGCGCCGCGACGATCGCGATGCGCACCGGCACCTTGTAGGCGGCGAGCCGCTCGGCGGCGAAGGCGCGCAGCGTCTCGGCATCGACGGTCGCACCGGGCCGCAGCTGAACGAACGCCACCGGCACGTGCCCCTCGCGCCGATCCGGCGCGCCGACCACGCCGGCGTTGGCGACCGCCGGGTGTGCAACCAGTACCGCCTCGACCTCGCCCGGCGCGATGTTCGAGGCGCCGCGGATGATGAGGTGCTTGCGGCGCCCGATGAACCAGTACCAGCCGTCGGCATCGCGGCGCGCCAGATCGCCGGTCGCCAGCCAGCCGTCGCGCAGCACCGCGGCGGTCGCCTCGAGATTGTTCCAGTAGCCGCGCATCAATGCGTCGCTGCGCACGTGGATCTCGCCTTCGTCGGCTTCACGGCCGTCGCGATCCACCAGCCGCATGTCGACGCCGTCGGTCGGGTGGCCGATCGAGCCCAGCCGTTTGGCGCCGAACGGCGGATTGCTCGCGTAGTTGTAGAGCTCGGTCATGCCGCACGCCTCGGTGAGCGCGAAACCGGTGCGGGCGGCGAAGCGCTCGTGCAGCTCGCGGTGGATCTGTTCGCCGCCGGCGATGCAGGCGCGCAGCGAGGTCAGGTCGGCGGCGGCGAGGCCGGGCGCGTCGAGCAGGTCGCGCAGGTCGGTCGGTCCGCTCTGCAGCCGCGTCACCCGCTGGCGCGCGATCGCATCGAGCACCGCCTCCGGCGCGAAGCGCCCGAGCAGCACGGTGCGACCGCCGAGCGCCAGGCTGGGCAGCAGCTGGCCGCAGAACGCCGCGATGTAGGCGATGCCCATCCAGGCGAGCTGCACGTCGGTCGCCGTGAGTTGCTGCGTCGCGACCTGATGGCGCACGGCGTTGTGCAGGCCGCCGTGCGTGTGGGTGACGCCCTTCGGCGCCGCGGTCGAGCCGGAGGTGTAGAGGATCACCGCGTCGGCCGCCGGCGCGACGGTTGCCGGCGCCGCGCGCGGCGCTGGCGCGGTCAGCGCAGCGAAGGGCCGGGTTCCCGGCGGCGCGAGGCCGCCGCGCACGAACACCGCCTCGATGCCGAGCGCGGCGAGGCGGGCGCCGTCGAGCCGCGCCAGCAGGGCGGCGTCGGCGATCAGCGCGCGCGGCCGACTGTCGGCCACCGCGTGCTCGACCTCGGCGCCCTGGTAGCGCGGGTTGAGCGGAACGCCGATCACCCCCGCCGCGAAGGCGCCGAAGTAACCGAGCACCAGCTCGACGCAGTTGGGCAGGAAGTAGGCGACCCGGTCGCCCGGCTGCAGCCCGAGCCGACCCAGCCCCGCCGCGACCCGCAGGCTGGCGTCGGCCAGGCCGCCGTAGGTCCACGTCGCGTCGTCGGAGGCGAGCGCGACGCGCTCGCGCGGTTGGTCGAGCAGCAGCCCGAACAGGTTCACCGGCGCAGCTCACCACAATCGGCCGGATTGCACCACGCGGCGAATCCGCGCGGCGGTCACGCGCGGTGCGGAAGGACGAAGCGAAAGGTGCTGCCGCGCTCCGGGTTGCGGGTCGCCGACAGCTGGCCGCCGTGCGCCTCGATGATCGAGCGGCTGATCGACAGGCCCATGCCGAGCCCGTCCGGCTTGGTGGTGAAGAACGGCTTGAACACGTCCACCGGCGGATCGGGCAGCCCGGCGCCGCTGTCGCTCACCGCCACTTCGACCCCGTTGGGCACCGCCGCGGTGGCGACGGTGACGCGCCGCACGCCGTTGGGCGAGGCCTCCACCGCCTCGACGCCGTTGAGCAGCAGATTGAGCAGCACCTGCTCGATCTGGATGTCGTTGCAGGAGATCGGCGGCAGCGCCGGCGCCAGCTCGAGCTGGATGCGGACGTTGCGCTCGCGCGCTTCCGGTTCGACCAGGCGCAGCGTCTCGCGCACCAGCAGGTTGAGATCGGCCGGCGCCTGGCGCGGCTCCTCCTTGCGCACCAGGTCGCGCAGGCGGCGGATCACCTCGCCGGCCCGCAGCGCCTCGGCGCCGATCTTGTCGATCACCGGCAGCAGCGTCTCGACGTCGGCGGTGCCGTTGCGCAGCCGGCGGGCACAGCCCTGCGCGTAGTTGGCGATGGCGCCGAGCGGTTGGTTGATCTCGTGCGCCAGGCCGGAGGCCATCTCGCCCATCGTGCTCAGCCGCAGCACGTGCGCCAGCTCGGCCTGGTGCTCGCGCGCCGCCTGCTCGGCGCGCCGCAGTTGGGTGATGTCCTTGCTGATCACCGTCACCCCGACCACCGCGCCGTCCTCGACGATCGGATTGGCGGCGGTCAGATAGCTCTCGTCGCCGCCGGCGCCCGGCACGGTGTAGCCGAGCTCGACGTGATGGCCGGCGAGGGCGCGCGCATAGAGCTGCCCGAACTCGCCGCCGGCGTCGCCGCTCGGCACCACCGGGACGCCGGCCTCGCGGGCGGCAAAGCGACGACGCGCCGCCGCGTTCATCACCGTCACCGCCCCGTGCCGGTCGAGCGCCCAGATCGCGTCGCTGGTGTTCTCCAGCACCGCCGTCAGTGCCGCTTCGGAGCGCCGCAGCTCGGCCTCGGCGTGCTTGCGCTCGGTGATGTCGGTGGACAGTCCCCAGATGCCGACCGGCGTGCCGTCGTCGCGGTGCCAGGCGAACTTCACCGAGACGAAGGTGTGCCACCCGTCGAGCTGCGGGATGCTCTCCTCGAACTGCAGCGAATGCGGCGCGGCGAGCACCTCGTCGTCGTGCGCGCGCAACCCGGCCACGACGTCGGGCGGCAGCACCTCCTCCATGCGGAGCCCGATCACCTCCTCGGCCGTGCGGCCCGCCAGCGCCAACCAGTAGCGGTTGACCACCAGGTAGCGCCCGTCGAGGTCGCGCAGGTAGATGGCGACGTCGGCGTGATCGAGCACGGCCTGCAGGCGCCGCTGGCTCTCGCGCAGGTCCGCCGCCGCCTGTTGGCGCTCGTGCACCTCGCGCTCCAGGTCGCGGGTCGCGGCGGCAAGCTGCGCGGTGCGCTCTTCGACGCGCTGCTCGAGCTGGGCGTTGAGCTGCGCGAGCGCCGCCTCGGCCTGCCGCCGGCGCAGGTTGTCGACGAACAACTGCAGGTGATGGCGGCGCATCTCGACCGCCAGGATCACCGAGCCGGCGAGGCCGAGCGCGACCGCCGCCGCGGCATGCCCGGGCGGTGGGCCGAAACCGCCGGTGACCAGATAGGCGTTCAACGCTGCCGCGATGCCGGCGACGACGGCGGTGAAGATCTGCGGCCAGAAGCCCCAGGCGAGGATCGACGCGGCGGTCATCGCCATGACGACCAGGAAGATGGCGCTCGGCGCCACGTCCCCATGCCAGGTGCCCGCCAGGGCACGCACGGCGCTGGCCAGCGTGACGGCCAGCATCATCAGCGCGATGATGTGGCGTTGCACTGCCGCGTAGGTGGTGGCGATCAACGCCGCCGCCAGACCCAGCGCGACCGACAGGTTCATCACGTCGGTCCACCTCGGCATCGGCGTCCGCCCGAGATGATTCACGGTGACGAAGGCGACCACCGCGGCGCAGCCGAGCAGAAGACCGACGCGAGCGCGGCGGATCAGCAGGCGGTTGAAGGCCGCGCCGACCTCCGGCGAGTTGCGGACCGCATCATCAGACGGCTGGAACATGGCGCGAACGGGGCGACCATAGCGCAGCGCTATGCCGAATCGACAGACGAAAGTGCTGTCAGCCTGCCAGGCGGAATTCAGCGCCGCACGGTGCGCAGGGTCACCACGCCGAGCACCAGCACGGCGGCGATCAGCGCCGCCCAGAGCAGCAGGCGCGGCAGCAGCGTCGCCCAGCCCCCGCGCGCGCTGATGCCGAGCGTGTGCACCGGGTTCGCCTCCAGCGCGCCCACCGCGGCAGTGCCGCCGCGCACGGCGAAGACGACGTCGCGCACCCGCTCGATGTCGTAGGTCGGCGGCTCGGCGTCGGCGGCGCCGACCAGCAGCGAGTACGCGCCGGCCGGGGCGACCAGGAAGAGCTCCGCCGCGACGCTGCGCGCCCGCGCCGCGCGCCAGGCGAGCGGCGCCTCGTCACCGTCGTCGATCTCCAGCGTCAGCTCGCTCAGCCGCTGCGGCGCAAAGGCGATGGTGAGCGGTTGCGGGCGTTCGGCGCGCAGCGTCAGGCGGCCGTCGGCGAGCACGACCTCGGTCTCGTCCGGCGCCTTGCCGCGCAGGCGGAACGGACGGTCGACGAACGTCGCGTCGCTCTCCAGCGCCAGCTGGTCGATGGTCAGCGGCGCGACCGGCAGGCGCAGGGCCACCGTCGAGCGGCGCCCGTCGCGCCGCGGTCGATCGACCTCGAGCTCCTGCCAGAAGCGCCCGGCGTCGCGCTGCAGCAGGTACGGCCATTGCTGCCCCTGCGCGTCGACGATCCGCAGATCGGCGAGATCGGGGCGTGCCGCGGCCGCGTCCTCCGGTGCCAGGCGCAGGCGGGTCAGCCCGTCGGGCGATTGCGGCACCGCCAGGCGGCGCCGCAGCGCCCATGCGCGCGCATCCAGCGCGGCGCCCGGGCGCAGCGCGAACCCCAGCGCCGGGGCGCCATCGTAGGCCGGATTGTCACCCTGCGGCCCGAGCGTCGCCGGCGCGGCAGGCGGGTCGGCCGGCGCGACCAGCGCGGCGCGCGCCGCGTCGAGCGGCGTATTGGGCCGCGGGCGCAGCGCCGCCAGGTCGTAGCGCGGTGCGTGGGCGCGGCCGCCGCCATAGCGCAGCGTGAAGGCGCCGCTGGCGTCGGCGGCGAACACCAGGACCGGCTGGCGCACCAGCGCGATGACGCGCGGATTGACCAGCGCCGGACTGTCGCCGTCGGTGATCTCCAGGCGCAGGCGGTCGCCGCGGGCGGCGCGCAGCGCCACCTCGCGCTCGCGCTCGCCGGTGGCGCCGCGCAGCCGCACCAGTGTTGCGGCTCCGATCTGCGTCGCCGGCTGCCCCGGCTGCTCATCCCAGACGGTGACGTCGCGCGAGAACGCCGCCGTGCGGCTGTCGAGGCGCAGCGCATCCGGCACCAGACCGCCGGGGCGGGCCAGCTCGATGACCGAGCGCCCGTCGCGCGTCTCGACGCTGATCGGCTCGAGCTCGACCGCGACCGGCGGGTTCGCCGCCAGGTCGCGGGTGCTCTGCAGCGCGAGTCGCGGGCGCAGGTACTGGCCGTCCTCGCCCTCCAGCGTCACCGCAATGCGGCTCGGCCACGGCGCCGCGCCGCGCAGCGGCAGCGCGACGCGCAGCTTCGCCGACAGCGGCTTGCGCAGGCGGAAGATGGCGTCGTCCTTCAGCAGCGGTCGGCGGCTGCCGTCGGCGTCGACCGCCTCGACGGTCAGGCGGCGCAGAAACTCCGCCTGCTCGACGTCGAACAGCAACTCCCAGGCCGGCGCGTCGTCGGGTGGCGCGGCGAGGACATAGGTCTCGCGGTAGAGCGGCGGGGCATCGGCGCGCTCGATCTGCTCGCGGCGCGCATCGAGCACGGTCGGCTCGAGGCGGCGTTCGACGCGCTCGCCGCGCGGCTCGCCGGTGTCGATCAGGAAGGGCACCTCGCGGCCGTCGGCGTCGAACAGCCGCACGTCGGACAGGTCGGGCCGGGTCGCGCGCAGGACCTCGGCGGGCAGCGCGAGGCGCACCACGCCCGGCTGCGCCACGTCGACCGTCCGCTCGAAGGGAAACAACCGGCGCAGGTCGGGGACGTCGGCGTGCGCCACGCCGGCGACCAGCAGCACACAGGTGAACAGCGTGCGGATCACGAGCGCTGCTCCGCCTCGTCGGGGCCGAAGACGAAGCGCTGATAGGCGAGCGACACCAGGATCAGCGAGATGGCGAGGCCGAGCAGCGAGGCGACGCGATACAGATCGCGCAGCTCGCCGAGGTCGTGCAGGAAGACCTTGGCGATGGTGACCAGCAGCAGGCCGAGACTCGCCCAGCGCAGGCCGATGCTGCGGCGCAGTACACCCAACACCAACAGCACGAGCGCGTAGACCGCCCAGGCGATCGAGGTGGTGAGGTCGCGCGCCGGCAGGCGCTCGAAGCTCACCACCAGGCTCGGGCCGGCGCTGAACCAGTCGGCGATGGCGAGGTTGATCCAGACGAAGATCACCGCCAACCCGCCGAGGCCGGTGGCGATCGCGCCCCAGGCGCGGCCGCGCGCGTAGCCGACGCGCTCCCAGTCGCGCAGCCGCGGAAGCTCCAGCTCGGCGAGGATGCTGCTGGCGCCGAGCAGCGCCGCCGCCGGGACGAGGTAGGTGTAGAGGAGCCAGTTGACGACGCGCCAGGCGGGGCGCGGGTAGTAGTCGAGCACCGCCGGGTTGGCGATCAGGCGCACGGCGACGGCGAGCAGCAGCGCGAGGCCGAAGTACTTGAGGCCGGGGTGATCGAGACGCCGCCAGAGCCACAGCACGGCGACGCCTTCGAGCGCCCAGCCGATGGTGATCCACTCGCGCGCCAGCTGCAGCGGGCTGGCGAGGGTGACGAAGCTGAGCGCGACGGCGCCGAACCAGGCGAGCACCTCGGTGCGCAGCGGCTCCTCGCGCGGGCCGAGCGCGCGCGCCTGGCGCAGCGCCAGCACGGCCACGACGCCGAGTGCCACCGGCAGCGCCCCGATCGCGCCGTCGCCGAAGCACAGCTCGAACAGCCGGCGCAGCGACAGGAACCAGGCCGGTGCCGCCAGTGCCGCGGCCGGCCAGGCGAGGCGGTCGAGGGGGTAGCGACGGGCGACCAGGAAGGGCCAGGCGGTGAACGCGAGCACCGCCACCGCTTGCAGAAGCAGCGCGCGCCCGGCGAGCGCGGCGGGATCGTCGCCGAGCAGCAGCGCGCGGCTCCAGGTGTCGTGCGCCAGCGCGGTGACCGCCACCGCGACGCACAGCCAGACACCGAGGCCGAGGCGGGTGCCGGCAAAGGCGGCGAGCAGGCCGAGGATCAGCGTGCCGAGCAGGAAGGGCACCGCCGGGGCCTGCGGATCGCCCTCGAGGTAGAGCAGCAGGACGACCGGCAGCAGCGCCGCGGCATGTTCGGCGAAGCGCTGCGCCGCGGCCTCGACGCGGGTCAGCGCCACCGCCTGGAAGGCGCCGGCGGCGAGAATGGTCAGCGGCAGGTACACCGTCAGCGACGGAAACCACGCCTCGCCGTCGTGCGCGTTGCGCAGCACGCAGAGCGCGAAACCGACCCCGAGCGCCGCGACCAGGTGCAACGGCGCGCGGCCGGGCCGGCCGGCGTGGCGGATCAGCAGCGCCGCCAGCAGCGTCCAACCGACCAGCCACGGCGCCAGGCTCTGCGCCGCCTGCGACGCGGCGATGGTGAGCACGAAGCCGCCGCCGGCGGCGAGCACGGCGGCCGGCATCGGGCCGCGCACATCGGCTCCGCCCGCCTGCGGCGAAGGGCTGCCAGGCGGTATGTCTTCGGTCCCCTCCAGCTCGACGAAGAGGTGAAACGCCGCCGCGAGCGCCACGCACCAGAGGGTCAGTTGCCACGGCTGGATGCCGTCGCCGTCGACGCGGACCGCCACCCACACGGCGAAGACGCCGAGGCTGGCGGCGGCAGCGCCGACCGCGAGGCCCGGCTGATCCTGTTCGCGCGCCAGCCAGGCGGCGGCGAACGAGAGCAACACCAGCAGCGCCGCGACCGGATTGAGCGACGGGCCGAAGTCGGCGTCGACGGCGAAGTAGAGCGCGAACGCGAACGGCGCCAGCACCGCGGCCGCCGCCGTCCACCACCAGCCGCGTCGCTGCTCGGTGGGCGCCAGTCGACTGGCGACCGCGAACAGCAGCGCAAACACGCCGAGAATGACGAGCCCGAGCGCCAGCCGGTCGGGCCCCATGCGGGTGCCGATCCACAGTGCCTGGTAGAAGAGCGTCGCGGCGAAGCTCAGCGCCGCCAGCCACGGCCAGCGGCCGCGCTGCGCCAGCACCAGCAGCGCCGTGTCGAGCAGCAGTACGTAGCCGAACAGGCCGAGCGGGCGATCGCTGCCGGTCGAGAGCAGCAGCGGCGTCGCGAAGCCGCCGATCAGGCCGATCAGCGCCGTCACCAGCGCCCGGTGGCGCGCCGCCAGCGCGCAGCCGGTGGCGGTGACCGCGATCATCAGCCCGAAGCCGACGCCGATCGGCACCAGGTCGTAGCGCACGCTCGCCGCCCAGAAGGCGGCGTAGAGGATCACCAGGCCGCCGCCGGCGAGCGCGTCGGCGGTCACCGCGTAACGCCGGCGCAAGGTCCACTCGCCGCCACCGATGCAGCCGATGCCGACCAGGGTGCCGAGCACGACGCGCAGCCACGGCGGGATCAGGCCGTGCTCGATCGAGTACTTGAAGAACAGCAGGCCGGCGAGCGCCAGGGCGATGCCGCCCAGCACCGCGGCGGCGCGCACGCCGAAGAGCCGCTCCCAGTCGATGCTCTGCCACGCCGCCGGCGCGGCGGGCGCCGCGGGCGGCGGCGCGGCGGCGGGGGCGAGCAGATCCTCCAGGGTCGGCCGCGCCGCGTCGTCCGCCGCGGCGGCGGCCGGCTCGGCCTCGGCGAGCAGTTCCGGCGCGTCCACCGCCAGCGGCGTCGCGGTAGCGCTCGCTACGACCAGCGGTGCGGCGACCGCCGGCGCAGCGACGCCGGCCGCGCTCAGCTGCTCGCGCAGCGTCGCGAGCTCGCGCTCCAGACGCTCGACCCGTTCGGCGAGATCGTCGCGGCGGCGCGTACGGCGCCAGGCGATCAGCGCGAGGATGAAGGCAATGAAGCCGAGCAGGCTCAACAGGCTGGGCTCCCCGAGTCGCGGCTCCGTAGCCTAGCAGAGGCCGCCGGTGAAGGCGCGTGCCCTTTCTCCCGGTGCGCGGCCGTGCCGACGGCTTCCACGAGCGTCGCGCGACGCCCGCTTGTCGCCGCGGCGCCGTGCGTTAGCGTGGACGTCGAGAGTGGGAGAGGGCACGAGATGATCGTCATCATCCGCTCACCGTTCGGCTGTCGCGCGCGCTCCGCTTCGAGCGCCATCGCGAGTCGCGCATAGGGCGCCGCGCCGCGCGCGGCGCGCCCCGGCGTCGGGCCCGGGCGGGTCCGACCACGTGCCCTGCACCTCGCGGGCACGCCGCGTTCGTCTGTCGCCCTGAAGGAGTCCGTCCATGCTTCCGTTTCTCGATCCCGAAACCCGCCAGTGGTCGTGGCTCATCGCCAGCTACCTGGCCGTGCCGCTCGGCCTCGTGGCGCTGCTGTGGCTGGTCGGCGCGGTGCGGTACATTCCCAACAGCCGCGTCGGCATCGTCGAAAAGCTCTGGAGCCAGCGCGGCTCGGTGGTGAACGGCCTGATCGCGCTCGACGGCGAGGCCGGTTACCAGCCCGACGTACTGCGCGGTGGCCTGCACTTCATGGTGCCGCTGCAGTATCGCATCCACATCGTCCCACTGGTGACGATCGCCCAGGGGCACCTCGGCTACGTCTTCGCGCGCGACGGCCAGCCGCTGCCGGCGACGCAGGCGCTGGCGGGCAACGTCGCCGGCACCGACTTCAGCGACGCGGCGACCTTCCTGCGCAGCGGCGGCCAGCGCGGCCCGCAGCGCCAGGTGCTGCGCGAAGGAACCTACGCGATCAATCTGGCGCAGTTCGTCGTCATCACCGACGACGGCGTCTTCTGCCTGCCGTTGGTTACGGCGGAGGAGGCGGTGCTCACCCGCATGGCGCAGCTGGTCGAGGAACGCGCCGGCTTCACCCCGGTCATCCTCACCGGCGACCTGGTCGGCATCGTCACCGTGCACGACGGTCCGTCGCTGGCCGCCGGGCAGATCATCGCCCCAACGGTCGGCAACGATCCGACCGACGAGCCGCGCTACCACAACAACTTCCAGGATCCGGAGCGCTTCCTCGCCGCCGGCGGCCGCCGTGGCCGGCAGCTGCAGGTGCTGGTCGAGGGAACGTACTTCGTCAACCGCCTGTTCGCCACCGTCGAGACGATCGCCAAGACCGTCGTCGAGGTCGGCAACGTCGGCGTGGTGGTGTCGTACACCGGCGAGGCCGGCGCCGACCTGTCGGGCGAGGAGTACGCGCACGGCGAGCTGGTCGACGTCGACCGCCGCGGCGTGTGGAAGACGCCGCTGCTGCCCGGCAAGTACGCGTTCAACACGTACGCCGGCAAGGTGAACATCGTGCCGACCACCAACTTCATCCTGAAGTGGGTGCGCGAGGAGAGCGGCGCACACCGCTTCGACGAGAACCTGGCGGAGGTGTCGCTGATCACCAAGGACGCGTTCGAGCCGACCCTGCCGCTGTCGGTGGTGGTGCACATCGACTACCGCAAGGCGCCGCTGGTCGTGCAGCGCTTCGGCGACATCAAGCGCCTGGTCGAGCAGACGCTCGACCCGATGGTGTCGGCGTACTTCAAGAACGTCGCGCAGACCCGCACGCTCATCGAGCTGCTGCAGGAGCGCAGCGAGATCCAGCAGCGCTCGGCCGAGGAGATGCGCGAGAAGTTCGCGCGCTACAACCTCGACCTGCAGGAGGTGCTGATCGGCACGCCGTCGTCCGGCAAGGGCGACGTACAGATCGACCAGATCCTCGCCCAGCTGCGCTCGCGACAGATCGCCGCCGAGCAGATCGAGACCTACGACCGCCAGCAGCAGGCGGCGGTGAAGGAGCGCGAGCTGCGCGAGGCGGAAGCGCGCGCCAGGCAGCAGACGCACATCACCGAAGCCGAGCTCTCGATCCAGGTACAGGCCAACCAGGGAAAGGCCGAGTACGCCCGCGCCCAGCAGCAGGCGGCGCAGATCCAGGCGCTCGCGACGGCCGAGGCGGAGAAGATCCGCCTGCTCGGCGAGGGCGAGGCGCGCAAGATCGCCGCGCTGGCCGGGGCCGAGGCCGAGCGCGCCGCCCGCGTCGGGATCGCCGAGGCCATGGCGATCGAGGAACAGGTGCGCGCCTACGGCGGGCCGCGCTTCCAGCTCACCCAGCAGGTGATGACCCGCTTCGCCGCGGCGATCGAGCAGGCGCGCGTCGACGTCGTGCCGAAGATCCTCATCGGCGGCGGCGCCGCCGGCCCCGCCAGCGGCGGCGGTGACCAGCTCGGCGGCAGCGGCTCGTTGCTGCAGGCGCTGTTCGCCCTGCTGCTCTCGGACAAGCTCGGCGAGGCGGCCGTCGCCGGCACGTCACCGAGCCCGACGGCGGTCGATGTGCGCCGCGCGATCGAAGCGCGGCTCACTGCGCCGAGCGCCTGACCCCCGCCCGGCGGCCGGATCCCGTTCCGGCCGCCGGGACTGTCCCGCACCCGCCAGCGCCGCGGATCGACGTCCGCCGATAGCCAGTCCCACCGCGCCACCCGTGCTACGCTGCGGCGCATGGGTTCGCAGGGCACCGTCCGACGCGATGGCGCGCCGCGCGGCGGCGTACGAGGGGTCCCGACGACGCTGCCGGAGATGACCGTTGGTCGGAGCGGGCAGCTCACGCTGCTGGCGACGAGCGCGCCGCGCGGCCGGCGCGAGGTCCTGCCGGGCGTCGTGCAGGTCGGCGACTGGCTCGACCGCGCCGCGCAGCGCGCGCTGGTGCGGCAGTTCCGCGTCTGGGCGGCGCCGCCGGCCGGCCTGCGGCATCCGCGCATGCCCACCGGACACCTGATGAGCGTGCAGTCGGTCTGCCTCGGCTGGCACTGGCAGCCCTACGTGTACTCGCGCACCGCCGACGACACCGACGGCGCGCCGGTCAAGCCGCTGCCGGCATCGCTCGCCGCGCTCGCCTGCGCCGCGGTCGACGCCGCATACGGCGCCGGCAGCGCCGCGGCGATGCGCTTCCGCCCCGACGCGGCGATCGTCAACTTCTACGCTCCCGGCGCGCGGCTCGGCCTGCACCAGGATGGCGAGGAACCGAGCGAGGCGCCGGTGGTGACGATCGCGATCGGCGACCGCTGCTGCTTCCGCCTCGCCGGCGTCGACCGGCGCGGCGCGCCGTTCACCGACGTCGAGATGTGCTCCGGCGATCTGATCGTCTTCGGCGGCCCGAACCGGCGCGTCTTCCACGGCGTGCCGCGGGTCGCGGCGGGCAGCGGACCCGACGACCTCGGCCTGCCGCCGGGCCGCCTCAGTATCACCGTGCGCGAGACCGGCCTCGCGTGAGCCGGCGGACGGGCGGCGGCGCGACGCCGCGCCGCCCGTGTACCGCGCCGTGCTCGGAGTCGGCCACCGCGGGTGGTCGCACGACGTACACGGCAGGCTGATCGCCGCGACCGGTTGTCTGGCGCGGCGCGAGTGATAGAGCCAGCCGCCGTGCGCCAAGTATTGGCCGTGTGCCTGACTGGCTCCGCACTGCTGGCGGCGTTCTTTCTCGACGGCAGCGATACGCCGTTCCGAGCGCTCGGGCTCTTGATCGCCTGTAGCATCGCGCTGCTCGCAATCTCGCCGCGCATGGAGGGCGGTACGCCGCTGACGTCCACGCGCGCCGCGCAGTTAGCGGTCGGCCTGCTCTGCGTCGCCGTCGTGCTCGCCGTTCGCACCACGCTCAGCGTGTTCGAGCCGCCGGCTCCGGGGCTCGGCCTCCGTCAGCTGACCGCCTGGGGCGGGGCGGCGGCATGCGTGATCCTCGCCGCGCATCTATGCGACCGCGGGCGCGCGACGATCGCGCTCGGGTGGACGCGTGGCGATTGGCTGACCGCGGGCGGTGTGATCGCGCTCGCCGCGCTGGCGCGCGGCACCGATCTCGCCACCGGGCCGCCGGGCTTGGCGCAGGACGAAGGCGGCGTGTTCGCCATCACCCTGGAGACGCTGCGATCCGCAGCCCTTCCCGGCTTCGGGGTCGACCACCTCGCGTTGACCGGCGTGTTTCACTACATCAGCGTCTTCTTCATCACCTACTTCGGCTGGCTCGGGCTCGACACCCTGCAGACGGCCAAGCTCCCCGGCGTGCTCTTCGGCGCGCTGGCGGTCGGCGCGCTGTACTGCGCGGTGCGGCTGTTCGGCTCGCGCGCCAGCGCCGCGACCGCGGCGCTGTTCATGATCTGGGCCGGCCTGCCGTGGATCACGAGTCGCCTCAACTACCAGTATGCCGGCGACATGTTCTGGATCGGCGCGACGACGGCGCTGGTCCTGTTCGGCTTCGCCACCAACCGCCTGTCGTGTCTGGCGGCGGCCGGCGTCAGCGCCGCGATCGGCGCCGCCTGGCTCAAAGCCGCCCTGTTCGCCGCACCCTGGGCGGTCGCACTGCTCGCCGACCACGCCCTGCTGCCGCCGCGCCGCGGACGCCGCGTCGTGCCGCTGGCGCTGGCGTTCGGCATCGCCCTGCTGATCGGCATCGCGCCGATCGCGGCACAGTTCGCACACGACCCGAAGACCTTCACCCTGGCGCGCTCGGTCGCGGCGCGGCGCGACCAATTGCTGGAGCAGGCGGGGATGTCGCGCGTCGAGGGCATCGCGCGCGGCACCGTCGGCGCGTTCAACCTGCTGCAGGTCACCCAGGGGCACGCCGGCCGCTACGGCGTGCGCTGGAACCACGCCGCACTCGATCCGATCGTCTCCGCCCTGTTCACCATCGGCATCTGCGCGTCCTTGTGGCGCATTCGCGAGCGCGGCGCACGCATCGCCCTGGCTGGTCTGTTCATCTTCATCCTCCCCGCCAGTGCGTCGTATCCGGAAGAGGTCGGCGGCACACTGACGGTGGCGCGACGCATGACCAGCAGCAGCATGTTCGTCGCCTGGCTGGCCGCCATCGGCGCGCTGGTGGTCGCCGAGCGCGTCGCCAGCGTGCGCCATCGGGCCGCGCTGATGCTCACCCTGGCGAGCGCCGCGATGGTGCTGAACTTCGCCGCGATCCGGACGTACTACTATGGACGCTTGCTCGACTGGCACGGCGAGTTCGGCATCAACAGGGTCCACCTGATTCACGCCGTACGCGAGGCGGCGGTGGCCGGGCCGGTGTTCGTCTACGCCTCGCCCGGTACGGCAGAAGCGTACTGGGGCAGCTTCACGCTGCCGCAGGTCAGCTATGTGAAGGACCAGAGCGAGATTCGCGAGGCGATTGCCGCCGGTCGCTGTCAGCGGTTCTGCACGGTGATCCTGGTGTGGCCATCGGCCGGCGACTCGAACGACTCGCCGCAGTGGATCAGCGATCTGCAGGACGTCATCCCGATGCATGGCTGGAGCTGGGGCCCGACCGATCCGAGCGGCACGCCGGTCTACCGCCGCGCCGAGGTGCGCGCACGCTGAGGACCCACCTCGCGCGCTCGGCGGTGCCGGCCCACGCCGGCGGATCTCGCGACGCATCGCTCGGCCGGCCTGGGCTTCCCGGCGCGGCATTGGGGGAATTCCCAACTGTCGCCGGCCAAGACGCTTCGCATAGGTAGCCGCTGCGGCGGCGCAGGGACGGCCACCGTCTCCGGGGGGCCCATGCCCAAGATCGACAAGTTGATCGTCACCAACGTCGCCGCGCTGCGGACCAAGTACGGCACGGATGGTCTGGCGGAGATCCGCACGGCGCTGGCCGGGTTGATCGTCGCCGATGCCGAGCGCGGGCTCGTCACCCGCGTCATCGACCTGAGCAGCCGCGCGCAGATGCGGGCGCTGCGCGGCCGGGCGGTGGTCGATGCCGATCACCGGCGCGAGAACAAGGACGCCATCGACGCCGCGTACCGCGCCGTCACGCCCGACTATCTGCTGCTGCTCGGCTCGATCGACGTGATTCCGCACCAGAGCCTGGCCAACCCGCTCTTCGATCCCAGCGACGAGGAGAGCGACACCGATCGGACGGTGCCGAGCGACCTGCCCTACGCCTGCGAGGCGCCGTACAGCCGCTCGATCCGCGACTTTCGCGGCCCGACCCGCGTCGTCGGGCGGCTGCCCGACCTCACCGGCGCACGCGATCCCGAGTATCTGCTCGGCCTGCTGCGCACCGCGGCGCGCTACCGCACCCGCTCGCGCGATGCCTACGACAGCTACTTCGGCCTCAGCGTGTACTGGTGGCGCGCCTCGACCGGCCTCACGCTGCGCACGCTGTTCGGCAGCAGCGACGGGCTGAAGACCTCGCCGCCGCAGGGACCCGACTGGACGCGCACCGACCTGGCGCCGCGCATCCACTTCATCAACTGCCACGGGCGTGCCGCCGACCCGACTTTCGTCGGGCAGAGCCACGAGGACAGCGACGAGTACCCGGATGCGCACCGCGCCGACCGCATCCACGAGCGCGTCAGCGACGGTGCGGTGGTGGCCGCCGAGTGCTGCTACGGCGCCGATCTGTACGACCCGGCGCGCGCCGACGATCAACCCGGCCTCTGCTACGCGTACCTGGGCGGCGGCGCGTATGGGTATCTCGGCAGCACGACCATCGCCTACGGGCCGAGCAGCGGCAACGGCTGGGCCGACCTGCTGTGCCGCTACTTCCTCGAAGAGGTGCTCCGCGGCGCCTCGCTCGGTCGCGCGCTGCTGGAAGCGCGCCACCGCTACACCCTCGGCATGTCGGTCATGCAGGGCGAGGACCTCAAGACGCTGGCGCAGTTCACCCTGCTCGGCGATCCGTCGATCCACGCCGTCGGCCGCATGCCGCAGGGGCTGGAGAAGACCCCGCTCTTCCACAAGGCGCTCGCCGACGCCGGGGCGCTGCCGCCCGGGCGCGGACTGCGGCGCGATCGCCTGCTGCGCACCGGCGTGCTGCTGGAGGAAACCGTCGGCAGCGTGCGCCGCGCCAGGAAACGGCCGCCGCAGAGCGTCCGCCGGGTGCTCAGCGCGGCGGCGCGCGACGCCGGCATCCGTAGCGATCGGCTGCGCTTCACCTCGTACGCCGTTCACGATCCCGCCGCCGAGCGATTGCGCCGCGCGACCAGGCGGCGGGGGGCGACGCCGACCGCCGTGCACACCGCGATCGCCTCGCACCATGCGAAGCGCGACGGCGTCAAGCGCATCGTGCTGATCTCGGCGACCGTCGAGCGCGGTCGCATCGTCCGCCTGCGCCGCCTGCACAGCCGCTGAGATCGGCGTGGCGATCGCACGCGCGGCCGGCGATAATGCCGTGCGATGCGGATTCGCGGCGAGGTGGTGCGGCATCGCGTCGCGCGTGGCTCGAAGAGCGCGCGCACGGCGGTACTGCTGCGCAGCGGCGAGCGCGAGTACCTGCTGCGTCGGCCCGGCGGCGCCTATCGCGACGAAGCGCTGGAGGCACTGGTCGGCAAGACCATCGACGCCGAGGGCGAGGTGCGCGCCGCCGAGCTGTTCCTGACCGCCTGGCGCGTCGTCGACTGAGGTCGCCAACCCAGCCTAGGGGTCGCCACCGCGCCGGCGCCGTGACGGGCCGCAAAAAATGTCGACGGTCGGTCGATCGGACTCGCGCCCGATCGACTACCGGGCAAGGAGAGAGACGCATGGCGAACGGATTCATCTGGTACGAGCTGGCCGCCGCCGACAAGCCGGCCGCCGAGGCGTTCTACAAGGCGGTCGTCGGCTGGGGCATGCAGGGCCACGGCGGCGGCATGGACTACACCGTGCTCGGGGCGCCGGACGGCCAGGTGGGCGGCATCGGCACGCCGCCGCCGGAAGCCTGGGCGCGGCCTGGCTGGAGCGGCTATGTCGGCGTCGACGACGTCGACCGCACCGCCGCCCAGATCCGCGAGGCCGGCGGCGCCGTCGTGCGGGCGCCGGACGACATCCCCGGCGTCGGCCGCTTCGCGGTCGTCGCCGACCCGCAGGGCGTGCGCTTCATGCTGCTGCGCGGCTCGGTGCCCGATCACGCCCCGCCCGAAGCCTTCAAGGCCAACGCGCCCGGTCACATCGGCTGGAACGAGCTGCACACCAGCGACTGGGAACGCGCCTTCGCGTTCTACTCGCGCCTGTTCGGCTGGGAGAAGATCCAGGCGATGGACATGGGGCCGATGGGCACCTACCAGCTCGTCGGCTTCAACGGCGAGCCGATCGGCGCCATGTTCAACAGCCCGAACGTCGCGCCGTCATGGCTGTTCTACTTCAACGTCGACGACATCGACGCCGCGCATCGGCGGCTGACCGAGCAGCGCGGCCAGGTCCTGCACGGCCCGGCCGAGGTGCCGGGCGATCGCTGGATCATCCAGGCCAGCGACCCGCACGGCACGATGTTCGCCATGGTCGGCCCGCGCAAGTGACGAAGGAGATCCGAGCGTCATGTTCAGCCACAAGTTGAGCCCCTGCCTCTGGTTCGACGGCAACGCCGAGGAGGCCGCGCACTTCTACGCCGCGGTGCTACCCGACGCCCACGTCGATGCCGTCCATCGCGCCCCGTCCGCCTATCCCAACGGCAAGGCGGGCGACGTGCTGACGGTCGAGTTCACCATCGCCGGCATCCATTTCGTCGGCCTGAACGGCGGCCCACATTTCAAGTTCACCGAGGCGGTGAGCTTCCAGATCTTCACCGACAGCCAGGAAGAGAACGACCGCCTCACCGATGCGCTGTCCGCCGTGCCGGAAGCCGAGCAGTGCGGCTGGGTGAAAGACAAGTTCGGCCTCTCCTGGCAGATCGCGCCGCGTCGCCTGATCGAGTTGATGGCCGATCCCGACACCGCCCGCGCCAGGCGCACGATGGAAGCGATGATGCAGATGAAGCGCATCGACATCGCCGCCATCGAGCGCGCCGCGGCGGGCTGAGTACCGGGCCGGCTTGCCGGCGGCAGCAGCGGTGCTATGCGAACGCATGGTGTCGCTGTCGATTCTCGACCTCGCGTTCGTCGGTCCGGGCCAGACGGCGGGCGATGCCTTCGCCGGCAGCGTCGCACTGGCCCAGCTGGCCGAGCGGCTCGGCTACACGCGCGTCTGGTACGCCGAGCACCACAACATCCCCAGCATCGCCTCGTCGGCGACCAGCGTGGTGATCGCGCACATCGCCGCACAGACCACCCGTATCCGCATCGGGGCGGGCGGCATCATGCTGCCCAACCACACCCCGCTGCAGATCGCCGAGCAGTTCGGCACCCTCGAGAGCCTGCACCCGGGCCGCATCGACCTGGCGCTCGGGCGCGCGCCCGGCACCGACCAGACCACGCTGCGCGCCTTGCGCCGCACGCCACACGCCGCCGATTCGTTCCCACAGGACGTCGTCGAGCTGCAGGCGTTCCTCGGCGACGAACCGCCGTTCCCCGGGGTCATCGCCATTCCCGGCAAGGGCGCGCACGTGCCGCTCTACATGCTCGGCTCGTCGCTGTTCGGCGCGCAGCTCGCCGCGACGCTCGGACTGCCGTTTGCCTTCGCGTCCAACTTCGCGCCCGGCGCGCTGGAGGAGGCGGTCGCCCTCTACCGCCGGACGTTCAAACCGTCCGCCCAGCTCGCCCACCCCTACGTGATCGCCGGCGTCAACGTCGTCGCGGCGGATGACGCGGCCGACGCGGCGGCGCAGTTCGCCAGCGTGCGCCGCGCCCGCGTGCGCGCCCTGCTCGGCCGCGGGCGCGCGCTGACCGACGCCGACGTGGATGGGCTGCTCGAATCGCCGGAGGGGCGGCACCTGCAGTCCATGGCGCGCTACTCGGCGGTCGGCACGGCGGCCGAGGTGCGCGACTACCTCGCCAAGTTCGCCCGCCACGCCGACGCCGACGAGCTCATCACCGTCCACCCGTCGCCGACGCTGGAGGCGCGCCTGCGCTCGGTCGAGCTGACCGCGACGGCACTCCCGCACGGCGGCGCCGCGACGCCGGCCGACTAGGCCGACGCGGCGGCGCCGCGCACCGGCAGCCAGGGGCGATTGGCAAGCTGGTCGCGCCCGCCCCACAGATCGTTCGCGCCGTGGCGCGCATAGTGCGCCGAGATGGCGCGGCGAAAACCGGTGGTGCGGTTGCTGCCCGAGCCGTGCAGCAGCAGCGAGTGGAAGAGCAGCGTGTCGCCCGGCGCCATCTCGACGTGCACCCGCTCGCTGTCGGCGCCGACGCCGCTGGCGCCGAGGAAGCCGAAGTTGACGTGCTCCCAATCCGGCACCTCGTGCTCCAGCAGCTCGCCGCGGTGGCTACCGGGCAGCACCGACAGGCAGCCGTTGTCGCGCGTCACCGGCTCCAGCGCCGTCCAGGTGCCGACCACCTCGTCGCCGGGGCGGAAGCCGAAGTAGAGCAGATCCTGGTGCAGCGGATGACGCGCGTCGACGCCGGGCGGCTTGGTGATCAGCATGCTGTTGACGAACAGCAGCGCCTCGCCGAGCAGCGACTCGACACAGTCGAGCAGACGCGCATGGCGCGCATAGGTCATCAGCGTGTCGTCGTTCTCGAAGAAGTTGATCTTGCAGACCGCGTGCTCCGGCGTCAGCGGCTTCACCACGCCGCACGCGACCATGACGTCGCGCACCAGCTGCATCGGCGCCGGCGGCGTCACGGCGCCACTCGCCAGCGCGCGCGTGCGCGCCAGCCACGGCGCGATCTCTTCGCCGTCGAACAGCCCGCGCACGCAGACGAAGCCGTCGCGCCAGTAGGCGTCGACCTGCTCCGCGCTCAGCCGTCCGGTCATCGCGCGACGCTATGCCGGCGATACCCTGGCAGTCCAGCACCTCCGGTCCCCGCGGTCGAGGGACGCGCGCCGCCTCCGGCTCATCGCGATGTACGGGAAATTCCCGAGTTGTTCACGACGCCGGCCATTCCCTAGGGTAGGCGTGCTCGCGCTCCATCGGAAGCCCTGCGTGCAACGACGCTGAATGAACATGGCCAACCCGACCGCCCCGCGTGAAGACGTGCTGATCGCCCACATCAGCGACCTCCATTTCGGCGTCGCGCACCAGGACGAGACCTGGAAATCACTCAAGCGCTACCTGAAGGACGAGCACTTCGACCTGGTACTGGCGACCGGCGACATCGTCGATTCACCGTCGCAGGCCGCCTACAAACAGGCATGGAACGAGCTCGACGGGCTCGACATTCCCTTCTTCGTCTGCCCGGGGAACCATGACCGGCACCAAGTCGGGAACTCGATCGCGTCGGTCGGCTGGCTCGAGGCGGCGCGGGCGCGGTGGGCGGGCCCGACGCGCGTGTCGGCGTGGTTCGACGCCCAGTTCCGGGACCAGATACCTGCGTCGAAAGCCCCGTTTACCGAGCGCGAGCTGATCCAGGGCCGCAACCGATGGCGCGTGCGCATCCTGGGTATCGACACGTCGGCCCGGGCAGACGCGGCGGCGCGCGGATTCGTCGATCTCGCGACCCGCGAAGCGCTGCAGCATGCGATGAAGGATGCGGACGCGGTCGATCTCGGCATCCTTCTCGCGCACCATCACCCGCTCCCGGTTCGTTCGCTCGAGGAGGCCAGGCAGAACCGCACCAAGGATCTCTTCAACCTGACGACGTTGGTGAACGCGGGGTCGCTGCTCGAAACCGTGACCTCGGCGCATATCGACCTGCTCCTGCATGGACACGAGCACGCCGCCAACTGGGCACGCTATGGCTCCCTGCAGGGGGGCGGCGGGCAGTCCGTGGTGGTTGGCGCAGGATCAGCCACCGGACACGAGACCCTGCGCGGGTGTCTCGCCCAGGATATGTCGTTCAACGTCTTTCGCCTCACACCTCGGCGTGAGGTGATCTTGCAGGTGCTGACGCGCGACGGCACCAAGTGGCAGTCGCGGAGCATCGGCCTTCTCGACGCGGATGAGCTGCGCCGCTCGCGCTTCCAGCGGCAGTTCGGCAAGGATCTCGACCGGCCGGCGTCGAGCCAGGTCATGATGTACCTGGAGGTGACGCGCGAACGCGATGCGCTCGTCCACGGCACCCGCAGCGATTGGAAGATCAACAACAACAAGTGGGCGTTGGAGGTCAAGAACGCCACCGGCGTGCCGGTGGACCTGCGCGTGACATTCACCAACCGCCACGGCTCCCGATGGTCTCCGCCCGGCGATCTGAAGTTCGAGCGGGCCCCCAACGACGACTTCTCCTGGCGGTTCGCCTGTGAAGTTCCGGACGACGTCGCCGCTGAACCCCAGCGGATCGAGTTCTGGTACCGCTGGCTGGGAGGCGGGATCCTCACCCAAGAGGAGATGTCGTCGCTCGATCTTTCTCGCGCCGGGCCGTTTCGCCGCCAGGGGCTGGAATACATGGGCCTCTTGCCGCGCGGATCGTTCGCCGCTCTCACGCTCGCGATTCGGCTGCCGCCCGAGTTCGCCCCCGATCCCAACAGCGTCCGCGTATTGGTCCAGGACGTCGCCCAATCCGGCAGCCAGCCCGAAGAACGACCGGAGATCTCGCATCGACTGCAGAGACTCACCGACAGTTCGTTCGCGGTGACGATCCCGTATCCGTGGAAGGGCTTCCGATATGCCATCGTGTGGAAGCCGCCGCCCGGACACGCCTCACCCGAGGCCGCCCGCTTCCAGGCCGTGGCGCGTCAGCGCGGTATCGAACTCCTGGGCACGTTCCGCCAAGCGCTGTCCGCTAGCCCGCTGCACAACGCGACCTTCGCGCTCTACCTCCCGAGCGGGCAACACACCCTCGGCATGGTCGCTTTTCTCGACGCCGATGGGACGCCGAGCACCGACCGTCCCGCCCCGGAGGTAACGCTGCGCGACACCAGTACGATGCTGGCTCAGGCGTGGTACGGAGCGGTCTCCATCTCTCGCCAGGGCAACTCGACGGCCGATCTCGAGCTCGGTTACCTGCCTGGAGAAACCGCGCTTCTGGCAGTCCCCGTCCGGTTCGGACTCAGCTGGATCAGTGGCGCACCCTGGGCCGTGCTACGTATCGGCATCAAGAGTCAGACCGACTCGACAACCGCTTTGCTTCATCCGAACCAGGGTGAAAGGATACGAAACATGCTTTCTCAAGCCGTGCTAGCTATGCTAAGCACAGCGCCCGGAGAGGTGTGACGGATGCTCTTCAGGATCAACGACAGCGGCAAAGCGACGTATGTCCCGTCGCTCCCGAAGGCGACGAAGGCTTCGAGCATCGTGCCGGAGGATTCGGGCCAGCCCTACGCTGAGCGCAGGCCCACGATCACCGAGCAGCAGGACCGCGGCGACAGCTGAGCCGCGCTGCAGCGCCATCCGCTGACTCGTCGCGGTCGGAGGAGTCCGCGCGTACCTGAATCATCCTGCCGACGACCAGCGCGGTCGGGCGATCATACGCCCGGTCGCCGGCTTCGACGGTCGCATCGCCCGACCGGGTCCCTGCCTCACCAGGGCTCGACCCAGGGGCGCAGGTCGATCTCGAAGCTCCAGGCGCTGCGCGCCTGTTGGTGCAGGGCGAAGTAGGTCTCGGCGATGTCGTCGGGGTTGAGCAGGCCGTCGGCCGGGCGTTGCGCGACCAGGTCGGGAAAGTTCTGGCGGATCCACGGCATGTCGATCGGGCCGTCGATGACCACGTGGACGACGTGGATGCCCTCCGGGCCGAGCTCGCGCGCCATGCTCTGCGCCAGCGCGCGCAGCGCGTGCTTGGCGCCGGCGAAGGCGGCCAGCTGGGCGCGCCCGCGCAGGCTGGCGGTGGCGCCGGTGAAGAGGATGGTGCCGCGCCCGCGCGGCCCCATGCGGCGGGCGGCCTCGCGACCGACCAGGAAGAGGGACAGGCAGGCCATCTCCCACACCTTGGTGTACTTGCGCACCGTCGTCTCGCGAATCGGAAACCAGACGTTGGCGCCGATGTTGTGCACCGCGACCTCGATCGGCCCGATCTCCGACTCGATGCGGTCGAACAGCGCGATGACCGCGTCCTCCTGCCGCGCGTCGACACCGAAGGCGCTGGCCTTGCCGCCTGCCTCCGCGATGGTGCCGCACAGCGGCGCGAGCGGCTCGGCGTGGCGCCGCGCGACACAGACGTGATGGCCGGCGCGGGCGAAGCGCCGCGCGATGGCGGAGCCGAGCCCGTCGCCGGCGCCGACCACCAGCGCGACGCCCGGAGCACTCATCGGGTTGCTCAGCCGCGCAGCGCCTGCTCGACGAACTCGAGCCGGTCGTTGCCCCAGAACATCTCGTCGCCGACGAAAAACGTCGGCGCACCGAAGGCGCCGCGCTCGACCGCCTGCTCGCTGTTGTGGCGCAGCGTCGCCTTCACGTCGGGGTCGGCGGCGCGCGCCAGCACCGCGTCGGCGTCGAGCCCGGCGGCGGCGATGGCGGCGCGCAGGACCGCCGCGTCGCCGAGGTTCTGCCCGTCGACCCAGACGGCGCGGAACATGGCGCGATGGAAATCGGCGAAGCGCGGGTCGTCGAGCGCCGCCACCGCGGCGCGCATCACGGCCAGGGTGTTCACCGGAAAGTGCGGATTCGGGTTGGTCGTCACGCCGTAGCGACGCGACCAGCGCTCGAGGTCGCGGAACATGTAGCGCCCCTTGTTCGGCACGTTGATCGGCGGCGAGTTCTGCGACGCCTGCATGACGCCGCCGAGGAAGAACGGCCGGTAGACGATCTCCGCCCCGGTGCGCTCGAGCAGCGCCGGCAGCTGCGTGTCGGCGAGGTAGGCGAACGGGCTGACGTAGTCGAAGAAGTACTCGAGTCGCATGTGGGATCCCTTGGGGGTTGGGGGGCTATGGGGTTGGGGGTTGGGGACTGAGTTGAGGTCGGAACTGGTCTCTGTTCCCTAATCCCTAACCCCCTTGTCTCAGCCGCAGCGTTCCACCCGGCACAGGGTGTACTTGTGTTGCGGGCAGCCGGTGAACGGATCGCGCTCGTCGCTGCTGGTGAGCAGGTTGAGGTTGACGCCGGCGGCTTCGAGCGCGCCGCTGTCGCGGCTCGGATAACGCGTGCCGAACCCGTTCGGCACCCAGACGTGGCCGGGCTGCAGGCGCTTGTCGATCGCCGCCGGCAGCTCCAGGGCGCCGCGGCGCGTCACCAGGCGGACCTGCTCGCCGGCGCTGATGCCGAGCGCCGTCGCGTCCTGCGGACTCAGGTTGAGCGCGCAGTGCGGGCCGCGTCCCTTCCGCCAGGCCGGATCGCGTTGGATCGTGTTGGCGGTCCACTGCGTGCGCAGCCCGGCGGCGAGCACCAGCGGGAAGTCGGGATCGGTCGGCCGGTCGGTGCGCGCGGCGCGACCGATCTCGTCGAGCATCGGCGGCGGCGCCAGGCGGATCTTCTTGTCGTCGAAGCCGATGGTGTCGGCGAGGCCGCGCGCCGGATCGACGCGCCCGATCTCGACCCCTTCGGGATGGGCGAGAATGCGCCGAAATATCTCGTGCGCCACCGCGAACGGTCCGCGCTCGCGCCACTCCTCGCCGAGCGTCCGGATCAGCGTGTCGAAGCGGACGAAGGCGTTGGCGTGCACCTGCGCCCAGACCGCGGTGACCGCCGGCGACGGCAGGTGCGGGCCGAGCGCGCGATAACTCCAGAACAGCAGGTTGGCCTGGCTGCCGGCGGCCGCGGTCATCGCCTCCGCCATGTAGGCGGCGGCGCCGTCGGGCTCGAGCGCGTGCGGCGCCAGGGCGATGAGCGATTCGGGCACCGGTGGGATGAGCTGCATCGCCTCGGCGAGGCGGACGTAGATCTCCGGCTCGGGCAGCGCGTGCGGCGGACCGGCGACGACCGGCGGCCGCAGCTGCGTGTAGACCTCCGGATAGCCCTTCGGGAACCCGGCGATCTCCCACTTCTCATAGCCGACCGGCGTCGGCAGCACGTAGTCGGCGATCTGCGCGGTCTCGGTCATCGCCGGCTCGATGACGACCAGCAGGTCGAGCTGCTCGCGCGCCTCCAGCCAGCGCTGGGTATCGGAGAAGGACAGCAGTGGATTGGCACCCTCGACGATCAGCGCGCGCAGGCGCTGCGGGTGGTCGAGCAGAATCTCCTCCGGCACCAGCGTCGGCGAGAACATGCCGAAGCCGCCCATCGCGCTGATGGCGGGAATGCCGGAGGCCAGCGCGCGCTCCGGCTCGGCGTGGCGCTTCGGGCTGTGCTCGGGCGGCGTCAGCGCCTCCATGAAGATGTTGCCGCCGCGCCGGCCGGCGTTGCCGGTCAGCACCGAGAGCACGTGGATGAGGTACGAGGTGAGCGTCGAGAACAGATTGTGCTCGATGGCGAGGTCGAACATGATCGCCGCCGAGTCGGCCTGCGCGAACTCGCGCGCCAGGGTGAGCAACTCGGCGGGCGCGATGCCGGCGCGGCGCGCCATCTCGTCGATGTCCACCTCGGCGAGCGCGCGGCGCAGCGCCTCGAAGCCGACCGTCTGCTGCTCGACGAACTGCGCGTTCACCAGGCCCTCGCTCGACACGATCGCCGCCGCCATGCCGAGCAGCACGTAGGCGTCGGAGCCCGGCTTGATGCGCAGGTGGCGGTCGGCGGTGCGCGTCGTCTCGGTCTCGCGCGGATCGAGCACCACCAGCGTCTGGTCCGGATTGGCGGCGAATGCCTTGAAGGTCTCGGTGGCGTTGTGGCCGCGGTTGGAGATCTTCGGGTTGGTGCCGAGCATCAGCAGGAAGCGCGTCGCGGCGATGTCGGGGTGGAAGAAGGTCGACGGCGGCGCGTCGAACATCCACTGGTCGACCAGGAAGTGCTGCGTCTTCTCCTGCGCGAAGGCGTTGAACCAGCGCTTCGAGCCGAGCGCCGAGAGGAAGGTGAGGCCATACGGCGCGTCCATGTGGTTGGCCTGCCCGCCGATGCCGACCAGGCCGATCGCGCGCGGCGAGTGCGCGGCGCGGATGTCGCCCAGCCGTGCGGCAATCTCGCCGATCGCCTGCTCCCAGCCGATGCGCTCGAACGTCCCGTCCGGCCGGCGCTTGAGCGGATGCTCGACGCGTTGCGCGTGCTCGACGTAGTGGGCGATCGAGAAGCCCTTGTTGCAGACGTAGCCGTGCGTGATCGGGCTCGCGTGGTCGGCGCGCACGTTGACGATGCGGTTGTCGGCGACGTCGACGCGCAGGCCGCAGTTGTGGCTGCACAGGACGCAGACGGTGGCGAGGTTCTCGGCGTCGGTGGGGAGCGGCGTGGCGGAGATCGACGGATCGACGGCTCGGCTCGGCATGGCGGTCCTCCGTGAGTTAGTTCCGAATTGGAACTAGTTAGTTCTCTTTCAGAACGCAAGTGAATCGTGTAGGGAAGGGGCGTGCGTTGGGACGAGATCAGGGGCATGCAGTGCTCGGTCGCGCGGACCCTGTCGGTGATCGGCGACCGCTGGACGCTGCTGGTGCTGCGCGACGCCTTCCTGCGCACACGGCGCTTCGAGGACTTCCAGCGCCAGCTCGGCGTCACCCGCCATCTGCTCGCCGACCGGCTGCGCAAGCTGGTCGACGCCGGAATCCTGGAGAAGGTGCGCTACCAGGAGAAGCCGGCGCGCTACGAGTATCGGCTGACCGAGAAGGGGCGCGACCTGCACCCGGTCATCGTCTCGTTGCTGCGCTGGGGCGATCGCTGGATGGTCGATGACGCCGGCCCGCCGCTGACCTTGCTGCACAGGCAGTGCGGCCACGCCATGCAGCCGACGCTGGTCTGCGATCACTGCCGCGAGCCGGTCGGTCCGCGCGACGTCGCTCCCGCCGGCGCGTTGCCGCGCGCCTGAGCGCGCGCGCCGCTCAGGCGCGCACCGGGCGGATCAGGACCTCCTGCGACAGCGTCGCCACCTGGCGGCCGGTGTGGTCGAAGACGCTGCCGGTCGACAGGCCGCGGCTGCTGAACAGGGCACGACAGGTGACGTCGTGCAGATGCCACGCGTCGGCGCGCAGCGGGCGGTGGAACCAGATGGCGTGGTCGAGGCTGGCGTTCCAGAAGCGCCGCTCCAGCGTGCCGCGCGGCGGTCGGTCGGGGTGCGCGGCGACCACCGCGTCGCTCGGCAGGTCGTCCGACAGGTAGGCGAGCGCGCAGGCGTTGAGCACCGGATCGTCGCCGAGCGGCTCGGCGAGCCGCATCCATGCCCCGACCCGACCCGGGCCGATGTCCTCGCGCAGCAGGCGGCGCTCGATCAGCGGGCTCCACCCATCCGAGCGCAGCGCATCGGCCGGCGCCACCGCCGGCATCTGCTCGATCTGCACGTCGGCGCCGTGCTCCGGCACCTGGAAGGAGGCGGCCAGGGTGAGGATGGCACCGACCGCCTGGCGCGCGACGACGCGCCGGGTGAGGAAGCTGCGGCCGTTGCGGATGCGATCGACCTCCAGGCGGATCGGCTCGGCGGCGTCGCCGAGGCGGATGAAGTAGGCGTGTAAGGAGTGCAACTGGAACGGCGCGTCGACGGTCAGGGTCGCGGCGCGCAGCGCCTGGGCGATGATCTGGCCGCCGTACAGCCCGCCCCAGGGATACTGCGGCCCGCTCGCCACGTAGGTGTCCGGCCCATGCGGCTCAAGGGTCATCATCTGTCGGAAGGTCATGGTCATCGCAGAAACTCTTGGACAGCGGTCGCCCATGTCTAGTACGGTCCGCGACCGGGGGGAACGTGAGCGCAAGGTCGACCTGGGGGCGGCTGAGCCGCGCGGTGTTGGTACTGGTCGCGGCGTCGTCTGTACTCGCCGCTCCACTGCCGGCGAACGCGCTCTCCAAGGAGAGCATCAAGTGCCGCAAGAGCATCGGCGGCGGTGTGCGGCGACTCTCCGACGCGATCCTCAAGGCCAGCCTCAAGTGCCACGACGCGCGCCTGGCGGGCACGCCGGCCGCGGACTGCAACGACCCGAGCGGGCTCGGCGCGAAGGTCGCGCACGCGCGCGACATCCTGGCTCGCCTGACGCAGCGCGGCTGCCGCGACAGCGTCCCGTCCGACAACGGCTATCTGGTCTGCCCGACGCCGTGCGGCAGCGTCGTCATCAACGACTACGCCGGCGTGGCCGAGTGCATGGCCTGCCTGGCCGAGGCCCACACCGGCACCGCGCTGAGCGAGATCCTCGGCGCGCCGGCGCTGCCGGCGAGCACCGAGGCGGCGCGCTGCCAGCGCGACATTGGCAACGCGCTGCGCCGCTACCTGATCGCGCGGGTGAAGGATCAGCAGAAATGCCAGCTCGGCGAGGATCGCGCGCCGATCGGCGTCGACTGCCAGACCGCCGACCAGCTGGACAAGGTCGCCGCCGCCCTGGCGCGCGCGCAGACGGCCATCGCGGCGTGCGATGCGTCCGGGCTCGCCGCGCTCGACAGCTGCGCCGCCGAGGTCGCTGGCGAGCAGGCATGCGTCGCGGCCGCAGCCGACCTCGCCGCCGACGTCCTCTTCGACGCGGTCTACAACCCCGCACCGCCGACCCCGACGCCGACCCCGACGCCGTCGCCGACGCACACGCCGCTGCCGACCGCGCCGGACACGCCGACCGCGACCCCCAGTGCGACGGCGAGCGCGACACCGACCGCCACCCCGACGGCCAGCAGCACCCCGACCGACACCGACACGCCGCTCCCCAGTCCCACCGCGACCGACACCGAGACGGCGATCCCAACCGCCACCGCCACGCCGACGGACACACCGACCGAAACGCCGACCGCGACCGCCACCGCCGCCGACACGGCGACGCACACCGCGACGCTGACGGCGACTCCTACCCTCACCGCCACGCAGACGACCACGCCGACGCCGACCGCAACGGCGACGCCGCCGTCGTTCAGCATCCAGATGACCGCCTATCGCCAGCGCTCGGAGAGCTACGGCTCGCCGTTCCAGCGTCTCGCCGTCCCCGACGGCAGCGAGGAGAGCCCGGGCGCCGGGATCCGCGCCAACGGCGATGACGACAACGGCAACGGCACGGTGGACCGCGACGACACCGGCACGGTCGGCGGCGAGAACGACCTGATCGAGGTGACGCTGGCGGTCAGCCCGGCCACCGCGCCGCTCGGCTTCGAGTACGTGCTGGTGCGCGGCAATGCCAACATCAAGGTCTGGAGCGCCGACGGGAAGGGGACCGCGATCCTCACCACCGGCACCGAGCAGGTGCTGACCTTCGACGGCAGCGGCACGCGCACGGTGTGGATCGAGAGCCCCAACGGCGGTGCCGCCGATCTCGAGCTGCGCGCGCGTCCGGCCGGCGGCGGTGCGACACTGGCCAACGACACCATCCACTTCTACCCGTTCACCAGCGTCATCATCGCGCTCGGCGGCGAGGGGCAGGGCCCGAGCGACCCGCCGGACTCGAACCACGGCGTGTTCAACATCGCCAAGACGCTCTACACGCAAGGCTACGACGTCCACATGTACGACGAGGACAATGTCAGCAGCAGCGGCGCCGGCGCGGCTTACGACGAGGTGGTGCGCGCCGTGCAGCAGCGCGGCATCGGCATCGTCTCGATCTTCGGCTACAGCCACGGCGGCGGCTCGACCTACGACCTGTCCGAGCGCCTCGACATCAACCGCGCCAGCATCGGCACCTTCACCATGCCGTACTCCGCCTACATCGACGGCATCGAGAACGACTCCGACATCGACCTCGACTCGGAACGGCGGCGGCCGCTCGGCAGCGCCTACCACGTCAACTACTACCAGCGCGGCGACTTCCTGATTAAGGGCAACTCGATCACCACCGGCGGCGCCGAGGTCGACGTGAACGTGAACAACCAGTCGTGGGGCGGCGGGCTGGTCCACACCAGCATCGACGATCACGCCAACGTGCGCAGCGGCGTGCTCGATCCACTGCTGCTGCGGGTGCCGCGCTGATCGTGCGGCCCCGGCCGCGGCTCATCGGTCTGGCGCTGTGCGCGGCGCTGGTCGCCGGCGAACGCCGCGCCGCGGCCCTGGACACCGTCACCCCCGATGCGGCGATGCAGCAGGCGATCGCTCGCGTCGCCACGGCGACCAGCGAAGCGGCGCTGAACGGCCCGCTGATTCTCCTCAAGGCGAAGGGTGGCGACGACTTCAGCCTGCTGGTGCCGCAGCTGCTCTACTTCTCCATGCGCGCCACCGACGTGCGCGCCGGCATGGCGCCGGCGGTGATCGTCGACCGGCTGCACATCACCCCGCAACAACAGTTGCGGGCCGTCGTCCCCTACCTCGCCACCCCCGATGCGGCGCTGCAGCGCGAGCTGCGCAACCTGTTCGACCAGCTCGACGGCGGCTCCGCCGCTGAACCGCCGGACTTCACCGCGTTCGCCGCCGTGTTGCGCGGCGGCGGCGCTGAGCCGACCGTGCTGATCGCCTACATGCTGGACACCGCGCCCGAGCTCGGACTCGCGCTGCTCGCCGACACCTACGTCACCGATGCCGAGGCGCGCCGCGCGCTATTGACCGGTACGCGCAGCAGCGCCGACCTCGAACGGCTGGCGCGCCACGAAACCTGGTGGGTGCGCCTCTACGTCGTCGAGCGGATGCAGCAGGACCCGAGCCTCAGGAATCCGGCCGTACTCCAGCGTCTGCGCGACGATCCGCATCCCACCGTGCGCGCGGCGGCCGGCGCGCCGTAGAAGCCCTTCAGACGGAGACGCGGAGACACGCAGGTTCGTTGTGGGCCTCTTGTCCGAACACTCCGTGACTCCGCGCCTCCTGTGAAGGAGCTCACCCACCAGGAACGGTGACCGTCTGGGTGTCGCGCCCGGAGCGCAGCACGCGGCCGGGCAGTTCGCCGGTGGGCTCGCCGTCGACGACGATGTCGCGGCCGTTGACCAGCACCCGCGCGACGCCGTTGGCGGCGACGAACATGCGGTCGGCGCCGCCGGGCAGATCGAAGCGGGTGTGGATCTGCCCGCTGCCGACGGTCTTCGGGTCGAACAGCACCAGGTCGGCGCACAGGCCCGGCGCGATGCGCCCGCGCTCGTGCAGGCCGAACAGCGCCGCCGGTGCACCGGTGAGCATGTGCACGGCCTCTTCCAACGGCAGCAGCTGGCGCTCGCGCACCACCTCGCCGAGCAGGCCGGTCGGGTAGCCGGAGCCGCACATGCGATCGAGGTGGGCGCCGGCGTCCGAGCCGCCGATCATCGCGCGCTCGTCGCGCCACACGTCGACGCGCAACTTCCACGAGTCGACGTCGTCGTCGGTCGGCAACGGCCACAGCGCGGTGCGCAGCTCGTCGGCGACGACGATGTCGAGCAGCGTGTCGAACGGCGAGCGGCCGATCTCGGCGGCGATGTCCGCCACCTTGCGGCCGGCAAAGCCCTGGTTGGCCGGCGCGAACGTCTCGCCGATCTGGAAACGCTCGCCCTTGGCGAGCCCGCCGAAGACGCCCGCCTCGGGGCGCCGGCCGCCCTCGCGCATGCGCTCGCGCACCGCCGGATCGCGCAGCGCGCGGATGCGCTCGGGCACCGGCAGCGCCAGGATCGGTCCCCACTCGGGGATCGAGTTCAGCGCGCAGTAGTCGAGGAAGCTCATCTTCAGCCCGACCAGCGTCGGCATGGTCAGCGCGACGATCTTCGCCCCCGCCGCTTTCGCCTTGGTGCCGGCCGACAGCTGATGCTCGTAACGCGCCCGGTTGAGCGCGCTGACCTGCATGACGTTCCAGTTGAGCGGCCGGTTGGCGGCCAGCGACATGGCGATCATCAGCCCGATCTCGCTGTCCTGGAACTGGTTCAGGCAGCCGTCGATGATGAACTCCAGCGTCGTGCCGGGGTGGCGCCGCACCGCGGCGGCGAGCGCCAGGGTTTCCTCGCGCGAGGCGCAGCGCGACGGCACCGGGTTGTTGTCGCCGTCGACATGCGTGAAGGCCTGCGAGGAGGAGAAGCCGAGCCCGCCGGCGGCCAGGCACTGGTCGAGCAGGCGCACCATGTCGTGCGTCTGCTCCAGGGTCGCCGCGCCGCCGACCGCCTCCTCGCCCATCACCGTGCGGCGCAGCGCGCAGTGGCCGACCAGGAAGCCGGCGTTGACGCCGATGCGGCCGTCGAGCCGGTCGAGGTACTCGGCGAAGCTCGACCAGTTCCACTCGATGCCGGTCTCCAGCGCCACCAGCGGCATGCCCTCGACCTTCGACATCAGCCGCCGCATGTAGTCGGCGTCGTTGGCGCCGAGCGGCGCCAGCGTGAAGCCGCAGTTGCCGCCGATGACGGTGGTCACCCCGTGCAGGTTGGAGGGACTGGCGAACGGATCCCAGAACAGCTGCGCGTCGTAGTGCGTGTGCGGGTCGATGAAACCCGGCGCGACCACCAGCCCGTCGGCGTCGATGGTGCGCGTCGCCGCTTCCGTCGTGCGCCCGAGCGAGACGATGCGACCGTCCAGAATGCCGACGTCGGCGCGCACCCCCGGCGCCCCGGTTCCGTCCACCACCGTGCCGTTGCGAATCAGCGTGTCGAGCATGCGCTACCTTTCGCAAACCCGAGTGGTGGGATTCAAACCGGGGACCGGTCGTGGTGGCGGCCCTCCGTGGCCGCCGTGCGGGCCGGGCTGGCGGGACGGCGGCCGCGGAGGGCCACCACTCCCTGGTTTCTCACGCCTGCCCCGCGTCCCAGGCGGCGCGGTAGGCGGCGGCCAGGCTGGCGACGGTGTCGTGCGCGTTGAGGCCGCTCGGATTGGGCAACACCCACAACTCGGCGCCGGCGAGGCGGTCGGACTGCCGTCCGGCGCCCGCCCGCGGGCGGGCGAAGGCCTGGCGATAGGCGGTGAGGCCGAGCACCGCCACGACGCGCGGGCGCAGCCGCTGCACCTTCGCTTCCAGTGCCGCCGCGCCGGCGCGCAGCTGCTCGAGCGTCAGCTCGTCGGCCCGCGCGCTGGCGGTCGGCACGATGTTGGTGATGCCGACGCCGAGCCCGCGCAGCATAGCGAGGTCCGCGCGCGACATGCCGTCGCTGGCATCGACCAGCGTCGGGGTGATGCCGGCCGCGTGCAGCGCCGGCCAGAAGCGATTGCCGCGCCGGGCGAAGTGCGCGTTCACCGCCGCCGTCCACAGTCCGGGGTTGATGCCGACGAAGAGCAGGCGCAGGCCGCGCCCGACGACGTCGTCCACCGGCGCACCGCGGAACGCCGCGAGCGCGGCAGGGGTGAAACGCGCGCGCCGCGTCATCGGGGGACGACGCGCACCCCCAGGCGGGTGGCGAGATGGTGCAGGTTGCTGCGGTGCATGCCGAGCGCACGCGCCGCGGCCGCCCAGTTGCCGTCGTGCTCGGCGAGCGCGCGCCGGATGCGCTCGCGCTGGAACTCCACCGTCGCCTGGCGCAGCGAGAGCGTGGCACGCGCCGGCGCCGGCGGCGCGGCGACGACGGCCGCCGCGGCAGCGCCGCTGCCGAAGTCGGCCCCCAGCTGCGCGGCGTCGATCAGCACCGCGGCGCCGCGCGGCGCCGACGCGGCGGCTTTCAGCGTCACCCGCGAGAGCACGTTCTCGAGCTCGCGCACGTTGCCCGGCCACGCGTAGGTGGCCAGCGCCGCCAGCGCGTCGGGCGCCAGCCGCACCGGACCGATGCCGAGGCGGCGACGGGTGACGTCGCAGAAGAAGCCCGCCAGCAACGGGATGTCATCGCCGCGCTCGCGCAACGGCGGCACGCGCAGGGGATAGACGTTCAGGCGGTGGAAGAGGTCGGCGCGGAAGCGGCCGGCGCGCACCTCGGCGTCGAGATCGCGGTTGGTGGCGGCGAGCAGGCGCACGTCGACGCGGCGCGCCGCGTCGCTGCCGACCCGCTGGATCTCGCCCTGCTGCAGGGCGCGCAGCAGCTTGGGCTGGATGGTGAGCGGCAGCTCGCCGATCTCGTCGAGCAGCAGGGTGCCGCCGTCGGCGACCTCGAACTTGCCGGCGCGATCGGCGATCGCGCCGGTGAAGGCGCCGCGCACGTGGCCGAACAGCTCGCTCTCCGCCAGCGTCTCGGGCAACGCGGCGCAGTTGACGTAGATCAACGCCGCCTCGCGCCGCGCCGAGGCGGCATGCAGCGCGCGCGCCACCAGCTCCTTGCCGACGCCGCTCTCGCCGGTGATCAGGACGGTGAAGTCGGAGCGCGCCACCAGCTCGATCTCGCTGCGCAACCGCTGCATCGCCGGACTCACGCCGATCAGCTGACTGCCCTGCCGCAACTCGAGGTCGCGCATCAGGTCGCGCGCGATCAGGCCCTGCTGCGCCGCCGTGTGCTCGAGCGTCTCGATGAGCCGCGTGGTGTGCAGCGCCGCGCCCGCCAACGCCGCCACCGCGGCGAGAAACTTGCCGTCGACGCCGGCAAAGGCGTCGGGCGCCAGCGCGTCGGCGGTCAACGCCCCGACCAGCACGTCGTCGACCCGCAACGGACAGCCCAGGCACGCATGCACATGCCCGAGCGCATCGCCGTCGTTGACCAGCAGCCCGTCGAAAGGGTCCGGCAGGCCGGTGTCGGCCGGAAACCGCACCGGCTCGGTCGATGCACAGATGATCTGCAGGCGCGGGTGCTCACGCAGCACGTAGCGGCGCGCCAGCGCCTCCCCTTTGAGCCCCTCGGCTGCCAACGGCCGCAACGCCCCGTCCTCCAGCCGCAACAGCGCCGCCGCATCGAAGGGCACCGCCCGATGCCAGGCGCGCAACAAGCGCTGGTAACGATCCGACGCGCTCAACGCCTTGGTGAGATCGAGCGCGATCTCGGCCAGTACCTGCAGCGATTGCACGCTGCGATTCCTACAACGGCGTTGTGTGTCTCACAACGAGGTCCTGTTGTGCAAATCGCACCAGAGGGTGGGAAACGGACGCGTGCGGTCCCGATGGCGAGTGGTTCGTGGCTTGCGTTGAGCCGTGGGCAGCACGCCGAACGAAGGGAGCGTTCCATGGAAATGACCAGAACCACATTGGCTGAGTTGGCGGCGGCCGGACCGGCCGCGGCGCGGGTGCTGCAGCGCCACCGGTTGGACTTCTGTTGTGGCGGTCGCCGGTCGCTGGAGGAGGCCTGTGCCGAGCGTGGCATCGACCCGCAGGTCTTGTTGGCCGAGATCGAGTCGCGGCCGGCGGAGATGGATGTGCGGCCCGAGTCATTGGCGCCGGTGGCGCTGGTGGACTTCATCATCGCCCGCTTCCACGAGCCGCTGCGCGAAGAGCTGACTCGCCTGGTGCAGATGGCCGGCAAGGTCGAGCGCGTGCACCGCGACAAACCGTCCTGCCCGGTCGGGCTGGCGCTGCACGTCGCCGACATGCGCGACGGCCTCTGCGAGCACATGGCGAAGGAGGAGCAGATCCTCTTCCCGATGATCCGCGCCGGCTTTGGCCCCCGCGCGCACATGCCGATCACGATGATGATGGCCGAGCACGAGGATCATGCGGAGAACCTGCGGCGCACGCGGGCGCTGACCGCGGATCTGGTCGCACCGAGCGATGCCTGCGGAACCTGGCGGGCGCTGTACGACGGCCTGCGCGAGTTGGAGCTCGACCTGATGCGGCACGTCCACCTGGAGAACAACGTCCTCTTCCCGGCGGTGCTGAACGGCTGAGCGGGCGGGCAGCGGAACGGAGCGTGAGATGAAAGAGACGACGAGATTGTGGTTGGGGCTGGGTGCGGTCGTGCTCGGCTGCTTCGGCGTGCTGGGCTTCTTCGGTCGCGAGGTGTACCGCCAGGCGCCGCCGATTCCGGCCCGCGTGGTGACCGCGAGCGGGGTCGAGATCGCGACGCACGACTCCATCCTGGATGGGCAGGAGGTGTGGCAGCGCCTCGGCGGCCAGCAGGTCGGGTCGATCTGGGGACACGGCGCGTATCAGGCACCGGACTGGTCGGCGGACTGGCTGCACCGCGAGGCGACGGCGCTGAACGCTCTGTACGCGCGCGAGGCGTACGGGGTCGATGCGGCGGCGTTGCCGCCCGAGCAGCGCGCCGCGGTCGAGGCGCGCGTACGCCGCGAGCTGCGCACCAACACCTACGATGCCGCCAGCCAGACGGTGACCATCTCCGAGGCGCGCGGCACGGCGATCGCCGCGACCGCCGCCCACTATGCGGCGCTATTCGCCGGCGATGCGTCGCTCGACGGCTTGCGCCGCGCCTATGCCCTGCAGGACGACGCGGTCCCGGAGCCCAGCGATCGCGCCGCGCTGACCCGCTTCTTCTTCTGGACCGCCTGGGCGTGCACCACCGAGCGCCCGGACAGCACCGTCACGTACACCAACAACTGGCCGCACGAGCCGCTGGTCGGCAATCAGCCGACCGCCGCCAACCTCATCTGGTCGATGATCAGCATCGTGCTGCTGATCGCCGGCATCGGCGCCCTGGTCTGGTACAAGGTGGCGCGCGACCGCGTCGAGGAGGCACCCGAGCCGCCGGCGCGCGATCCGCTCGACGGCATCGCGCTGACGCCGTCGATGCGCGCCGTCGGCAAGTTCGCCTACGTCGTCGTCGCCATGTTCGTCGTCCAGGTGCTGCTCGGTGCGCTCACCGCGCACTACACGGTGGAGGGCGACGCCTTCTTCGGCCTGCCGCTCGCGACGTGGCTGCCGTACGCGGTCAGTCGCACCTGGCATCTGCAGCTCGCCGTGTTCTGGATCGCCACCGCCTTCCTCGCGGCCGGACTGTTCCTGGCTCCGGCGGTCGGCGGGCAGGAGCCGCGCTTCCAGAAGCTCGGTGTGAACGTGCTGTTCGCGGCGCTGGTGGCGGTGGTCGCCGGCTCGCTCGGCGGCGAATGGCTGTCGGTGCAGAACCGACTCGGCCTCGGCTGGAGCTTCTGGTTCGGGCATCAGGGGTACGAGTACGTCGACCTCGGGCGCGCCTGGCAGATCGCGTTGTTCGTCGGCCTGGTGCTGTGGCTGGTGCTGACCTTGCGCGGCTTCTGGCCGGCGTTGCGCCGGCGCGACCAGATGCGCCCGCTGGTGACCCTGTTCGCCGGCTCCGCCGGCGCGATCGGCCTCTTCTACGCCGCCGGCTTCTTCTACGGCGCGCGCACCCACCTGTCGGTGATGGAGTACTGGCGCTGGTGGGTGGTCCACCTCTGGGTCGAAGGGTTCATGGAGGTCTTCGCCACCGCCGCGATGGCGTTCCTCTTCGCCCGCCTCGGCCTGGTGCGGCCGGCCAGTGCGACCAGTGCGGCGCTCTTCTCGACCGCCATCTTCCTGCTCGGCGGCATCCCCGGCACCTTCCATCACCTGTACTTCAGCGGCACGCCGGTGTCGGTGATGGCGGTGGGCGCCAGCTTCAGCGCGCTCGAGGTGGTGCCGCTGGCGCTGATCGGCTTCGAGGCGTTCGATACCGTGCACGCCGGGCGGCGGGCGCCGTGGATGGAACGCTATCGGTGGCCGATCCGCTTCTTCCTCGGCGTCGCGTTCTGGAACCTGATCGGCGCCGGCGTCTTCGGTTTTCTGATCAATCCGCCGGTGGCGCTGTATTACATGCAGGGGCTCAACACGACGCCGGTGCACGCGCACACCGCGCTGTTCGGGGTCTACGGTCTGCTGTCGCTCGGCCTCATTCTGCTGGTGCTGCGCCGCCTCTCCCCGCTCGGCGCCTGGCGCGAGGGCTGGCTGCGCGTCGCCTTCTGGGGGATGAACGTCGGCCTCGGCCTGATGGTCGCGCTCAGCCTGCTGCCGATCGGACTGCTGCAGGCCGGCGCCAGCATCGAGCACGGCCTGTGGTTCGCGCGCAGCGCCGAGTTCATGCAGACGCCACTGCTGGTGACGCTGCGCTGGATGCGCCTGGTCGGCGACAGCACCTTCCTGATCGGCGTCGCCGCCTTCGCCTGGTTCATCGCCGGCCTCAAGTTCGGCTGGTCGTACGAGCCGACCGCAGCGGCGGCCGAGGAGCCGATCACCGCGGTGGCGGCGCCGAGCGCGAGTTGACACGCGCACGTCGCTTCGCCTGAACAACGGGAGGCATGGCGCGCCCGGCGCCATGCCTCCCGCGCCGCGCGTATGGACGCCTGCCGGGGCGGCGCGGGTGACGCGCGCTTTCGCGCTTCATCCACCCCCGGCGCGCGCGATGACGTTGCGGCTGGCGCCGTCGGGAATGGCGCGGGCGAGGCGGGCCGCGTCGAGCGGCAGCGGCCGCCCCCCGCCGAGCGGGCGGAGCGAGTAGTCGGCGCGACGCAGCAGCGCGATGAAGTCGGCGAATCGATGCCGCGCCTCGGCGTGCAGGTAGGGCGCCAGCTCCATGACCAGCGTCGGTCGGAAGCGGCGCAGCGTCGCCGCGGCACCCTGCAGCACCGGCAGCTCGTGGCCGTCGACGTCGATCTTGATCAGGTCGAGTCGGGCGACGCGCTGGCGGCTGACGAAGTCGTCGAGCGACGCGATCGCCGCCCCGGCGGTGGACGCCAGTTGGCCGCGCAACGTCGGGTGCACTGCGGTGCATGCGACGAGCGGCCAGCTCGCATAGGTGTCCGGCGCGCGCGCGCCGCTCGACACCGCGGCGAGGAACATGCGGCTGGCCGAGGTGCGCGCGGCCAGCGGCGGGTTCAGCGCCAGGTTGCGCTGCAGCTTGGCGAAGGCGAGGTCGGCCGGCTCGAACGCGTAGACGTGGCCGGCGCTGCCGACCGCCCGCGCCAGGTCGAGCGTGTGGGCGCCGATGTTCGCGCCGATGTCGAACACCACGTCGCCGCGCCTGACCAGCCGCCGCAGCGCGCGGCGTGTGCGCGGCTCGAAGGCGCCGAGCAGATAGAGCGAGAAGTCGATCCCCTCGTCGAGGTCGAGGTGGTAGCGAATGCCGCCGCGCGCCGCGACCGTCGAGCTGCCCCGACCAGCCAGGCGCCGGCCGCGCGCAATGACGCGGTGGACGATGCGGGCGAGAGCGATCTTCGTACGCGTCGTCATCATGACCCGACTCCTCGGCGCGCCGCCGAACCGCATCGCCGCCGCAGCCCGAATCGGCCGCGCCGGCCGGCAGGGCCGCTCGCATACCGCGGCCGCGGCCGCCGCACCAATCGCCACGTCGGGCGGAGTGTGGTCGAGGGCGGCGGCGTGGCGGCACCCAACCCCGGCGCGCGGCACGGCTGGCCGCATTCCCAGCACTGCGACGGCACCCCGGCGAGAACGATGCACGTGTGGCGGAACGTGCGACGGTTGGTCGACGCGATTCCGATCGCTGCGACGAATGTGCGGCGCGCCGTTGTGCGACATGGGAAAACGCGCAGCGCGCGCGAATTCACCCACGCTGCGGCAGCATTTGCAGACCCGTCGCGCATCTCGCTGAGCGTCACGCCGTACGGCCTTCGATCTGCACCGAACGGCGACGCGGAAATTGCGGAGGGCGCGATGTCGCAGGGATCGGATCGAGGCGAAGCGGTGCGATGGCAAGGCATCTGCACCGTGGCGCTGGTGTTACTGGTTGCGGCACCGGCGTGGGCTGCGGCGTGGACGTTGGTCGGCTGGAACAACCTCGGCATGCACTGCATGGACGCCGACTTCTCTCTGTTCGCCATCCTGCCGCCCTTCAACACCATCCACGCACAGCTCACCGATGCGCAGGGCCGGCTGGTCACCGACCCGGCGGCGGCCGGCATCACCGTCACCTATCAGGCGGTCGCCGATCCGGACGGCTCGATCAACACCACCTCCGTCGGCAAGTCCAACTTCTGGCAGCACGCGCCGGCGCTGTTCGGCGCGATGTTCCCGAGCGACGGCGGCCTCGCGGGGTTTGCCATGCCGGGCGCTGCCAACACGCCGCAGGCGATGCGCTGGGACGCGGCCGCGCAGTGGTTCATCGGCGAGGGCATTCCGATCACGCCCTACGACGACGCCGGCCGCAAGAACTACTACCCGCTAATGCGTCTGGTGGCGCGCGACCGCAACGGCGTCGAGCTGGCGCGGACCGATATCGTGCTACCGGTCTCCGATGAGCTGAGCTGCAAGGGCTGCCACGGATCGGGCGGCCTGCCGGCGGCGCAACCGCCCAGCGGCTGGGCGTTCGAGATGGACCCCGAACGCGACTTCCGCCGCAACGTGCTGCAGCTGCACGACGACCGCCACCGCGACCAGGTAGCGTACGCGGCGGCACTGGCCGCCGGCGGCTACGATGCGCGCGGGCTGCTGCCGAGCGCGCTGGCGGGTCGGGCGGTGCTGTGCGCCACCTGCCATGCCTCCGAGGCGCTGCCCGGCAGCGGCCAGACGGGCATCACGCCGCTGACCGCGGCGGTGCACACGCGCCATGCGTTGCTCGACGACATCGATCAGGGCCGCGCGGCCTGCTACCGCTGCCATCCGGGGTCGGTCACGCGCTGCCTGCGCGGCGCCATGGGCTCGGCGGTGGCGGCGGACGGCACCCTGGCCATGCAGTGCCAGAGCTGCCATGGCACCATGCGCGATGTCGGCGCGGCGACCCGCGTCGGCTGGCTCGACGAGCCAACCTGCCAGAACTGCCACACGGGCACCGCGGTGCAGAACAACGGTGCCATCCGCTTCACCTCGGTGTTCGACGCCTCCGGCGCGCGCCGTCGGGCGGTGAACGACACCTTCGCCACCACACCCGATGCGCCGGCCGCCGGACTGTCGCTGTATCGCTTCTCCACCGGACACGGCGGTCTCAAATGCGAAGCCTGCCACGGCTCGACGCACGCCGAGTTTCCGGCCTCGCACCGCAACGACAACCTCCAGAGCATCCAGTTGCAGGGGCATCCCGGCATGCTGGTGGAGTGCGTCAGCTGCCACCCGGGTGGCGTGACCACCATCGACGGCGGACCGCACGGCATGCATCCGATCGGCAACGCCTGGGTGCAGCGTCATCCGGACGCGGTCGAGCAGCGCGGCGCCGGGCGCTGCCGCGACTGTCACGGCAGCGACTACCGCGGCACCGAGCTGTCGCGCGCGCAGGCCGATCGCGTGCTGCAGAGCGAATTGGGATCGAAGGTCCTCTGGCGCGGATTCCAGGTCGGGTGCTTCCTGTGTCACGCTGGTCCCAACAGCGAGGAGCGCAACCCGAATCGCGCCCCGGTGGTGGTCAACCTGAGTCGCACGACGGCGGTCGATGTCCCGCTGCCGATCGCGCTCAGCGCCACCGATGCCGACCTGAATGGGCTGACGCTGCGCATCGTCTCGCAACCGGCGCATGGCACGGTGGGGCTCGCCAACGGTGTCGCCACCTTCCTGCCCGACGCCGGCTTCAGCGGCGCCGACGCCTTCACCTACGCGGCCTGGGACGGCTCGACCAACTCCAACCTCGGCGTCGTGTCGCTGACGATCGGCGGCACGCCGCGCGCGGCGAGCGCGACGCCATCAGCCAGCCCCACCCCGACCCTCGCGGTCACCAGGACGCCGACGCGGGCGACGCCGACGGCCAGCGCGCGACCGGGCACGCCTACCGCGACGCTGCGCTCACGCACGCCGACGGTCACGGCGCGGGTGACGCCGACGGCAACGCGGCGCGCCACCGCCACCTCGACGCGCCTGCCGACCCGCACGCCGACGCGGCGGCCAACCGCGACGCGCACGCCGACGCCGACGCGGCGGCCGACGCTGACCCGCACGCCGACCGCCGCGCCGACTCGCACACCGACGCCGCGCGCGACGCGCACGCCGACGCGTGCCGACGAGTCACGCGACGATTGACCGGCGCGGACGCCAGGGCATGCGCCGATCCGTCCGTCGCCGGTGACCGTCACCGCGGACCCGCGAACGGCAAAGGCGCCGCGGCGGTGGTGTGTCCCGGCCGCGCGGCGCTCAGGGCGCGCCGTGGTCGTGGCAGGGGGCCGGCGCGGCGCCGCGGAGATGGGCGACGGCGCCGCTGGCGGCAAACGTCCACAGGCCGAAGCCGATCAGCAGGATCCCGGCGACGCGACGCGGGGCGGCGCGGCGTGCGAGGCCGCCGACACGACCGGCGACGAGACCGGTGGCGAGCATCGCCGGCAGGGTGCCGAGGCCGAAACCGGCCATCAGCAGCGCGCCGTGGCGCCAGTCACCGGCGGTCGCCGCCAGCGCCAGGGCACTGTAGACGAGCCCGCACGGCAGCCAGCCCCACAGCATACCGAGCGCCAGGGCGCCGCCGATGGAACGGCCTGGCCGCAGGCGCGCGGCGAGCGGCGCGATACGCCGCCAGAGGCGCGCGCCCAAGCGCTCGAGGCGGACGAGGCCGGACCACCAGCCGGAGAGATAGAGGCCGAGCGCCAGCAGCAACAGCGCGGCGAGCGCGCGCAGCAGGGCGATGCCGGTGCCGCCGAAGAGCCCGGCGAGGGCGACGCCGAGGGCGCCGGCGAGCGCGCCGGCGACGGCGTAGCTGGTGATCCGTCCGACGTTGTAGGCGGTCTGGCGAGCGACCGCCGCGGCGGCGCCGGTGGCCCCCGGCGCCAGGGCGAGCGCACCTGCGATGCCGCCGCACATGGCGACGCAGTGGGCGCTGCCCAGCGCGCCGAGGCCGAGGCCGCCGAGCAGGCTGACGGCGTCGAGCGGCGGCGTCACCGCCTCTCCTCCCCGCCGGGCTCGTCGTCGTCGAACAGGATGCGCGTCGCCGGCGAGTCGAGGTCGTCGAACTGCTCGTGCTGCACCGCCCAGAAGAAGGCGGCGATCGCCACCACGAGCAGCAGCAGCGCCAGCGGGATGAGGACGAAGATGATGTTCATGCCGGCTGCTCCAGGCGGCGCGCGATCGCCGGCCGCGCCGGCACCGGCGCGGCGGGCGACGGCGGCGTGCCGAGGCGGAGGGCGTTGAGCACCACCACCAGGGAGCTGGCCGACATGCCGAGCGCCGCCCACAGCGGCGTCACCCAACCGAGCGCGGCGAGCGGCAGCGCGACGGCATTGTATGCGACCGCCCAGCCGAGGTTCTGGTGCAGGATACGCCGGGTGCGGTGGGCGAGCGCCAACGCGTCCGGCAGCACCGCCAGGTCCTCGCGCAGCAGCACGGCGTCGGCGCGGCTCATCGCCAGGTCGGTCCCGCCGCCCATCGCCACCGAGACCTGCGCGGCGCCGAGCACCGGGGCGTCGTTGACGCCGTCGCCGACCATCAGCACCACCGCCCCACGCGCCTGCAGGGCGCGCACGTGGCGCAGCTTGTCCTCCGGCGACGCGCCGCGCACGGCGACGTCGATGCCGAGCCGCTCGGCCAGGCGCGTCACCGCCGGCGAGGGATCACCGCTCAGCAGCTGCACGACGACGCCGCGCTGGCGCAGCGCGCGCACGGCGCGCGGCGCCTCGCGGCGCGTCGTATCCTCGAGCGCGAACCAGGCGACGGCGCCGCCCGCATCGCCGAGCAGGATCCACATCGCGTCCGCCTCCGGCGGCGTGGCGCCGGCCGCGCCGGCGAGCTCCAACACCCAGTCGGGATTGCCGATGCGGTAGCGGGTGCCGCCGATGACGCCCTCGACGCCGAGGCCGGCGACGGCGACCGCGTCGGCGACCGCGGGCGCGGCCGCGCCGGCGAAGGCGCGCGCGATCGGGTGCCCGGAGCGGCTCTCCAGCGCCCGCGCCGCGGCCAACGCCGCGCCGGCGTCGCGCCCCGCCAGCGGCACCGTCCGCGTCAGGCGGAAGCGGCCCTCGGTGAGCGTGCCGGTCTTGTCGAAGACGACGTGGGTGACGGCGTGGAGGCCCTCGAGCACGTGCGGGCGGGTGATCAGCAGACCGCGGCCGAGCAGCCCGCCGGTGGCGGCGGTGAGTGCCGCCGGCGTCGCCAGCGACAGTGCGCACGGGCAGCTGACCACCAGCACCGCGAGCGTCACCCACAGGGCGCGCTCGGCACCGAACGGCCACCAGGCGGCGGCGACGACCAGCGCCAGCAGCAGCACGCCGGGGACGAAGACGCGGGCGACGCGATCGGCGAGCCGCGCCACCGGCGGCTTCTCGGCGCCGGCGCGATCCACCAGGCGCTGGATGCCGGCGAGGATGCCGTCGGCCCCGGCGCGCTCGACGAGCACCTCGAGCGGGCTCTCGCCGTTCTGGGTGCCGCCGATGACGCGATCGCCGGGCCGGCGGGCGCGCGGCCACTGCTCGCCGGTGAGCATCGCCTCGTTGACCCAGCCCTGGCCGCTCGCCACCACGCCATCGGCGGGCAGCGTCTCCCCCGGCCGCACCAGGACGCGGTCGCCGGGCTGCAACTCGGCCGCCGCCACCACCTCGCTGCCGCCGTCGCGCATCAGCGTGGCGTGCGCCGGCGGTCGCCGCAGGGCACCCTCGACGGCCGCCTGGGCACGGTGGCGGGCGCGCATTTCGAGGAAGCGCGCCAGCGAGAGCAGGAAGACGAACATGCACACCGAGTCGAAGTAGACCTCGCCGCGGCGCAGCCCCGTCGCCACCAGGCTGGCGAGGAAGGCGACGACGATGGCGAGCGCCACCGGCACATCCATGCCGACGCGGCGGTTGCGCAGGTCGCGCCACGCGGCGCTGAAGAACGGGCGTGCCGCGTAGGCGACGATCGGCGCCGTCACCAGCGCGCTGACCAGGCGCAGGTAGTCGCGGTAGACCGGGGCGATGTCCTGCCAGGCGCCGGCGTAGAGGCCGACGGCGAACATCATCACCTGCATGGCGCCGAGCCCGGCGAGCGCCAGGCGGCGCAGGGCGGCGCGGTACGCCTCGCGCCGCGCCGCCTCCTGGGCGTCGGGGCGATAGGGCTGGGCGTCGTAGCCCAGGCGATCGATCTCGGCGAGCAGCGTGCTGAGGCGGGTGTCGCCTTCGCGCCAGCGCAGCTCGGCGCGCTCGCTGGCGAGGTTGACGCGCATCTCCAGCACGCCGGGCTGGCGCTGCAGGTGGCGTTCGATCAGCCAGGCGCAGGCCGCGCAGCGCAGGCCGCGCAGGGCGAGGGTGACGCGGCGGACGCCGTCGCCGTCGTCGCTGACCACGCCGCGCTGCAGCGCCGGCTGGTCGTAGCGCAGCAACTCGCGCACGGCCGCGGCGGACGCCTCGGGGGTACCGCCGGGGGACTGGCGATAGCGGTAGTAGTCGGCGAGGCCGCTGGCGACGATCAGCTCGGCGACCGCGGCACAGCCCGGGCAGCACATCGCGCGCGCCGCGCCGTCGACGACGGCGGAGCAGTCGAGTCCGGGCGGGATGGGCAGGCCGCAGTGGAAGCAGACCTCGCAGGGTGCGGCCGCTGTCATGGAACCGGCTGCCGCGGCGCGCCAGCGGCGCTGCCCGGGAGCTGCGGCGGGGTGGGCGCGTCGAAGTCGATGCGCGCGGCGAGACGCCAGCCGCCACCGGCGGGAGCGAGGGCGGCGTTCCACGGACCGCGCAGCGGCGCGGCGAGCGCGGCGCGGAAGATGCCGTCCGCCCCGGCGCGCAGGCGCAGGGTCTGATCGCGCGCGGCGTCGGTCGGGTGCGAGAGGAGGAGCGTCAGCTCGCTGTGCGGGTCGACGCCCTCGCCGCGCAGCTCGAGCGCCAGCTCGGGGCGGTGGTCGTCGTCGTGCAGCGTGGCGACCAGGTGGCGCTGGGCGGCAACCCGCTCGAGGGCGAAGTCGCGATCGATCGCCAGGCCGGCGGCGTAGTAGTCGTCGCGCACCAGCGAGTCGGCGTGGCGCACGGCGATCACCAGCATGGCGAGGCTGGCGACGACGCTGAGCCCCGGCACCGCGATCAGGAACCAGGGCCAGAACTGGCGGTACCAGGGCGGCGGGGGCGCCGCCGACGGCAGGGCGATGACGCAAGGCATGCGCGGCTCCTACTCGTGCTCCGGGTGCGCCTCGTGCCCCTCGTGCGCCTCGTGCGCCTCGCGCGGCGGGGCGGGCGCGATGAAGCGACTGGTCTCGCGCACGGCGAGCGCCGGTGCGTCGAGGGCGCTGATGCGGAAGTGGACGTCGCGCGACTGCTCCGCCCGCCGATCGGGCGGCGCCTGCAGGCGCACCGGCACGTCGGCAATCTCGCCCGGCGCGACGCGGATGTCGCCGGGCGCGACCAGCGTCAGGTGCTCGAGGCCGCCGGCGGCGATCGCGTAGGCGTGCGGCTGCTGATCGAGATTCATGATCTTCAGCGTGTAGGTGTTCTCGACCAGCCCGTCGTGGGTCATGCGGTAGAGGCGGGCGCGGTCGTGCAGGACGTCCACCCGCAGCGGCACCCGCTGGCTCAGCGCGTAGGCGAAGGTGCTGGTGATCAGCGCCAGGATCACGCCGTAGGCGACGACGCGCGGCCGCAGGATGCGCAGGTGGCCGGTGCGCAGGCTGGTTTCGCTGGCGTAGCGCACCAGCCCCTTGGCGTAGCCCATCTCGTCCATGACGCCGTCGCAGGCGTCGATGCAGGCGGCGCAGCCGATGCACTCGTACTGGGTGCCGTTGCGGATATCGATGCCGGTCGGACAGACGCGCACGCAGAGGCCGCAGTCGATGCAGTCGCCGAGACCGCCGGCGCCGCGGTCCGCCGCGCGGGCGCGGTGTCCGCGCGGCTCGCCGCGGCCGCCGTCGTAGAAGATGGTCAGCGTGTTGGTGTCGAACATGGCGCCCTGGAAGCGGGCGTAGGGGCAGGCGTATTTGCAGATCTGCTCGCGCATCCAGCCGGCGTCGAGGTAGAGCGCGGCGGTGAAGAAGGCGGCGAAGAAGGTCTCCCAGCCGCCGAGACCGGCGTTGGCGAAGCGCGGCAGCAGCGCGCGGATGGGCGTGAAGTAGCCGAGGAAGGTGAGCGACACGGCCAGCGCCAGCAGCAGCCAGGCGCCGTGCTTGCCGGCCTTGCGCGCCAGCTTGGCGGCGCTCCAGCGGTTGCGGTCGAGGCGGATGCGGTCATTGCGGTCGCCCTCGACCAGCCACTCGATCCACATGAAGAACTTGGTCCACACCGTCTGCGGGCAGGCGTAGCCGCACCACAGACGGCCGGCGAGGGCGGTGAAGAAGAAGAGGCTGAAGGCCGCGATCATCAGCATCCAGGACAGGAAGATGAAGTCCTGCGGCCAGAAGGTGAGGGCGAAGAGATAGAACTTGCGGTTGGGTAGATCGAACCAGATCGCCTGCCGTCCGGACCAGGTCAGCCACGGCGCGGCGAAGAACACGCCGGCGAGGAGGAAGAGCGCCAGCGCGCGCCGCCGCTGCCACGGCCCCTGCACCTCCTGTTGGTAGATGTGCTGGCGCTTGGCGTAGAGCGACACCTCGCTGACCGGCGGCGCGCTGTCGCGGTTGCCGGCGCGCTGAGCGGTGGATGGAGTCATGGCGTTGCCTCGACGCGGGCGTCGTCCTCACCGGTGCGACAGGCTGTAGACGTAGGCGGCGACGACGTGCGCCTTCTGCTCGCCGAGAATGTCGGCGTGCGCCGGCATCTTGCTGTTGCGGCCCTTGCGCAGGCCCTCGGCGATGCTCGCCTCGTCGTTGCCGAAGAGCCAGACGTCGTCGGTGAGGTTGGGCGCGCCCAGCGTCTGGTTCCCCTTCCCGTCCAGACCGTGGCAGGCCATGCAGATGGTGTTGAACTTGACCTTGCCGGCGGCCGCCTTGTCGGCGTCCACCTGCATGCCGCTCAGGCTCTGCACGTAGGCGACGACCAGCGGGATGCCTTCGTCGCCGCCGATGGCGGGGGCGAACGGCGGCATGACGCCGTTGCGGCCGGCGAGGATCGTCGTCTTGATGGTGTCGGGGTCGCCGCCCCAGATCCAGTCGTTGTCGGTGAGGTTGGGGAAGCCGACGCCGCCGCGCGCGTCGGAGCCGTGGCACTGCGCGCAGTTGTTGGCGAACAGGCGCTGGCCCATCTGCAGCGCCTTGGCATCGTGGACCAGCTCGGGGATCGGCTTGGCGGCGTAGGCGGCGTAGAGCGGGCCGTACTCGGCGTCGGCGCGCGCCATCTCCTGATGCAGCTGGCCGGACGAGGTCCAGCCGAGCACGCCGGGGAAGTTGCCCAGGCCCGGGTACAGCGCCAGGTAGACGAGTGAGAAGACGATGGTGCCGATGAAGATCCACAGCCACCAGCGCGGCAGCGGCGTGTCGAGCTCCTGGATGCCGTCGTACGCGTGACCGAGCGTCTCGTGCGCGGCGCCGGCGACGCGCTTGCTGCGCGCCCACAGCAGCAGGCCGAAGCAGGCGAAGATGTTCGACAGCGTGAGCAGGATGACCCACCAGCTCAGCACGTCACTCATGGCGGGCTCCTCCCTGCGCCGCCGGTGCGCTCGGGCCTCCGTCGTCGTCGAGGAAGGGCAGCTCGGCGGACTCCTGCCAACGGCGCTTCTGCGCCGGGCTGAAGGCCCACACGCAGAAGACGACGAAGGCGACGAACAGGATCGCGTCGGCGATGGCGATGAAGAGACCGCTGCCCATGGCTACTGCCGTCCTTTCAGGGCCAGGCCGAGCTGCTGCAGGTAGGCGATGAGCGCGTCCATCTCGGTGCGGCCATCGACCGCCGCCTTGGCGCCGGCGATCTGGTCGTCGGTGTAGGGGACGCCGACCGTGCGCAGGGCGCGCATCTTGTCGGCGGTGAGGTCGCTGTCGAGCGTGTTGGTCGCCAGCCACGGAAAGCGCGGCATGTTCGACTCCGGCACCAGGTCGCGCGGATTCAACAGGTGGATGCGGTGCCACTCGTCCGAGTAGCGGCCGCCGACCCGCGCCAGGTCGGGTCCGGTGCGCTTGGAGCCGAACAGGAAGGGATGGTCGTAGACCGATTCGCCGGCCACCGAGTAGTGGCCGTAGCGCTCGACCTCGGCGCGCAGCGGCCGGATCATCTGCGTGTGGCAGACGTGGCAGCCGTCGCGGATGTAGACGTCGCGCCCCTCCAGGGCCAACGGCTCGAGCGGCTGCACGCCCTCGATCGGCTGGTTCACCTGGGTGCCCGCCAGCAGCGGCACGATCTCGGCGAGTCCCGCGAAGCTGACGACGATGAAGATCAGGATCCCCATGATCCCGATGTTGCGTTCGACCAGGGGTTGTTCGGTGGCGGCCATGCTGCGTCTCCCGCGCGCCGCCTCAGGCGGCGTGCACCACCGGCGTCGTGCTCGGCAGCGCGGCCGTCTCGACGACGGCGCGGCCGGCGCGAATGGTGCGAGCCATGTTGTAGACCATCACCAGCATGCCGATCAGGAAGATCGTGCCGCCGGCGAGGCGGCCGACGTAGTAGGGGTAGGTGGCCTTGATCGACTCGATGAAGGTGTAGGTGAGCGTGCCGTCGTCGTTGACCGCGCGCCACATCAGGCCCTGCATCAGGCCGGCGATCCACATCGACGAGATGTAGAGAACGATGCCGATGGTCGAGAGCCAGAAGTGGGTGTTGATCAGCGGCACGCTGTACATCTGCTTGCGGCCGTACAGCCGCGGCACCAGCGTGTAGAGGCAGCCCATGGTGATCAGCGCCACCCAGCCGAGACTGCCGGAGTGGACGTGGCCAATGGTCCAGTCGGTGTCGTGGCTGAGCGCGTTGACGGTCTTGATCGACATCATCGGCCCCTCGAAGGTCGACATGCCGTAGAAGGACAGCGCCACGATCATGAAGCGCAGGATCGGGTCGGTGCGCAGCTTCTCCCAGGCGCCGGAGAGCGTCATGATGCCGTTGATCATCCCACCCCACGACGGCGCCCAGAGGATCACGGAGAAGACCATGCCGAGCGTCTGCGCCCAGTCGGGCAGCGCGCTGTAGTGCAGATGATGCGGGCCGGCCCACATGTAGATGCCGATCAGCGCCCAGAAGTGCACCACCGACAGGCGGTACGAGTAGATCGGCCGCTCCGCCTGCTTGGGGATGAAGTAGTACATCATCCCGAGGAAGCCGGCGGTGAGGAAGAAGCCGACCGCGTTGTGGCCGTACCACCACTGCACCATGGCGTCGGTGGCGCCGGCGAAGACCGAGTACGACTTGAGCGGCGCGACCGGGATCTCGAGGCTGTTGACGATGTGCAGCAGCGCGATGGTGATGATGAAGGCGCCGTAGAACCAGTTGGCGACGTAGATGTGCTGCACCCGCCGCTTGGCGATGGTGCCGAAGAAGACCACCGCGAAGGCCACCCAGACGACGGCGATCAGGATGTCGATCGGCCACTCGAGCTCGGCGTACTCCTTGGCGGTGGTGTAGCCGAGCGGCAGGGTGATCGCCGCGGCGACGATCACCGCCTGCCAGCCCCAGAAGGTGAAGCCGGCGAGGCGCGGCAGGAACAGCGCCGTCGCGCAGGTGCGCTGGACGACGTAGTACGCGGTCGCGAACAACGCCGAGCCGCCGAACGCGAAGATCACCGCGTTGGTGTGCAGCGGCCGCAGCCGCGAGTAGGTCAGCCAGGCGATGCCGGGGTTGAGATCCGGCCAGGTGAGCTGGGCGGCAAGCACGACGCCGACCAGCATGCCGACCACGCCCCAGACCAGGGCCATGATCGAGAACTGGCGCACCACCCGGTAATCGTACGGCACCGGCATCGCTGGCGTGCTGCTCATAGGTTCTCCTTCCGCTCCTCGCGCGCCGGCGCCTGCGCCGGGGACGACACCCGGCACGCTTCAGCAGGCCGCGTGCCCGGCCGCGGGGGATGCCAGTCTGCAGCCGGCCGGCGTGGGCTTTCGCACGGCTGGGAACCGCCGACGGTTGATTCCGGGACTTGGGAGGCGACGCGGCCGGACTCCCGATCCCGGGGAATCGTGTAATCGGGCGGACAGCGCCTATCCGCCACGGCGCCGTCGCCTCCTTCGAGGGGGATCCGCCGGGGTATCGCCGGCTCGACAGGTGGCGCGGGACTTGCCCTGCTGCCGCGGTCAGGACTGGCGGCGGCCGGCCGCCCACCGACTCGGAGGTAGCGAATGAGCAAGCACTGGTCGATCGGCGTCTGCGCCCTGGTCGCGCTGCTCGCGGCGAACCTGGCGCGCGCCGACTCGGAGGAGAAGGCGGTCGGCGACGCCGCCGGACGGTTCTACGCGGCCCTGAACGTGATGTTCACCGGCGACGCGGCGCCGATGAAGGACGTGTGGTCGCATCAACCCGACGTGACCTACATGGGCCCCGGCGGCGGCTTCCAGGTCGGCTGGGAACAGGTGTCGGCGGTCTGGGAGGCGCAGGCGGCGCGCAAGCTGGGCGGCGCCGTGCACCCGACGCGGATGCACACCGTCGTCGCGGGCGATCTCGCCGTCGTCAGCAACTACGAGGAGGGCGAGAACACCAACGCCGGCGGCAAGCCCGCCAAGGTTTCCATTCGCGCCACCAACGTATTCCGCAAGGAACAGGGCGCGTGGAAGATGATCGGCCACCACACCGATCTGCTCCCCTTCCTGGAGAAATAAGCGGGCGGCGGGGGCCCCCATCCCAACCTTCCCCCGCACCGCGCGGGGAGCAGGATGGGAGTCCCGCACCCGTCACCACGGGCCGAGCAGGCAGCCGATGAGAATGATCACCGCCGTCGCGCCGCAGACTGCGCTGAGCGCGCGCCAGCGTTGCGCGTCGCTCAGCGGCAGCAGCCGCGCGACGATCCCGGCCGCCAGGCCGAGCGCCACCGCGCCGGGACCGGTGATGAGCAGGCCGAGCAGCGGGCCCTGATTGGCGCCCGGGACGAGCGCGATCGGTCCCAGAAAGCCGCTGGCGAAGCCCGCCGCCCCCACGGCGGCGGCCCAGACGCCGAGCGACGGCGCGGCGCTGCGGTCGCGCATCAGGATCTCGCCGGGCTCAGAACCAGCACATCAGCGCCAGGGTGAGGAGCGCGTACACGCCTGTACGGGCGCACACCACCTCTGCGACCCCAAAGTGGCGGACGGCGACGGCGCGCCGCGCTACCGCTACACGGCCAGCCACGCCTCATGGCCACGCATGCAGTCGCCGGGGCTTGCGGCGCGATTCGACGCAATCCGCCGAGCAGCGAGAACGCGCGCGTGCCGGCCAACCAACAACCCTGCTCGGGCAAGCCGATCCGCCGATGCCCATGAGGGCTCGAAACGCCCGTTTGCTGACGCCGGCCCGGTCGCCGGCGTGCAATTCTATACGCCCGGCCTGTCGCGGGTATGGCGTTTGCTGGGTCGGACACGACAGCCGTCGCGGTCTGGGCGGCGCATCGGAAAGGGCTACATGCGAGAGTTGCTGATCGCCGTACAGGAGCTGTCCCTGGCCCGCAGCGTCGAGCGCATCGCCGAGATCGTCCGTCACGCCGCACGCCGCCTGGGCGGCGCCGACGGCGCGACCTTCGTCCTGCGCGACGGCGAGCAGTGCCACTACCTCGACGAGGACGCCATCGCACCGCTGTGGAAGGGGCGCCGCTTCCCGCTCGAGGCGTGTGTCAGCGGGTGGGTCATGCGCCATGCGTCCGCGGTCGTGATCGAGGACATCTACGCCGATCCGCGCGTGCCCGCCGATGCCTATCGGCCGACCTTCGTGCAGAGCCTGGCGATGGTGCCGATCCGTCAGATGGCGCCGATCGGCGCCATCGGCTGCTATTGGGCGCGGCGCCACGCGCCGACCGACGACGAACTGTGGAAGCTGCAGGCGCTGGCCGACAGCACCTCGGTGGCGATGGAGAACGTCGCCATCCTGCGCGGCCTGGAGGCGACGGTGCAGGAGCGCACCGCGGAGCTGGCGCTCGCCAACCGCGAGTTGGAGGCCTTCTCCGCCTCGGTGTCGCACGACCTGCGCACGCCGGTGAGCCAGATCAGCATGGCCAGCACGGCGCTGCTGGAGGACTGTGGCGCGGCGCTCGGCGAGCTCGGCCGCGACTACCTGCAGATGATCACCGATGCCGGCACGCGCATGGACGAGATGATCCGCGACCTGCTCGCCCTGGCGCGCAGCAAGCAGGGCGGCCTGCAGCGTACGGCGGTCGACCTGAGCGAGCTGGCGCGCGAGCTGTGCGCGGCCCTGCGCGAGCGCGAGCCCGGGCGCCGCGTCGAGATCGCCATCGCCGACGACCTGCGCGCCGACGCCGACCCGGCCCTGCTGCGCCTCGCGCTCGAGAACCTGCTGAGCAACGCCTGGAAGTACACCCGGCATACGCCGGCGGCGCGCATCGAGCTGCGCCGCGCCGACGACGGCGGCCACGCCTTCCTGTTGCGCGACAACGGCGCCGGCTTCGACATGGCGCAGGCCGCGCGGCTCTTCGCCCCCTTCGAGCGCCTGCACGATGACAGCGAGTTCGAGGGAACCGGCGTCGGCCTCCACACCGTGCAGCGCATCATCCAGCGCCACGGCGGCCGCACCTGGGCGCGCGGCGAGCCCGGCCGCGGCGCCAGCTTCTACTTCACGCTGGACGCCGCCGCCGAGCAGCGCGCCGACGCCGCCTGAGCCGCGCGGAGGCCCCGCGCCGGCCACCGATCACCCGGGCGCAATGTCGAGGATTCCAGGGCAGGCTCACCGTCCGCCGCGCACGGCGCGCACCGCTGTCAGCGGCACGGAGAGGGAATCGCCGTCGTCGGTGGTCGCCGTGCACAGGTAGGTGCGCTCCGGCATGCGCACCAGCAGATCGGCGCAGGTCGCGGCGCCGTGCGCCACACCGGTGGTCGCGAACAGTGCGACCCACCGATGTCGAGCATCGCCGTCGCGCCCGGCGGCACCGGCAGGCGTGCGGCGACCTCGTCGGCGGAGATGGCGGCCGTCGCTCGCATGCCGCGTTGATAGCGATTCCATGCCGCCGCGTCGGTGAGCGTATTGTGCAGGTCGAGCGGCGCGCCGCTGGTGATGTACTCCTCGTACTTCGCGACGATGTCCCACTCGTCGTACTGGAACAGCAGCTTGTCGGCGACCGAATGTGGCGAGTCGCGCAGCAGCCACCGGCGCGCTTTGGCTGTCAGGCGGTAGCGCCCGCGACGATGGCGCAGGTAGCGGCAGGCGACCAGGGTGTCCATCAGCTTGGTCGTCGCCGTCGGATCGGTCGTGCACGCCGCCGCGACCTGCGCCGGCGTCGTGGCGCCGCCGCCGACTGCCTCGAAGACGCCCAGCTTCACGCCGGCCATGATCGTGCGCGCCATGCTGAAGGCGATCTGGGTCTCCAGCAGCGGCGACGGCAGCAGGTTGGTGCGCGCGATGATGCGCTCGAGGAACGTCTCACCGATGATGCCGACTCGCATGGTCCACCTCCGCCGCGCGTCCGCCCATGTGACACATTGGTGCCGCGCATGGCGGGCGGTGCACGCCGCCTTCGTAGTCGACGCGCGGCGCGCGCGGCAAGGCGAGTGCGCTTCACGTGGCCGACGCCGGCCGCCAGCCGCGGCGAGCCCTGCGTCGCCCCCTGCGACGATTCGCGTCATCCACCGGTTGGCGGCTTGTCGGGCCGACATACCGTGCGATGCTGGGGCGATGTCTGCCGACCAGCTCACCATCGCCGTTGCCGGCGCCAGCGGCTTCGTCGGCCGACCGCTGATCGCGGCCCTGGCGCGGCGCGGCGCGGTGATCGCCCTGTCGCGCGCGGCGCGCCCGGCGGCCGGCGGCGTCGAGTGGCGGCGCGCCGACCTGTTCTCCTATCGCGACGCGCTGGCAGCCCTCGCCGGCGCCGATCACGCCGTCTACCTGGTGCACTCGATGAGCCCGTCGGATCGCCTCGTGCAGGGGCGCTTCGAGGATCTCGATCTGCAGGCGGCCGACAACTTCGCCCGCGCCGCCGCCGTGCACGGCGTGCGGCAGATCGTCTACCTGGGCGGTCTGCTGCCGGCCGACACGCCGCCGGCGGAGTTGTCGCGCCACCTGCGCAGCCGCGCCGAGGTCGAGCGCGCGCTGGCCGACTACGGCACGCCGCTGACCGTGCTGCGCGCCGGCATCGTCCTCGGCCGCGGTGGATCGTCGACCGAGATCCTGCGCCGCATGGTGCGGCGCCTGCCGCTGATGATCTGTCCGCGCTGGACCGCCACGCCGACGCAGCCGATCGGCCTCGACGACACGGTGGCGCTGCTCGACTGGGTGCTGGGACGCGCCGAGGCGTTCGGCCAGACCTACGACATCGGTGGACCCGAGGTGCTCACCTATCGCGCCCTGATGCGTGCCACCGCCGCGGCGCTCGGCCGCTCGGCGCTGACCATCCCGGTGCCGCTGCTGACGCCGCGCCTGTCACGCCTCTGGGTCAGCCTGGTGACCGGCGCGCCGCGCGCCCTGGTCGAGCCGCTGATCGAGAGTCTGGCGCATGCCATGGTCGCCGCCGATCGCCGCCTGCAGGCGCGCGCCGGGGTCCCCGGCGCCGGCGTCGCGCAGGCACTGCGCGCGGCGCTGGCCGACCCCGGCGCGGCGCCGGCGGGCGTCTACACCACCGCCACCGACGCGGCGCGCCCCATGGTGCGCTCGGTGCAGCGCCTGCCGGCGGCGCCGGACATGCGGCAGCTGGCCGACGACTACCGCCGCTGGCTGGGGGCGCGCTTCGCCCCGCTGATCCACACGCCGGGCGATTGCGTGCGCGGCTGGAGTGCTCGCTTCGCCTCGCCGCAGGGCCCCGAGCTGCTGCGCTTCGTCCCCGACCCGGCGCACACGGCTGCCGATCGCATCGTCTTCGCCATCGCCGGCGGCATGCTCGCCGCGCCCGGTGAGGTCGGCCGCTTCGAGTTCCGCCGCGTCCTCGGCGGCGACGCCGCCCTGTGCTCCGTGCACGGCTTCGCGCCACGCCTGCCCTGGCCGCTCTATGTCGCCACCCAGGCGCCGCTGCACTGGCTGGTGATGGCCGCGTTCGCGCGCCACCTGCGCCGCGGCAGTGCCCAGGGTGAGCGCGCGTAGCCAGACGCGTCACCCTGCGACGATGGTCGTGAACTGCTGGTGCAGGATCAGCCATCGCCCACCGCGGTTCACCACCACGAACGTCTTTCGCTGTTGCTCGTTGTCGTGCGTGATTCCGTCCGGCGTCGCGTAGGCGCTGCACGGCAGACGGCGGTGCTGCGCACCGCTCCGACGGGCTGAACACCTTCGAGGATCTGCCGCGCGATGGCCGCTGTGTCGCCGACTGCTGGTTCTCGCCATCCGCACGCCGACGGCGGATCAACTCCGCTCAGGCTTCGACACAGTTTTCTGCCAGCGACGGGACGATCACCTGGAACGCGTTGCTGCTTGCACCCAGGTAGCCGCCGTTCTTCTTGCAGACGATGTACTGGCCATCGGGGGTGAGCAGATATCCCTCGCTGGTTCGCGTCCACGCTGGTTGTGTAGCGGGCACGCCCAGCCACCAGTCGTCGCCCAACAGATCGCCGCCCTGACCGAGGTACACGACGTACGATGTGCCATTGATCACCAGGGTGCCGGAGAAGGCGAAATACAGCTCGTCCGGCCGGCTGTCCTCCAGCGCGTAGCCGAGCAACAGCGCCGAGCGGTCGTTGAACCACTCCGCCGGTGGGTCGGTCTTGTGGCGCCCGGCCCTGGCGGTCACCTCCAGCGGTGAGCCCGGCGTGCCGCCCTCGGCGCTGACTCCCTGCCATGGTTGGCCGGAGGACACGACGTACTGGTTGTCATAGTCGAACTGAAACGAGAGCGTCGGTTGCGGCGGCGGACTCATCTGCCATGACGGCGGCGGCGCCTGCAGAAATGCCATCAGGTTGTCGTGGATGACGACTTCTCCCGGCTCCGTCGCATCGTCACTGCCGTCGCCACATGCGGAGACGGTCAAGAGGGCGGCGACCAGTATCGCGAAGCGCGCATGTGGCATCGAGGGCCTCCCGGCAACTGTCAGTTGAAGCGATCCGAACACCAGGCGACCCCAGCTCGACCGCACTGCGTCCAACCTACCGATCCGCAACAATTGAAAGCAACGCTCGGTCTGCATCGTGCAAGAGGCCGAAAGCACGTGGAGGGTCGCGCCGCGATTCCTTGCCGAGCTCGTAGGCGAGCTTGTTGATGCGCCGGCGCGCACCACGTCGAGCTCGCTTTACGCTGGCGAGTGCCACATGGCTGGATCTGGCCATGAAGCAGATCAAGATCGCCGAGCTGAAGGATCACCTGTCCGAGCTCGGCCGGCTACCCAATCAGGCACGCGATCGGCGCTCGCCCTTGAACGGCACCGTCTACTTCTCGGCCACCGACGGGGTGCACGGCTACGAGCTCTGGCGCACCGGAGGGGCGCCGGTTCGACGCCAGCGGCGAGGGTCGGGCGACGATCGACGAGCTGATCGCCGCCGTCGCGGTTGCGCGGGCCGGCTGCTGAGCGCAACCCTTGTCTCGCGCGGAGGTCAATGATGCGTAGCAGTCCTCGTTGGGTATCGCTCGTCGCGAGCGTCGCGTTCTGGCTGGCGCCGACCGCCAGCCGCGGCCAGGACTGCGTCGGCACCTGTTACGATTCAGGCGCGGTGTCGATCACCGATCTCATCATCGGCGTCAGCATCGCGCTGGGCGGCACGTCGCTGTCGACCTGCCCGTCGTTCGATCCCAATCAGGACCAGCAGGTGACGATCGACGAGTTGTTATTGGCCGTGCTCAACGCCTCTGAGGGCTGCGGGCCGCACTTCAACCGCGACAAGTGCGCCAAGGCGCCGCCGCTGCTCTCGTCGCCCGTCGGTGGCGGCCTCACGCTGCAGCTCGCCAACTCCAGCCGCGACGCCACCGATCCGACGCTGTCGTGCGCTTGCGCGGCGAGCCCGCACACCGTGTGGGCCACGTACGACGCGCCAACCGACGGCGTCCTGCACGCGCGCCTGATCGCGCCGCAGGCGGGGTACGCGCTGGCAATCCTCGGCGGCGTGTGCGGTGCGACCAGCGAGCTGGCCTGCCGCGTCAACGAGGAGCCGGCCGGCGCAATCTCGCTGCCGGTCGCCGCCGGCACGCGCTACCTGTTCGAGGTGACGGCGCCCTGCGAGGGCGCCGCCGACCGCGTCCAGCTCAAGGCCGACCTCTGCGGCGACGGCGAGACCACCGGCGGCGAAACCTGCGACGACGGCAACTCGACCGCCGGCGATGGCTGCGACGCGCAGTGCCGCTTCGAGGGCGTCGGCGCCATCGACAGTCAGTCCGGGACCTGCAACGACTCCGGCTCGATCAATCTCGTCGTCGCTCCGATCGGTCAGCTGTTCGTGCCGTCGGTGCCCGCTCTAGCCGCGGTCGACCTGCTGTTCGGCCTGCAGTGGGACGACAGCCCGCAGCAGGTCACGCTGCGGCTGCGCGCCGGCGCACTTACCGGCGCGCTGCTGGCGGAGCAGTCGGTCACCACGCGCGACCGCGCCGGCAGAGACTGGTACCATTTCCGCTTCGCCGCTCCGGTCACCGTCACGCCCGGACAGATCTATGCCATCGACGTGGTGACGGACGGGGGGAACGTCAGCTGGAACCGCACCGAAGGCAGACCCGAGTGTCCGCTGGCGCTGCCCAACGGCGGCGGCATCGCCGCCGGCCGACGCCTCAACGGCGAGGATCTCGCCTTTCGTACCTATGCGGCGCCGTGAGCAGAGCTGACCCGCCCACCGCTGCGCGCGCGGCGCGCACGCCGCGACGGTGCGGGCCGCGGGGCGATCAGTCGCGGCGGAGGAACCGATCGAGCACGGCGTGGAAGTTCGCCACCGCGGCCTCCTGCACCGGGTTCAGCACCGCGCCGCGGAAGCCGCGCGACTTCATGCCGCGGTTCACGGCCTCGATGTTGGCGAAGTCTTCCTCGAGGAACTCGCACTGCCCGCGGAAGGCGCCGAAGCCGTGGAACATCTCCTGCTGCACCGCGGGCGCTCCGCCCGCAGGGAAGCGGCCGAGTGACCATACGTCGACCAGGCTGCTGTCGACGTCGTCGCCGTTCGGCCGCATCCGATACCAGAGCGCGCCGTCGAAGGTCGGCAGCACGATGCTGTTCGGGAAGATGTGCCAGTCGAGCCCCGCGGCCGCCCACGCTTCCAGCGTCAGCCCCTCGGGCCACGCGATGCCGCGCTTCTCCATTTCCTCGCGGTGAAATTCGAAGAGGCTCGTCATCACGACGTCGACCGGCGTGTCGTCGGGGAGCGCCCGCAGGCGCGCGTAGGCCGCCATTCCGGGCTCCAGCGTCATCGCGCCGATCGTGCGGCCGAGGTGCGAGAAGTTGGCCCACAGGTTCTCCTGCAGTGAGGTCGGCGTCACCCAACGCCCGTCCTCGGCCTTGTACTCGGTGAACGGCCCCGGCTCGCCGTACAGCATGGCGTGGTCGCCGAGCGCCAGACCCGGGACGCGCGCCTGGCGATAGTTGATGCCCGACAGATGCGTGGCGCCGCTGTGGTACGCCTCGATGAACGCGCCCACCAGCACCTTCCAGTTGGCGGGCGCGACGATGGTCTTCCACCACAACGGGCGCATGTCGGCCGGGGCGAAGGGATCGAGGAAGCGCGGCACGTCGCCGAGGAACCGCTCCAGCGGCTCGGCCTGCGCGTCCTGGTGGATCCAGATCCATCCGCCCCAGCGCCCGAGCGCGACCCGCGGCAGCCCGAGCGCCGCTTTGTCGAAGGTGGGGCAGCCCTGCCAGTCCTCCTCGAAGTGGACGTGGGTGAGCGCGCCGGTCCGATCGTACTGCCAGCCGTGGAAGCGGCAGCGGATGGCCTTGCCGATCCGCCCGCGCGGCTCGTCGCACAGCCGGCGACCGCGATGCTGGCAGACGTTGTACATCGCCACGAGGTCGCTCTCGCCCGGCCCCGTGCGCACGATGAGGATGGAGTCGTCGAGGATGTCGTAGACGACGAAGTCGCCCGGCGCGGCCAGCTCGGTCTCCCGACAGGCCATCTGCCAGACGCACGGCCACAGCCGCTCCCGCTCCAGGTCGTGCGCGGCGCGCGCCGAGTCGTGAGGCATGCGCTCCTCCTTTCGCGGGCCTGCCCGCGGAGTCAACCCGCTGGCCACGGCGGAGGTGCCGCGGGAACCGTCACGGCCAACTGGCCATCGCCGGTCCGCAACCCCGCCCTGGTAGCCGGCCCGCTACCCGGGGGGGTTGGCAGAGACGATCTTCCCGCCTAGGCGCCGGTGCCGTTCAGGAAGGCGCGCAGAAACTTGGCGGTGTGGGAGCGCTTGGCTTTGAGGATCGCCGCCGGGGGGCCCATGGCGACCACCTCGCCGCCGGCGGCGCCGCCCTCGGGGCCGAGGTCGATGATCCAGTCGGCCTCTTTCACGATGTCGAGGTTGTGCTCGATCGTGACGACGGTGTTGCCGCGCTCGACCAGGCGGTGCAGCACGTCGATCAGCTTCTCGATGTCGGCGAAGTGCAGCCCCGTGGTCGGCTCGTCGAGCACGTAGAGCGTCGCGCCGCGCGATTCCTTGCCGAGCTCGTAGGCGAGCTTGATGCGCTGCGCCTCGCCGCCCGACAGCGTGTTGCTGCCCTGGCCGAGCGTCAGGTAGCCGAGGCCGATGTCGGCCAGCAGCTGCAGCGGCTGGGCGATGGCCGGCACCGCGGTGAAGAACTGCGCCGCGTCCTCGACGTGCATGGCGAGCACGTCGCCGATGGTGCGGCCGTTGTAGGTCACCGCCAGCGTCTCGTCGTTGAAGCGCAGGCCGTTGCAGGCGTCGCAGGCGACCGACACGTCGGGCAGGAAGCTCATCTCCATCTTGATGCGGCCCTGCCCCATGCAGGCTTCGCAGCGGCCGCCCTTGACGTTGAACGAGAAGCGGCTGGCGCTGTAGCCGCGGCTGCGCGCGTCGGGGGTGAGCGCGAACAGGCGGCGCACCTCGTCCCAGAAGCCGACGTACGACGCCGGGGTCGAGCGCGGCGTGCGGCCGATCGGCGTCTGGTCGACCTCGACGACGCGCTCGATCGCCTCGTGCCCGGTGAGCGCCTTGAACGCACCGACCCGCCCGCCAGCGTGGCCGAGGGCGCGCCGCAACCCGGCGAACAGGACGTCGCGCACCAGGGTCGATTTGCCCGAGCCGGACACGCCGGTGACGCAGGTCCAGGCGCCGACCGGCAGCTCGACGTCGACCGACTTGAGGTTGTGCTCGACGGCGCCGCGCAACCTGAGGCGCGGCACGCGCGCGACATCGCGCTGCGGCCCCAGCCGCGGCCGGCTGCGGCCGAGGAAGCGGCCGGTGATCGACGCCGGCTGCTGCGGCAGACTCTGCGGCGTCCCCATCGCCACCAGCTCGCCGCCGCGCGCGCCGCCGCCGGGCCCGAGGTCGACGACCAGGTCGGCGGCCTCGATGGTCGCCTCGTCATGCTCGACCACCAGCAGCGTGTTGCCCTTCGCCTTCAGCCCGCTGAGCGTGTCGATCAGCATCGCGTTGTCGCGCGGGTGCAGGCCGATGGTCGGCTCGTCGAGGATGTAGCAGACGCCGCGCAGGTTGGAGCCGAGCTGTGCCGCCAGCCGGATGCGTTGCGCCTCGCCGCCGGAGAGCGTGTCGGCCGGACGGTCGAGCGTGAGGTACGGCAGCCCGACCTCCTCGAGGAACTGCAGGCGCGGCAGGATCTCCTTCATCACGTTGGCGGCAATGGCACCGTCGCGCGCGTCGAAGCGGTAGCCGAGCAGCGCGCGGCGCGCATCGGCGACCGCGTCGGCGGTGACCTCGCTGATGGTGCGGCCGAGCACCCGCACCGCCTGGGCGCGCGGGTTGAGGCGCCGCCCGTCGCAGGTCGGGCACGGGCGCTCGCCGAGCAGGCCGCTCAACGCCTCGCCGACCGCCTCGTCTGCGAGGATCAGCTCCTCCAGCCCGTGCAGCAGGCCGGGCGTGCCGTTGCCGTGGAAGAACGCCTGCTTCTGCCGCGCGGTGAGCTTGCCGGCCGGCTTGGCGAGCGGCACGCGGTGACGCTTGGCGACCTCCTTCACCAGCCGCTTCGCCGCCAGACCGCCGGGCGCCAGCGCCGCAATGACGCCCTCGCCGAGCGGCTGCGCGTCGTTGCCGATCAGACTCTCGATCTCGAAGGTCGCCTCGCTGCCGAGCCCGTCGCAGGTCGGGCAGGCGCCCTGCCGGCTGTTGAACGAGAACAGGCGCGGATCGAGCGCCTCGTAGCCGACGCCGCAGCGCCCGCAGTAGAGGCGCTCGCTGTAGAGCCGCTCGACCCCGCCGCCCACCGCGATCACCGCGCCGCTGCCGAGCCGCAACGCGGCGGCGATCAGCTCCGGTAGCGCCGCCGGCGTGGCGCGCGGCGCGATCTCCACCGCGCCGACGACGATCTCGATGTCGTGCTCCTTGTAACGCGCCAGCGACGGCGTCGGCTCCAGCGCGGTGAGCTTGCCGTCGATGCGCGCCTGCTTGAAGCCGAGCTTGCGCGCGGCGGTGAAGAGATCCTTGTAGATGCCCTTGCGGCCGCGCACCGCCGGCGCCAGCAGCGTCACCGTCCCGCCCTTGAACTCCTTCCGGATGCGCGCCGCGATCTGCTCGCGGCTCAGCGGGCTGAGCGGATCGCCGCAGCTGGTGCAGTGCTGCACGCCGATCTTGGCGTAGAGCAGCCGCAGGTAGTGGTAGATCTCGGTGACCGTCGCGACGGTCGACTTGCGCGAGCCGCGGCTGAGGCGCTGCTCGATCGCAACCGTCGCCGGCACGCCGGCGAGCAGGTCGACGTTCGGCCGCGGCAGCACTTTCACGTACTGGCGCGCGTAGGTCGACAGGCTGTCGAGATAGCGGCGCTGGCCCTCGGCGTAGACGATGTCGAAGGCGAGCGTCGATTTGCCCGAGCCCGACAGCCCGGTGACGACGATGAACTGGTCGCGCGGCAGGTCGAGGTGCAGGTCCTTGAGGTTGTGCTCCCTGGCGCCGACGACGCGCATCAGGCCCCCTCCCAACCCTCCCCCGCTCGCGCGGGGGAGGGAATCGGATTCGGCAACGGCGAGCGGGCCGTCGAGCGCGGCGCGCAGGTAGCGGGCGGTGTGCGACTCGGCGTTTGCCGCAACGTCTTCCGGCGTGCCTTCGGCGACGACGCGGCCGCCGCCGGTGCCGCCGTCGGGGCCGAGGTCGATCACCCAGTCGGCCGCCTTGGCGACCTCCATGTTGTGCTCGATCACCACCACCGAGTGGCCGCGCTCGACCAGCGCCTGCAGTGCGCCGAGCAGCGTCGCGACGTCGGCGAAGTGCAGGCCGATGGTCGGCTCGTCGAACAGGAAGAGCGTGTGGCCCTTGGTGTTCTGCCCGATCGCGGCAGCGAGCTTGAGGCGCTGCGACTCGCCGCCCGACAGCGTGGTCAGCGGCTGGCCGAGGCGCAGGTAGCCGAGCCCGACGTCGAGCAGCGGCTGCAGGCGCTGTGTCACCTCCGACGACTCGCCGAAGAAGCGCACCGCCTCCTCGCCGGTGAGGTCGAGCACGTCGCGGATCGACTTGCCCTGGTACGCCACCTCCAGCACGTCGGCGCGGAAGCGCGCGCCGTTGCACACCTGGCAGGTGACGTAGACGTCGGAGAGGAACTGCATCTCGACCTTCTCGTAGCCCTCGCCGC
>JANRJF010000457.1:0-5179 GCA_033764095.1 Deltaproteobacteria bacterium | reverse complement strand
TGAAGCGCGAGGTGCGCATCCCGCGCATGCGCGAGACGCTGCGGCTGACGCGCGCCGCCGGCATTCGCACCAAGGGCTACCTGATGCTCGGCCACCCGACCGAGACGCGCGAGTCGCTCGTCGAGACCGAGCACTTCCTGCACACCGTCGAGCTCGACCTGGCGCAGATCACCAAGTTCACGCCCTACCCCGGCACGCCGGCGTATCCGACCATCCACCAGCCGGGCGCATTCACCGAGGACTGGGAGCATATGAACGCGATGAACTTCGTCTTCGTGCCGCACGGCCTGAGCGTCGCCGAGCTGGAGGCGGCGTTCGACCGCTGCTACCGCGCCTTCTACTCGCGCCCCGACGTGCTCTGGGGCCTGGCGCGCCTGATGGTGCGCGAGCCGCGCTTCATCGGACGGATGGTGTCGTCGGCGGGGGTGTACCTGCGCGAGCGGTTGCCGCGGCGCGCGGCGTAGCCGTCGCTGTGGTTCTAGGCCGTCGCGAACGCGCCGTCGTCGATCGCCCGCACCAGTGCCTCGACGTCCTCGGCCAGCGGCCGGTCGTCGTCGAGCGGCGGGCTGAGCGCGCGCACGGCGGCGAGCGCGGTGCGGGTGGCCGGAGCGGCGGCGGCGGCGCCGCGCAGCTCCAGCGCCTGCGCGGCGGCGAGCAGCTCGATGGCGACGCCGCGCGCCAGGTGGTCGAGCACGCGCGCCGCCTGGCGCGCGGCGACCATGCCCATCGGCACGACGTCCTGGTTGTTGGCGTTGGTCGGCACCGAGCGCACGCTGGCCGGCGCGACCAGCACCGCCGTGTCGGCGACCATCGCGCTGGCGCAGTACTGCAGCCCCATGAAGCCGCTGCTGAGGCCGGCGCTGCCGCGGATGAGAAACGGCGGCAGGGCGCCGTTCAACGCCGGATCGAGCAGGCGCGCCAGGCGGCGCTCGGCGATCAGGCCGAGCTCGGCGGCGGCGAGCTTCAGGTGGTCGAGCGCCATCGCCACCGGCTGGCCGTGGAAGTTGCCGCCGTGCACGACGCGCTGCTCGTCGGCGAGCAGCAGCGGGTTGTCGGTCACCGCCGCCAGCTCGGTCTCGACCACCGCCGCGACGCCGGCGATGGCGTCGAACGCACTGCCGCCGACCTGCGCGATGCAGCGCAGCGTATAGGCGTCCTGCCGCACCGCCGCCGGCTCGTCATGGCGCACCAGTCGGCTGCCGGCGAGGCGCGCGCGCAGCCGTTCCGCCACCGCCGCCGCGCCGGGGTGCGGGCGCGCCGCGTGCAGGGCGGGGTCGAGCGCCTCCAAATGACCGCCGAGTGCCTCGAAGCTCATCGCCGCGGCGGTCGTCGCGGCGTCGGCCAGACGGCGCGCCCGCGCCACCTGCAGCGCCGCGACGCCGGTGTGGAACGAGGTGCCGTTCATCAGCGCCAGGCCCTCGCGCAGGCGCGGCACCACCGGGGCGAGCCCGGCGCGGCGCAGCGCCGCGCTGGCGCTGACGCGCGTTCCGTCCATCTCGACCACGCCTTCGCCGAGCGCGGCCAGGGCGATCTGCGCCAGCTCGACCAGGTCGCCGCTGGCGCCGACGCCGCCGACCTCGCGCACGATGGGATGGATGCCGGCGTTGAGCATGCCGAGCAGCGTCGCGACGGCGGCCGGGTCGACGCCCGACACTCCCTGCGCCAGCACCTGCGCGCGCACCGCCAGCGCCGCCCGCACCCACGCGCTCGGGTGCGGCGCGCCGAGCGAGGTGGCGTGGCTGCGCACCAGGTTGCGCTGGAAGGCCTCGCGCTGCGCCGCGTCGATGCGCGCGCCGGACAGCGGCCCGCAGCCGGTGGTGAGGCCGTACACCGGCGTCGTGCCCGCGGCGAGCCGCTGCGCGAAGGCGTAGCTGTGCTGCAGCCGCGCCCGCGCCGCGTCGTCGAGCCCGACGCGCGCGCCGCGCGCCACCGCGTCGACCGCGTCGATACTGAGGCGCGCGCCGATCGCCACCGGATCGTGTTGCGTCATGGCGGAGAAGAGCGGCTCTAGACGCGGTGCCGCGGAGGGTCAAGGTAGGCGCGGCGTCAGCGACGATGCCGCGTTGACCATGCGCGCGCGGCTTTGCTAGCCACCGCGCATGCGATGGCAGGTGGCCGCGGTGGTGTGCGCGACGGTGCTGGCCTCGGCGTCCGGTGCACGCGCCGACCGCCACGAGGTGGCGTCGTTCAAATCGGATCCGGAGGGCGGGCGCGTCTATCTCGACGGCGCCTACGTCGGCACGACGCCGCTCGACCTCACCTTTCACTGCAGCCAGATCGGCGATCGGCGCTATCGCATAGAGCGTCCCGGCTGCGCGCCGGTGGAGGGGATCCTCAATGCCCGCGTCGCCCCGGGCCGCATCGTCGGCGCGGCGTTCTCCTTCGCCATCAATCTCGCCTTCCAGTGCCCAACGTACTTCGTGCCGGTGAAGGAACATCTCGAGTGTGGCGCCAATGCGGCGGCCGTCCCGGCGGACCTACCCGACGAGGCGCCGGTGCCGGTCGACCAGCTGCCGCCGCGCGTCGACCTGCGCTACGCGCCGGCGCCGTTGCCGCCGCAGATGAAATCGAGCGGCCAGCTGCATGCGCAGCTCGATGCGTTGCAGGACATGCGCGATCGCGGCGTGATCACCGAGGAGCAGTTTACGCAGGAGCGCGAGCGGCTGCTGAAAGCGTCGGGCAAGTGGCCGACGCCCGCGGCCGGCCAGTGACGGCGGCGGGGCGGCCGCCGGGGGCGCGCGCGTGACCAGCGCCGCAGCCGACGCGATCGTCATCGGCGGCGGTCCGGCCGGCAGCGTCACGGCGGGCTTCCTCGCCCAGGTCGGGCGGCGGGTCGTGCTGTTCGAGCGCGAGCGCTTCCCGCGCTACCACATCGGCGAGTCGCTGCTGTCGGCGACGCTGCCGATCCTGGAGGCGCTCGGCGTGCTGCCGGCGATCGACGCGGCGGGCTTCGTCCGCAAGCCGGGGGGCACGTTCATCTGGGGCGCGGACGCGCAGCCCTGGAGCTTCTACTTCCGTGACGATCCGGGCGGCCGGCCGCACGCGTTTCACGTCCGGCGCGCGGAGTTCGACCACCTGCTGTTGACGCACGCCGCGTCGCTCGGTGCCGAGGTGCGCGAGGCGCACCGTGTCGAGACGGTCGAGTCCGACGGGGCGATGAACCGGGTCGTCGCCGTCGACGGCGACGGCCGCAGCGTCGTCGTCAGCGCGCCGTGGGTGATCGACGCCAGCGGCCAGCAGGCGCTGCTCGGGCGCCGCGACCAGCTGCGCCAGTTCGACCCGTTCTTCAAGAACCTGGCGGTGTTCGGCTACTTCGACGGGGCCGAGGCGCTGAACGGCGCGTGCGCTGGCAACATCCTCTCGGCGGCCTTCGGCGACGGCTGGTTCTGGTTCATCCCGCTGCACGACGGCACCACCAGCGTCGGCGCGGTGGTCGATGCGAAGCGTTTCGCCGGCGCGGCGGCGGGCGACGCGGCGACGCTCTATCGACAGCTGGTCGACGCCTGCGCGCCGATTCGCCAGCGCGTCGCCGGCGCGCGGCTGGTGTCGCCGATCCGCGTCATCCGCGACTATTCGTACTGCAGCACGCGCTTCCACGGGCCCGGCTATCTGCTCGCCGGCGACGCCGCCTGCTTCATCGATCCGGTGTTCTCCACCGGCGTCCACCTCGCCTGCCTGTCCGGCTACCTCGCGGCGCGCAGCGTCGCGGCGCTGCTCGACGGCGCCGCGCCGGAGTCAGCACTGGGAGACTACGACCGCCGCTACCGGGCCGCGTTCGAGCGCTACCTGCGCTTCCTGGTGTTCTTCTACGACCACCACGCCGACGCCGAGTCGTACTTCTGGACGGCGCGCAAGATCCTCAACCCGGATCTGCCGCTGGAGGCGCGCACCGCCTTCGTGCGCCTGATGTCCGGCACCGGTGATCTGCTGGGCCACGACACCGCGCTGGGCGAGGAGCTGGCCGCGCACCACGCCCGCTTCGGCGCCGCCACCGCGCGCGGCAGGTTCGCGGCGAGCGGCGAGGGCGGCCTGTTCCGCGTGCGCGGGACGCTCAACGAGCTCAACGCTGAAAAAGACTCAACACAGATGAACACCGACCCCGCCGCCAAGACCCCCCGATGACCACCGAGCCCCTCCGCCTGCCACCGCCCAATACAAAGCGAGAAATTGGAAAGAGGTGGGGTGGGGCTCTGTGTTTATCGGGGGGGCTTGGCGGCGGGGTCCGTGTTCATCTGTGTCAGGTCTTTAGCCCACGGGATCTCACGAGATCGTCGCCCAGGCGCCGGGGTTGGCGCGCAGGTAGCGGTTCACCTTCAGGTTGGCGACCAGGTAGGCGAGCGTCTCCAGGGTGTTGCCGGGCGGCGGCGGGAAGAGGCGCCTGGCGATGGCGCGGGCGGAGTAGAAGCCCTCGTAGACGGTCTTGAAGCCGTCCATCATCTGGTCGGCGGTCATCTGCGCCGGGCGGATGAGCGGGCTGCCGTAGTCGTAGCGGCCCCAGTCGTGCACCGCGACGCGCTCGGCGGCGACCATGTCGTCGTAGTACTTGGTCCCCGGATACGGGCAGGGTGTGAACAGCTTGAGGAACGAGATCTTGTTGTCGATCAGGAACTGCAGCGAGCGGCCGAAGGTGTCGATCGTGTCGCCGTCGAGGCCGACCATCAGCAGGCCGATCACCTGGATGCCCTTGGCGCGGATGGCGGCGAGGTCCTGGGTGAAGCGCGGCGCCTGATTGAAGCCCTTGCGGATCGAATCGAGGCTGTCCTCGTTGATGCTCTCCAGGCCGATCGACAGCGACACGCAGCCGCTGCGTGCCGCGAGGTCGAGCAGCTCGGCGTCGCGCGCGATGTTGATCGTGCACTGGCTCGCCCATTTCAGGCGCAGTGGGATCATGGCGCGGAAGAGCTCCTTGGCAGCGGTCGGATTGCCGATCGGGTTGTCGTCGAGGAACAGGATGCGGTTGGCGCCGAGCGACTGGATGTGGCGCAGATCCTCGATCACCTCGTCGACCGGCCGGGTGCGGAAGCTGCGCTCGTAGTACGTCTGCACGGCGCAGTACTCGCAGGGGTGCGGGCAGCCGCGTGAGAAGACGATCGGCCAGTGGAAGTACATGCGGTACAGCCAGCTGGTCTTGAAGGCGTCGTACTTGAGCAGCGGCAGCTCGGTGTAGTCGACGCGCGGC
>JANRJF010000456.1:0-33354 GCA_033764095.1 Deltaproteobacteria bacterium | reverse complement strand
TCGGTCATCTGGGTCAACCTGACCGTCTCGCTGGTGCGCGAGCGCGACGGCGCGCCGCGCTACTTCATCTCGGTGGTCGAGGACATCAGCGAGCGCAAGCGCACCGAGCAGGCGCTGCGCGACAGCGAGGAGGCGGTGCGGCGGCTCAACGCCGAGCTGGCACAGCGGGTGCGCGACGTCACCGAGCGCACCATTCAGCTCGAGGTGGCCAACCGCGAACTGGAGGCGTTCAGCTACTCCGTCTCGCACGATCTGCGCGCGCCGCTGCGCGCCATCGACGGGTTCAGCCAGGCGCTGCTGGAGGACCTGTGGCCGACGCTGGCCGCCGACCACCGCCACCATCTGCAGCGCGTGCGCGACGCGACGCACCGCATGGGTGAGCTGATCGACGGGCTGCTCAGCCTGTCGCGCCTGACGCGCAGCGAGATGCACATCAGCGCGGTGGACCTCAGCGCGCTGGCCAACGAGGTTGCCGCCGGACTGCGCCGCGCCAATCCGGAGCGCCACGTCTCGCTGCTCATCGCGCCGGGCCTGCTGGCGCGCGGCGACGCCGGGCTGCTGCGCGTGCTGTTCGACAACCTGCTCGGCAACGCCTGGAAATACACCGCGCACCGCCAGCGGGCGCATATCGAGGTCGGCGCCGTGCACCCGGATACCGGCACCGCCTACTTCGTGCGCGACGACGGCGCCGGTTTCGACATGGCCTACGCCGACAAGCTGTTCGGCGCCTTCCAGCGCCTGCACACGGTCGACGAGTTTCCCGGCTCCGGCATCGGCCTCGCCACCGTGGCGCGCATCGTCCATCGCCACGGCGGCCGCGTCTGGGCCGACGCCGCGGTCGACGAGGGCGCGACCTTCTACTTCACCCTGCCGGCCTGACGCGGCGGCGGGCGTCGCCGCCCGCCATGGTCGGCGCGCTCAGCCGAGCGTTCCGTTCTCGCGCAGCCGGCCGATCTGCTCCCAGTCGTAACCGAGCTCCAGCAACACCTCTTCGGTGTGCTGGCCGAGCTCCGGCGCCATGCCGGCGGTGCCGCCGGGTGTGCCGAAGAACTCGGCCGGGCTGGCGACCATTTCCGCCTCGCCCTCGGCGACAGCGCCGCGGGTGATGGCGCCGCTGGCGCGCGCCTGCGGATCGTCGAGCATCTCGCCGACGGTCTGCACCGGTGCCCACCACATGCCGGCGGCGTCGAACGCGGCACACCACTGCGCCATCGGTCGCGTCGCGAAGATGGCGTCGAGCGTCGCGACGCAGGCCTCGGCGTGCTCGCGGCGCACGCGGATGTCCCTGAAGCGCGGATCGTCGAGCAGCTCCGGCCGTCCGAGCGCGCGCACCAGGTCGGGCCAGTGTCGGTCGGCCTGCAGGCCGAGCAGCCAGAACCACCTGTCGTCGCCGGCGCGGTAGCAGTTGACCAGCGGGTTGGGGATGTGGTGGCGATCGTACGGCGACTCGACGCGCCCGAGGCGCAGGCGCGTGTTGACGTCCCAGCCGAGGATGTAGACGCCGGTGCGCAGCAGCGAGGTCGACACCAACTGGCCGGCGCCGCCGCGCTCGCGCGCCAGCAGCGCGGCGCAGATGGCGCTCACCGCGGTGATCGCCGTGGTGTGGTCGCCCATGCCGCCGCGCTGCTGCGGCGGCTCGCCGCCCTTCGGCGTCAGCGCCATCGCCACGCCGGCGCGCGCCCACCAGGCGCCGACGTCGTAGGCCGGCCGATCGCGATCCGGGCCGGCGGTGCCGTAGCCGGTGAGATGACAGTAGACCAGGCGCGGATTGAGGGCGTGCAGCGTCGGGAAGTCGAGCCCCACCGCCGCCAGCGCCGGCGTGCGCAGATTGCTGACGAACACGTCGGCGCGCGCCAGCAACGCGTGCGCGGCGGCGCGCCCGTCGTCGCGGTGCAGGTCGAGCACCAGGCTGCGCTTGCCGCGGTTGTCGAGCTCGAACGGCGGATTGATCGGCACGTCGATGCCGGCGGCGTGGGTGAAGAGGCCGCGCATCGGATCGCCGGTCGGCGGCTCCAGCTTGACGACCTCGGCGCCCCAATCGGCGAGCATGCCAGCCGTCGCCGGTCCGGCGACCCAGAAGCCGAGCTCGACGACGCGAATCCCTTCGAGCGGACCAGGCATCAGTTTCCTCTCTTCACCACAGAGGCACAGAGACACGGAGATGAATGATCTCGGTGAGGCTCTTCTCCGTGCCTCTGTGTCTCTGTGGTGAAGATGTTCAAATCCTCTCCCACGCGCCCGCCGGCAGCAGCGTGGCGCAGAAGCCGGGTTGGATCAGGCCGGCGAGCAGCTCGGCGCTGTCGACCAGGCGCGGGCCGGGGCGGTTGAGATAGGCATTGCCGTCGACCGCGTAGGCGCGGCCGTTGCGCACTGCCGGCAGCGCCTGCCATTCGGGGCGCGCGGTGAGCGCTGGCAGCTCGGGGCGCGTCTGCGCGAGCGGAAAGCCGCACGGCATGACGATCACCACGTCGGGTTGCGCGGCCACCAGCGCATCCCAGTCGAGCGCCGGGCTGTGCGCACCGGCGGCGACCAGGTCGTAGGTGCCGCCGGCGAGCGCGACCAGCTCGGGCACCCAATTGCCGGCGACCATCAACGGGTCGAGCCACTCGATGCAGGCGACGCGCGGTCGGCTGCGCGCCGGCGCCAGGCGCGCGCGCAGTCGGTCGAGGCGGGCGCGGCTGTCGGCGACCAGCCGTGCGCCGGCCTGCGGGACGCCGGCCGCGTCGGCGACGCGGACAAAGTCGTCGAGCACCTCGTCGAGCCGGTTCGGCTGCAGCGAGACGATCGCCGCCGGCGCCTCGAGCCACGCGCGCGCCGCCGCCTCGACCTCGGCGTACGACACCGCGCACACCTCGCACTGCTGCTGGGTGACGATCAGATCGGGCGCCGCCGCGCGCAATTCGGCCTCGCGGATGCGGTAGACGCTCAGCCCGTCCGCTACCAGGCGCCGCACCTGCGCGTCGATCGCCGCCGAGCTGCCGCGCGGGTCGAGCTTGGGCTCGGTCAGCACCGGCCGCCCGACCACCTCGGCCGGGAAGTCGCACTCGTGCGAGACGCCGACGATGCGCGCGCCGAGGCCGAGGGCGCAGACGATCTCGGTTGCACTCGGCAGCAGGCAGGCAATGCGTTCAGCCATCGATTTCAACGCAGAGACGCGGAGTCGCGGAGGGCGCAGAGAAAAAACGTCTCTTCTCCGTGCTCTCTGCGTCTCCGCGTCTCTGCGTTGAAGAGCTTTGGCCCGTAGGCTGTCAAGTCCCCGGCGGCTGGGGTATAGCTCGCGGTCGCATGCCGTCCGTCTACATCGAAACCTACGGCTGCCAGATGAACGTCGCCGACAGCGAGCTGATGCGCGGCCATCTGGCGCGCTCCGGCTACAGCGCGGCGAGCGATCCGGCCGAGGCGGACGTCATCCTGCTCAACACCTGCGCCATCCGTGAGCACGCCGAGGAGCGCATCTTCGGCCGCGTCGGGGCGCTGTCGCAGTACAAGCTGCGCAAGCCGCACCTGCAGATCGGGCTGGCCGGCTGCATGGCCCAGCACTTCAAGGACCGGTTGCTGGAGCGGCTCGACTTCGTCGTCGGGCCGGACGGTTACCGCCGCCTGCCGGAGTTGCTCGGCGGCGATCCGTTCGCCGACGTGCGGCTCGACCGCGACGAGACCTACGCCGACCTGGCGCCGGAGCGCGGCGCCGGCGTGCGCGCCTGGGTCACGGTGATGCGCGGCTGCGACAAGTTCTGCACCTTCTGCATCGTGCCCTACGTGCGCGGCCGCGAGCGCAGCGTGCCGGCCGACGCGGTACTGGCGCAGGTGCGCGAAGCGGCCGCCGCCGGCTATCGCGAGGTCGTCTTCCTCGGGCAGACGGTGAACGCCTACCGCGACGGCGACAGCGATTTCGGCGCGCTGCTGCGGCGCGCCGCGGCGGTCGAGGGCATTGCGCGGGTGCGCTTCACCTCGCCGCACCCGAGCGATATGCGGCCCAGCACCATCGCAGCGATGGCCGAGTGTCCGCAGATCTGCCCGCAGCTGCACCTGCCGGTGCAGTCGGGATCGGACGCGGTGCTGGCGCGCATGGAGCGCGGCTACACGGTCGCCGAGTATCTCGACCTGGTCGAGCGCCTGCGCGACGCCGTTCCCGGCCTGGCGCTGAGCACCGACGTGATCGTCGGCTTCCCCGGCGAGCGCGAGGCGGATTTCGAGGCGACGCTCGGCCTGCTGCGCCGCGTCCGCTACGACAGCGCCTTCATGTTCAAGTACTCGCGCCGCGATCACACCAAGGCGGGCAAGTGGGAGGAGACGGTCGACGAGGCCGAGAAGGGCCGTCGCCTCGAAGCGGTCATCGCACTGCAGGAGCGCATCGCCGCCGAGATCAACGCCGCCTGGGTCGGACGCGAGGTCGAGGTGCTGGTCGAAGGGCCGGCGCGCCGACCGGAGGGCTGGCTGGCCGGCAAGACGCGCGAGTTCAAGACCGCCGTGTTCCCCGCCGGTGCCGCCGGGCTCGGCGATCTCGTGCGCGTGCGCGTCTCCGACGCCACCGCGCATACCCTGATCGGGTGAGCCGCCGCTTTCCCGCCTCGCGATCAGCCCCCCGGCTTCGCCCAGGAATTCGGTTCGGGCTCCCCCATCCTGACCGTCCGCCGCGGCGCGGGGGAAGGGACCGAACCCAGCAAGCCCTGTGGCACATAGTCTACCTTGATCCTTCCTTCCCCCCGCGCAGCCGGGGAACGTCAGGTGCCTCGCCGCCGCGCATGGCAGGCGCTCCGGCATCGCGCGTTGTGGCAGCAATGAGAGCCCGGAATCCGCCAATCTGACAGCGCGCGGAGCGGCGGAAATCCCTGAGGCTGGCACGGGGAATTGCGTGGGGTTGGGCATGGCATGTCGGCTGCTGAGGCGTCGTGGCATGGACCGTGTCACAATCCACGTGCCGCCGGACGGGGTCGGCGCACGACACTTCGGGTGTCCCGGGCAGGGCACACCCTCCAGGAGCAGTCTCGATGCCCCCCGTGCGTGTCGCCACTCCCATCCGTGTCCTGCTGGTCGCCGATGACGAAGCCGACTACCTGCTGACCCGCGCGCTGCTCGACGCGGTCGGCGATACGTGCTTCGAGATCGACTGGCGGCCGACCTACGCCGCCGGTTGCGCGGCGCTGGCCGCCGGCCAGCACGACGTCTGCCTGCTCGACGACCGCCTCGGCGCGCACGACGGCATCGCGTTGCTGCGCGAGGCGCGGCGGGCCGGCTCCGGGATGCCGGTCATCGTGCTGGCCGAACGGGGCGATCGCGGCATCGACCTGCAGGCGATGCAGGCCGGCGCCGCCAACTACCTGGTCAAGACCGACCTCGACCCGACGCTGCTCGAGCGGGCCATCCGCTACGCGCTACAGGTGCGCCGCGCCGAGCGCATGCTGGTCGAGCAGACCAACCTGTTGCAGTCGGTGCTCGACAGCATGGGCGACGCGGTGGTCGCGGCCGACACCGAGGACCGCCTGCTGGTGATCAACCCGACCGCGCAGCGCATGTTCAACGTGCAGGCGCAGGACACGCTGGCCAGCGGCATCAGCCGCAACCCCGCCTTCGCGTTCGATCAGACCACCCCGGTGTCGGAGGAGGCGCTGCCCATCCGCCGCGCCATTCGCGGTGAGAGCGTCGACGACGTCGAGCTGTTCGTGCGCAGCGACGACTCGCCGGAGGGCAAGTGGTTGCGCGCCAACGCCCGGCCGCTGCGCGACGCCGCCGGCGGGCTGCGCGGCGGCGTCATCGTCTGCCGCGACGACACCGAGCGCAAACACTGGGAGGAGGCGCTGCAGAACGCGACGCGCGCCGCCGAGGCCGCCAATCACGCGAAGAGCGAGTTCGTCGCCAACATGAGCCACGAGATCCGCACGCCGATCAACACGGTGATCGGCATGACCGAGCTGGCGCTGGAGACGGCGTTGAGCGCCGAGCAGCGCCGCTACCTGGACGTGGTCAAGGCGTCGGCCGGCTCGCTGCTGGCGCTGATCAACGACATCCTCGACCTCTCCAAGATCGAGGCCGGCAAGCTGGAGCTGTCGCCGGTGGAGTTCGACCTGCGCGCCACCTTCGGCGGCGTGCTGAAGGCGCACGCCGGCGCGGCGCACAGCAAGGGGCTGGCGCTGCATCTGCGGGTCGCGCCGGACGTCCCCGAGACGGTGTGCGGCGACGCCGGGCGGCTGTCGCAGGTGCTGGTCAACCTGGTCAGCAACGCGATCAAGTTCACCGCCACCGGCGAGGTGGTGGTCGACGTGACGCTGCTCGGCGCGCCGGGCACCGGGCGCTCGCAGTTGCACGTGCTGGTGCGCGACACCGGCATCGGCATCGCCGCGGACAAACAGGCCGCGGTGTTCAACGCCTTCGAGCAGGCGGACGGGTCGATTACCCGCTCCTACGGCGGGACCGGACTGGGCCTCAGCATCTGCCGCCGGCTGGTGGCGATGATGAACGGCCGGCTCTGGCTGGAGAGTCGCGTCGGCGCCGGCAGCCGCTTCCATTTCACCGTCGACGTGGGCGGCCTGGACTCGGCGCCGCCGGTCGCACCGCCCGATCTGCACGGCCAGCGCGTGCTGATCGCCACCGACACCGCCACCGGCCGCGAGATCGTGTGTGAGCAGCTGGCGTGCTGGGGCCTGCGCGTCGATACCGCCGCCGACGCCGAGGCCGTGATCGGGGCACTGGAAGCGGCGCGCCACCTGCGCGACCCGTTCCGCCTGGTGCTGCTCGGGGCGCGCATGGCGGCGGCGCGCGACTGGGCATTGGCCGATTTCGTCCGCGCCGGCGCCGGTGCGCCGCACCTGGTGCTCACCGCCGCGGTCAGCGATCGCGAGGGACTGACGCAGGGGCAGCGCCTCGGCGTTCCGACGCTGCTGCAGCCGTTCGGGCCGCGCGAGCTGTGCGACGTCATGTCCGAACGGCAGCCGATGGTCGCGGCGTCCGCGCCGCCGAGCGTCGCGGTCGGCAGCGGACTGCGCGTCCTGGTCGCCGAGGACGACCCCGGCAGTCGCGAGCTCATGCAGGCACTGCTGGTGCGCCGTGGCCACCGCGTCACCCTGGTCAGCGACGGGCGCGCCGCCGTGCAGGCCTGTGCCACCGCGCCGTTCGACCTGGTGCTCATGGACGTGCAGATGCCGGAGATGGATGGGCTTGCCGCCACCGCCGCCATCCGTCGCCGGGAGACCCAGTACGGGCACGGCCGCGTGCCGATCATCGCGCTGACGGCGCGCGCCCTCGTCGGCAGCGTCGAGCACTGCCTGGCGGCGGGGATGGACGGGTATCTCTCCAAACCGCTGCGCGCCGAGGAGCTGCTGCCGATCCTCAACCGGGTCGCCGCGCCGCCGCCGCCGCTGCTCGCCGCGGCCCGCCGCGCCCCGCGCGACGTGGTCGATCCGGACTTCTGCCTGCAACTGATGGACGGCGACCTGGAGCTGCTGCAGCGTCTGGTGCGCCGCTTCCTCGACGCGCTGCCGCAGCGGCGTACCGACATCGGCGCCGCCATCGAGCGCGGCGACGGGCCGGTGCTCTCGCAGTGCGCGCACAGCCTCAAGGGGTCGCTCGCCAACTTCGGTGCCGCGCGCGCGGTGCGCCGCGCCGCGCGCCTCGAATCCATCGGGCACGACGGCAACCTCGCCGACGCCCCGACCGTCTGGGCGGATCTCGACGCCGACCTGTCGGAGATCGCCACGGTGCTCGGCGGCCTCGACGAGCAACTGCACGCCGCGTAGCGCGCCTCGACTCGTGAAGGCTAGTTCGGCGCGTGCACGCCGTGGCCGCCGTAGTCGCGATCGGCGCCGAGCGCCTGCGACTCGAGGGTCGGGCGGTTGTCGGTGATCGACGCGACGAGTTGACGGATGGCGCCGGGGAAGGGCTCCGGCGCGGCGTTGCCGCCGTACGGATCGGTGTACCAGTAGCGCGGCCCGCCGGCGTTCTCGAGATGGAAGTTGTTGAAGTAGACCTCGCGATGCGTGCCGGCGAACGGCGAGGCCGGGTCGTCCCAGGCGAGCGGGGTGGTGCGCCGACCGTAGTCGGTCGCCGCCTCGCAGGCGCCGCCGCGCGCGCGGTCGCCGTTCGGCTCGACCTCCCAACACAGGTCGATGACGCGGCGCAGCGCGTTGGGCGCGCCGGCGTCGAAATAGCGGCTGGGGTCGAAGACCGCGAAGCCCGGATCGAAGTAGGCGAGCTGCCGGCCGGCGGCGGTGCGGATGTAGTTGCCGGTCAGCCAGAACTCGTAGAAGTTGCCGCTCCACTGCCCGGCCGGCACCAACCAGTCGCGCAGCGCGCAGGAGCGGTCGGGGATGCCGCGGCCGCCGCTGCCGGCCGGCATGTCGTGCGCCGTCCCGGCATCGACCGGCGTGGCGCGGTCGCACGAGCGCAGGAACTGGTTGGCGGCGCCGAAGCGGGCCATGATCGTCGCGATCAGCTCGGTGCCGTCGCTGCAGCGCGCCGCAAACAGCACTTCGTGCACGTTCATGCCGAAGGCGTCGGGCGAATGCGTTCCCTGGTGGATCTTGGCGAGCACGTCGCAGGTGACGTCGATCGGCGTCGAGCCCTGGCCGCCCGGGGTGTTGCTGCGCCGCAGTTGCAGGTCGTTCTCCCACTCGAGCTTGTGGCCGACGTGGTCCTCGTGGCGGTGCTGGTGGCCGCCGACCGCGGCGATCCACGCGTCGAGGCTCTCGTTCGCGTAGCCGAACGGGATGCCGGCGCGATCCGGCTGCCTGGCGTCGGCGAAGTGCGCGGCCAGCCAGGCGGCGAGATGCGAGCCGCTTGGGTCGCGGCCGTGCTCGTGCCCGAAGCTGCACAGCCGGCCGCTGGCCGGATCGACCACCTGCGGCGGATGCCAGCTCGGATAGCGCTTGCCGTCCGGTCCGACGACGGAGAACGCGTCGTGCAGCGCCTTGCTGCAGGTGTCGAAGCGGCCGGGGACCCAGAGTCCATAGGCGACGCTGAGCGTCGGGTCGCGGTCGCAACTGCCGGCGCAGGTCGGCGTGACGCTCGGCGTCGGGCTCGGCGGCGGCGCTGTCGCCGTCGCGGCGGGTCGCGTCGGGGTCGGCGGCAGGCGGGTCGCGGTCGCGGCCGGGCGGGAGGGCGTGGCGGGGATGCGCGTCGCCGTCGGCACCGCCCGCGTCGCGGTGGCGGTGGCGCCGGGCCGACAGGCGAGGCGCACGATCGCGCCGCTGACCTGCAGCAGCTGCAGGCGGCGGGTCGTGCAACGCGCCTCGACGACGTCGCCGACCCGCAGGCGCAGCAGCGTGCCGCTCAACTGCCCGGGCGCCGGCGCGGTCGCCTGCGTCGCGCCGAGCGTGCGGCAGGCGAGCCGCACGCCGGCGCCACTGAGCGACTGCACGAGCAGGCGGCCGGCCTCGCACCGCACCTCGACCGTCTCGCCGCCATTCAGCAGCAGCGCCTGGCCGGCCAGTTGCGCGGCCTCCGCTGCAGCGGCGAGCGCCACCCCGGCGCCCAGCGCCAACCACCGGTTCCCCCATCGTCGTCCCATCATCGGCGTCTCCCCGGCGCCGGCTGCCGCTTGGCGGTCGAGCGGCGCGCGCTGCGCTCCGCGAGCAGGAAGTGCACCAGCGGCGCCGGCCCCCCGCCCGTCGCACCCAGGGACGCCGGCGCGCGTGCGATTGCGGCAGCGCGGCGAAGCCGCGACGGCGACGACAATTCTCGCTCCGCTGCGGGCGCGCCGCGCCGGCGCGGCAGGCGATATTTCAAATTGACAGCGGCGCCACCGGTCGTGCAGATTCAGCCCGGTTCCAGAGCGCGGGAGGTCACCGAGTTGAGACGGGCTGGCGGTGGTCTCGAAGAGGATGCGGTAACGGCGTCGGTGGGCACGGCGCTCGGCGATGCCGTGCGCCAATCCATGCCGCAGCGGGCGGCGCGATGCCCGCCACCGCGGCGCGGGTGCTGGTGATCACCGCCGACGCGGCCGAGCTCGCGCGCGTGCGCGGGTTGCTGGGCGCGGTCGGCGAGCCGCCGCTGGTGGTGGAAGGCTGCGGCGACGCCGGCGCGGCGCGAGCGGCGCTGGCCGGCCGCGCCTACGACCTCTACCTGCTGCGCGACCGCCTCGGGGACGCCGACGGGCTCGCCCTGCTGCGCGAGGCCGGCATGAGCGGCGAGCGGCCGGTGTTGGTGCTCGCCGGCGCCGACGACGAGGCCAGCGACCGCGCCGCCCAACGCGCCGGCGCCGCCGGCTACCTGGTGCTGGACGAGCTCACCGCGCCGGGGCTGGCGCGCACGGTGCGCTACGCGCTCAACCGGCCGCGCCGCGCCGGCGGGCGCGGCGTCACCGCCCGCCTGCGCGAGAGCGAACAGCGGCTCGAGCTGGCGGTGGAGGCGGCGTCGCTCGGCATGTGGGACTGGGACCTCGCGCACGGCGAGCTCTATTACTCGCCGCAGTGGAAGGCGATGGTCGGCCACAGCGACGCGACGCTGCCGACCTCGACCTCGACCTGGGAGAGCCTGCTACACCCCGACGACCTGCCGCGCTGCGTGGCGCGCCTGCGCGACTTCGTGCGCAGTCCGTCCGGCACCTACGACGACGAGTTCCGCCTGCGCCATCGCGACGGCAGCTACCGCTGGATCCAGAGCCGCGCCGCCTTCGTGCGCGACGCGCGCGGCCGCGCCCAGCGCATGATCGGCATGCACGTCGACGTCACCGAGCGGCGCGAGGCGGAGGAGGCGATCCGGCGCCTGAACGGCGAGCTCGAGCAGCGCGTCGCCGACCGCACCGCCCAGCTGGAGGCGGCCAACCGCGAGCTCGAGACCTTCGCCTACTCGGTCTCGCACGACCTGCGCGCGCCGCTGCGCAGCATCGACGGGTTCGTCCACGCGCTGCAGGAGGAATGCGCCGACGGCGGCCTGTCGGCGCAGGGCCTGCACTACCTCGACCGCGTGCGCGCCGCGGCGCAGCGGCTGGGCGGCCTGATCGACGACCTGCTGGCGCTGGCGCGCGTCGCGCGCTCCGAGATGCGGCGCACGCCGGTGGACCTCAGCGCGCTGGCCGGCGAGATCGCCGCCGAGCTGTCGCGCGGCGAGCCGCAGCGCCGCGTCGAGGTCGACGTCGCCGCCGGGCTGACGGCGCGCGGCGATCCGGTGCTGCTGCGCCTGGCGTTGGAGAACCTGCTCGGCAACGCCTGGAAATACACCAGCAAGCGCCCGCAGGCGCACATCGCCGTCGGCATGGCGCGCGACAACGGCGAGCGCGTCTTCTTCGTGCGCGACGACGGCGCCGGCTTCGACCCCGCCGACGCGCATCGCCTCTTCGGCCCCTTTCAACGCCTGCACTCGCCGAGCGAGTTCGAGGGCTCCGGCATCGGCCTGGCCACCGTGCAGCGCATCGTGCACCGCCACGGCGGCCGGGTCTGGGCGGAAGGCCGGCCGAACGCCGGCGCCACGTTCTACTTCACGCTCTGACCGCGTCGGCGTCGGCCCGCTGAAGTCCCGGCACAGGTCCCGCGACCCTCCCGAATTCGCCAAACCGGCGCCTCGCCCATTTGGGTCGAAGCGACCCGGCGATCGGGCTGCACACCGGCGGGCGACTGGCACGGCATGTGCTCAACGGCCATTCGTGCAGGCGTGTCCAGCAGAGGTCGCGGCGCTCGAGCCGCGGGCGGGTTGGTGCCCGGCGCCGCTGCCGCCCGACGAGGCGGCGCGCCTGGCGCTGCTGCATGCCTGCGACATCCTCGACACCCCGCCGGAGCGCGAGTTCGACGACCTGGTCGCGCTGGTGGCGCAGATCTGCAGCGCGCCGATCGCCAGCATCAGCCTGATCGACGCGGAGCGGTGCTGGATCAAGGCCAGCGTCGGGCTCGATTCGAACGAGATGCCGCGCGCCCCGACGTTCTGCTCGCATGCCATCCTCGACGACGCGCTGCTGGTGGTGCCGGACTCGCTGCGCGACCCGCGCTTTGCCGGCAACCCGCTGGTGCACGGTCCGCCGTTCGTGCGCGCCTACGCCGGGGCGCCGTTGGTGATGCCGGATGGTCCGCGGCTCGGGGCGCTGTGCGTCGTCGACCACCGGCCGCGCCGCTGGTCGGCCGAGCAGCTCGCCGCGCTCGAGGCGCTCGGCCGGCAGGTGGTGGGGCAGATCGTCCGCCGCCAGACCCTGCGCGAGCTGCGCGGCGCCGTGGAGGCGCTGCGCGACAGCGAGCAACGCTTCCGCGCCATCGTCGAGAACAGCGCCGAGCTGCTGTCGTGCATGACCGCCGACGGCATCTTCACCTACCTGAGCCCCAACTACCGCGACGTGCTCGGCTACGATCCGGCCGCGCTGGTCGGCCGCGTCGCGCTCGATCTCGTCCATCCCGACGATCAGGCCGCGCTGGCGATGCAGATCGCCCAGCGCCAGCCCACCGGACGCGCCACCTTCCGCGTCCGCGACGCGCAGGGCGCCTGGCGCTGGGTGGAGGCGACCGGTCGCCTGCAGTCGCGCGCCGACGGCACGCCCGATGCGATCTTCATGGTGACGCGCGACGTGACCCGCGATCGCGCCGAGGAGGCGGCGCGGCGGGACATGGAGGTGCGCTTCCGCCACGCCTTCGAGGACGCGCCGATCGGCATGGCGCTGGTGGGGCTGGACGGCCACTGGTTGCGCGTCAACCAGGCGCTGTGCCGCATCGTCGGCTACGACGCCGAGGCGCTGGTCCGCCTGACGTTCCAGGACATCACCCATCCCGACGACCTGGAGGCCGACCTCGCGCTGATGCGCGAGCTGCTCGCCGGCACGCGGCGCGACTACCAGATGGAGAAGCGCTACTTCCATCGCGACGGCCGCATCGTGTGGATCCTGCTCAGCGGCTCGCTGGTGCGCGACGACGACGGCGCACCGCGCTACTTCGTCGCGCAGATCCAGGACATCACGCAGCAGAAGCAGGCGGCCGAGGACCTGGCGCGGGCGCGCGACGCGGCCGAGGCGGCGAACCGCGCCAAGAGCGAGTTCCTCGCCAACATGAGCCACGAGATCCGCACGCCGATGAACGGCATCATCGGCATGACCGAGCTGCTCGCCGACAGCGGACTGGCGGGCGAACAGCGCGAGCTGGTGGGCGTCGTGCAGCGCTCCGCCGAGGCGCTGCTGGCGGTGATCAACGACATTCTCGACTTCCACAAGATCGAGGCCGGCCGGCTGGAGCTGTACGCCGAGCGATTCTCGCTGCCGGCGCTGGTCGGCGACACCGTGCGCCTGCTCGGCGTGCGGGCGCGCGACAAGGACCTGGCGGTGTCGTGCAGCGTCGCCCCGGAGGTGCCCGAGACGCTGATCGGCGACGGCGCTCGCCTGCGCCAGGTGCTGACCAACGTCGTCGGCAACGCCATCAAGTTCACCGACCGCGGCCGCGTCGACGTCGCGGCGCGGCTGCTCGAGACCAGCGCCGGCGCTGCGACGGTGGAGTTCGCCGTCACCGACACCGGCATCGGCATCGCGGCCGAGACCCAGGCGCGCATCTTCGGCGCCTTCGAGCAGGCCGACGCGTCGACCAGCCGTCGCTTCGGCGGCACCGGGCTCGGCCTGTCGATCGCCTCGGAGCTGGTGGCGATGATGGGCGGCCGCATCTGGGTCGAGAGCACGCCCGGCGTCGGCAGCACCTTCCGCTTCACCGCCCGCTTCGGCGTGCCGGACGCGGCGCAGTCGGCGCCGTCCACCGCCGTCGGGCAGACGCGGCCCGGCGCGCCGCCGGCGGCGCTGTCGATCCTGGTCGCCGAGGATCACCCGGTGAATCAGCAGCTGATCCGCCGCCTGCTGGAGAAACAGGGCCATCACGTCACGCTGGCGCACAACGGCCGCGAAGCGGTGGAGGCGACCGCGACGCGCGCCTTCGACCTGGTGCTGATGGACATCCAGATGCCGGAGATGGACGGCTTCCAGGCGACCGCGGCGATCCGCGCCCGCGAGCGCGTCGGCGGTCGGCGGGTGCCCATCGTGGCGCTCACCGCGCACGCGATGAGCGGCGACGCCGAACGCTGCCTGGCGGCCGACATGGACGCCTACGTCAGCAAGCCGATCGACCGCGCCCGCCTCGCCGAGGCGATTGCGCGGCTGCACGTCGCGGCGTGATCCGCCTGTGCCGTCCGCATGCGACCTGTCGAGCCGGCGCGCGCCCGCGCCGCGCCCGCCGCGTCGCGGCAATGCGCCTCCTCCCGCTTGCGCCATTGCGACGACTCGGCGGCGCGGCGTGAAGCGCCGGCCGTGACAGGCGGCTGATCCCTCGCTGCGTGGCATGCCAGGTGCTCGCGTGCGGAGGGGAGACCCGATGCGCGAGCGCCATGTGAACGAATCGACCGCGTCGGTGATCCAGGCGCGCGTGCGCACCGGCTGCCTCTACCTGGTGCTGCCGCTGCTGGTGCTCTTCCTGGCTCTCGACCTGCTGCGTCCGCAGCCGCTGCGCGCCGCGCTGCTGTGGCTCAAGGCCGGGCAGTTCGCCGCGCTCGCCGCCATCGTCTGGGCGGCCGGCCGTCCCGTCGGCCGGCGCCACGCGGCGACGCTGGCGCTCGCCGGCCAGGCGCTGCTGATCGTCAGCGCGGCGGCGGCCGGCGCGCTGCGCGGCGACGCGACCACCGCTGCCGTCATCCTGCCCTGTGTGCTGATGGGCGCGGCGGCGACGCTGCCCTGGTCGCTCGGCTACCACGCCGCGCTCACCGCCGTCGCGCTGCTCGCCTGGGGCGCCAACGTCTGGCTGATCGGCGGCGGCGCGGCGCAGCTGGCGGCCGGCGCGCCGGCGGTCGGCGTCGGCGGGCTCGCCGGCCTCTACGTCTGCGGCATGCTGGGGCGGGCGCGCGCCCTCGCCAGCGCCGACGCCGCGGCGTTGCGCGCCAGTGTCGACGCGGCGCGCGCCGCCGAAGCCGAGCGCCAGCGCGGCGAGGCGTATTTCCGCGCCCTGATCGAGAACAGCAGCGACATGCTCGCGATCCTCGAGCCCGACGGGCGCGTGCGCTACGTCAGTCCGTCGGTCGACCGCATCCTCGGGCCGTTCGCCGGCCCGAGCGGCGCGCGCAGCGCCTTCGGGCGCGTCCATCCCGCCGACCTCTCGTCGGTGCAGGAGGCGCTGTTCGGCGGGCTCGCCCGGCGCGAGCGCGGCTGGTCGATCGTCTTTCGCTGCCTGCGCGACGACGGCACCTGGCGGGTGATCGAGGCCGACGCCACCAACCTGGTCGACGACCCGATGGTGCGCGGCGTGGTGGTCAACGCGCGCGACGTGACGCAGCGCGACGAGATGGAGCGCGCGCTGCGCGAGCGCGAGCGCCGCTTCCGCAACCTGGTCGAGCACAGCGACGACCTGATCCTGGAGATCGGCGGCGACGGCACCTTCCAGTACATCAGCCCCAACTACACCGGGGTCACCGGCCACCCGGCCGAGTCGATGCTCGGCCGCTCGGTGCTCGAGCACGTCCACCCCGACGACGCGGCCGCGGTCGGCGCGGCGCTGCGGGCGCGCAGCGGCGGGCGCATCGAGTTTCGCGTGCGCCACGGCGGCGACGGCTCCTGGCACTGGTTCGAGGCGAGCAGCACGGTGCGCATCGACGCCGACGGCGCGGTCAGCGGCGTCGTCATCGCGCGCGACGTCACCGAGCGCCGCGCCGCCAGCGACGCGCTGGCGCGCGCCAAGGAGGCCGCCGAGGCGGCGAACGTCGCCAAGAGCGCCTTCCTCGCCAACATGAGCCACGAGATCCGCACGCCGATGAACGCCATCATCGGGCTCACCGACCTGGTGCTCGCCGGGCCGCTCGACGCCGAGCCGCGCGAGCACATCGGTCTGGTCAAGCGCGCGGCCGACAACCTGCTGGCGCTGCTCAACGACATCCTCGACTTCTCCAAGATCGAGGCCGGCAAGCTCGATCTCGAGCTCGACGACCTCGACGTCGCGGCGCTGGTCGACGACGTCGTGCGCCCGCTCGCGGTGCGCGCCGCGGCGCAGCAGATCACGCTCATCGCCGACGTGGCGCCGGACGTGCCGGCGCGCCTGCGCGGCGACGCGCTGCGCCTGCGCCAGGTGCTCACCAACCTGGTCGGCAACGCGATCAAGTTCACCCCCGCCGGCCGCATCGCGGTGCGCGTCGCGCGCGAGCCGACGCCGGGCGACGCCGACGGCATCACCCTGCACGTCGGCGTCGAGGACACCGGCATCGGCCTCGCGCCGGAGCTGCGGGCGCGCATCTTCGCGCCCTTCGAGCAGGCCGACGCGTCGACGACGCGGCGCTACGGCGGCAGCGGCCTGGGCCTGGCGATCTCGGCGCAGCTGGTGCGCATGATGGGCGGCCGCATCTGGGTGGAGAGCGTGCCCGGCGCCGGCAGCCACTTCCACTTCACCGTGCGCCTGAGCGCGGCGCGGTGCGCCGCCGCCGAGGCGCCGCCGGCGACGCCGGCGGCGACCGCGCCACAGCGGCCGTTGCACCTGCTGCTGGCGGAGGACAACCCGGTCAACCAGCGCGTCGCCAGCCGCCTGCTCGAACGCGAGGGCCACCGCGTCACGGTGGTCGCCGACGGGCGTGCCGCGGTGGCGGCGACCGCGACGACGCGCTTCGACGCGGTGCTGATGGACGTCCAGATGCCGCATCTGGACGGCTTGGAGGCGACCGCCACCATCCGCGCGCGCGAGCGCTCCGCCGGGCAGGCGCCGCAGGTGATCGTGGCGATGACCGCGCACGCCATGGCCGGCGACCGCGAGCGCTGCCTGGCGGCGGGCATGGACGGCTACGTCGCCAAGCCGGTGCGCCGCGCCGAGCTGCTCGCGGTGCTGGCGCAGTTGTGCGGCGGCGACCCGGAAGGACTGGCGGCGACCGGATGACCGCCCCCTTCGACCCCGCCGCCGCCTCCACCGCGCTGCGCGCCGCGCAGGAGCGCGAGACCCGCCAGCGCTTCGTCGACCGGCTGCGGCGCGGCCTCTGGCTGGTGCTCGCCTCGATCGCGCTGTTCGCGCTCAGCGACCCGTGGCTCAACCCGGCGCAGCTGCGCGGGTTGATGCTGCTCAAGAGCGTCACCGTCGTCGCCATCGGCGCGCTGCTGCTGGCGCTGGCGCGGCCGTCGGCGCCGCGTCGGGTCGGGCGGCTGGCGCTCGCCGCCTCGCTGCTGGTGTCGGCGACCACGGCGCTCTCCGGGGTGCTCACCGCCGACCTGCAGACGACACCGATCCTGTTCATCGGGCTCGCCATGGCGACTGCCAGCCTGCTGCCCTGGGGGGCGCGCGGCCAGGCGGCGTCGATCGGCGGCGCCGGCCTCGCCCTCCTCGGCATGACCTGGGCGATCACCGGCAGTCTCGCCGCCGCGGCCAGCCAACCGGCGGTCGGCGTCGCGGTGGTGTTCGGTGCCTCGATCTGGGTGGCGGCCGAGCTCGCCCGCTACCGCGACGCGCTGCACGAGCGCACCGCCGCGCTGCGCGCCTCGGAGGAGCGTCTGCAGCGCGGCGAGGCGCACTTCCGCCTGCTCATCGAGCACACCTCCGACGTCATCGTGCTGATCGGGCTCGACGGCATCGTGCAGTACATCAGCCCGGCCGTCACCGCGACGCTCGGCTATGCGCCGGCGCGCCTGGTCGGGCGCGGCGTCTTCGACCTGCTGCATCCCGACGACCTGCTCAGCGCGCAGGGCGCCTTCGCCGAGCTGCTGCAGCACCTCGGTCCCGGGCCGCGCATGATGACGCGCGTGCGCCACGCCGACGGCAGCTGGCGCGTGCTGGAGTCGGTGAACACCCACGTGCTCGACCCGCTGCGCGGCGAGCTGGTGATCACCGCCATGCGCGACGTCAGCCAGCGCGTCGCGCAGCAGGAGGAGCTGCGCCAGGCGAAGGAGACCGCCGAGGCGGCGAGTCGCGCCAAGAGCGCCTTTCTCGCCAACATGAGCCACGAGATCCGCACGCCGTTGAACGGCATCGTCGGCATGACCGAGCTGGCCCTCGATACCGCCCTCAGTCCCGAGCAGCGCGAGTACCTCGACCTGGTCAAGTATTCGGCCGACGCGCTGCTGGCGGTGGTCAACGACGTGCTCGACTTCTCCAAGATCGAGGCCGGCAAGCTGTCGCTGGAGCACGTGCCGTTCGCGCTCGAGACGACGGTCGGCGACGCGCTGAAGGTGCTGGGGCTGAAGGCGCAGGAGAAGGGGCTGACGCTCGAGTGGACGATCGACCCGCGCCTGCCGACGCGTCTCGCCGGGGATCCGGTGCGCCTGCGCCAGGTGCTGGTCAACCTGGTCAGCAACGCGATCAAGTTCACCGAGCGCGGCGGCGTCAGCGTCGACGTCGCGCCGGCGGCGCTCGAACCGTCGCTGCTGGCGCCGAGCGGCGACGCGGCGAAGGTCGGCGTGCACGTCGCCGTGCGCGATACCGGCATCGGCATCGCGGCGGACAAGCACGCCGCGGTGTTCGAGGCCTTCGAGCAGGCCGACGGCTCGACGACGCGGCGCTACGGCGGCACCGGGCTCGGCCTGGCGATCTGCACCCGCCTGGTCGGGCTGATGGGCGGCCGCCTGTGGTTGGAGAGCGCGCCCGGCGTCGGCAGCACCTTCCACTTCACCGTCGCCCTCAGCACCCCACGTGCGGCGCCGCCCGTCCCGACGACGGTGGTGTCGGGGGCTGCGCCGCACGGCCTGCGCGTGCTGCTGGTCGAGGACAACGCCGTCAACCAACGCCTCGCCGTGCGCCTGCTGGAGCGGCAGGGCAACCGCGTGCGCGTCGCCGGCAATGGCCGCGAGGCGCTGGCGATGCTCGCCGAGGCGTCGTTCGACGTCGTGCTGATGGACGTGCAGATGCCGGTCATGGGCGGCTTCGAGGCCACCGCCGCGATCCGCGCCGGCGAGCCGGCGGGCGGGCCGCGCCTGCCGATCATCGCCATGACCGCGCGCGCCATGGAGGGCGACGCGGCGCAATGCCTGCGGGCCGGCATGGACGACTACGTCGCCAAACCGATCCACGCCGCCGAGCTGTTTGCCGCCATCGCGCGCGTCTGCGGCGGCAGCACCACGCACGACCAGGTGTCGCATGTCGGTTCGGCGGCGTGAGCGGTCGCCGCGCCGGCGGACCGCGGGGCCGCGCCGGCGCGGCGTGCTGCCGCTCAGCGCCGCGGCGCAGGCCGCCCTGATCGACAACCTGCCGGTGACCCTGCACCGCACGCTGCTCAGCGCCGGCGGCATGTGGTTCAGCGACGCGGTGCTCGAGCTCACCGGCTTCGCGGCGGCGCGCTTTTCCGCCGCCGACGGCACCACCTTTTTCGTCGAGCGCGTGCACCCCGACGACCGCGGCGCCTTCCTCGCCGCCTTCGAGGACATCCGCGCCGGCCGCGCCAGCGCCCTCGACTATCGCTGGCGGCACGCCGACGGCACCTATCGATGGTTCAACAGCCGCTCGGTGCTGGTGCGCGATGCGCACGGCGCGCCCAGCGAGGTGGTCGGCAGCAGCGTCGACGTCTCGCGCCGGCGCGCCGCCGAGGCGGCGCTGCGCCAGAGTGAGCAGCGCTTCCGCACCATGATCGAGAAGGGTTCCGACCTGATCAGCGTGCTGGGGCCGGACGGCACCGTGCGCTACGCCAGTCCCTCGCACCGGCCGCTGCTCGGCTACGCGCCGGAGTCGCTGATCGGCCAGAGCGTCATGCCGTACGTGCACCCGGACGACGCCGCCGCCATCGCGGCCCGCTTCGCCAACCTCGAAACGGTGCGCGACACCACCGCGATCTACCGCTTCCGTCACGCCGACGGCAGCTGGCGGGTGCTGGAATCGCACCACACCGACCTCAGCGCCGATCCCGGCATCGCCGGCCTGGTGGTGAACTCGCGCGACGTCACCGACCGCATGCGCGCCGAGCACGAGCTGCAGCGCGCCAAGGAGGCGGCCGAGTCGGCCAGTCGGGTGAAGAGCGCGTTCGTCGCCAACATGAGCCACGAGATCCGCACGCCGCTGAACGGCATCCTCGGCATGGCCGGCCTGGCGCTCGACACCGCCCTCACCGGGGAGCAGCGCGAGTACCTGGAGACGATCCGCGACTCGGGCGAGTGGCTGCTGACGCTGGTCAACGACGTGCTCGACTTCTCCAAGATCGAGGCCGGCAAGGTGGCGCTCGATCCCGCCCCGTTCGCGCTGCGCGCCCTGTGCGGCGATGCGCTGCGCCTGCTGCAGCCGCGCGCGCAGGCGAAACGGCTGGGGCTCGAGCTGGCGGTCGGCGCGGCGGTGCCCGACGCGTTGCTCGGTGACGCCGGGCGGCTCCGCCAGGTGTTGCTCAACCTCATCGGCAACGCGGTGAAGTTCACCGAGCGCGGCGGCGTCACGGTGACCGTCGCCGCGGACGAGGCGGGCGCCGGCGCGGTCGCCCTGCACGTCGCCGTGCGCGACACCGGCATCGGCATCGACGCGGCGCAGCAGCGCGTGATCTTCGCCCCCTTCGAGCAGGCCGACGCGTCGACCACGCGCCGCTACGGCGGTACCGGCCTCGGCCTCTCCATCGCCCGCCAGCTGGTGGCGATGATGGGCGGCAGCCTGACGGTCGAGAGCGCCGCCGGCCGCGGCAGCACCTTCCACCTGCGCGTGCAGCTGGCGCGCGCGCTGGCGCCGCCGGCCGCGCGCGCCGCCGCGCCCCGTCCCGGGGCGCCAACCCGCGCCCTGCGCGTGCTGCTCGCCGAGGACAACGCCGTCAACCAGCGCCTGGCGGTGCGGTTGCTGGAGCACGCCGGACATCAGGTGACCGTGGTCGGCACCGGTGCCGCCGCCTGCGCCGCGCTCGCCACGGCGCGCTTCGACGTCGTGCTGATGGACGTGCAGATGCCGGAGATGGACGGCCTCACCGCCACGGCCCGGATCCGCGCCCGCGAAGCGGCCGGCGCGCCGGCGGTGCCGATCATCGCCATGACCGCGCACGCCATGGCCGGCGACCGCGAGCGCTGTCTCGCCGCCGGCATGGACGGCTACGTCTCCAAGCCGATCGCCGCGGCACAGCTCTACGACGCCATCGCCGCGGCGCTGGCCGCCGCCGCGCGCGACTGAGCGCGCCGCCGCGCGCCTGCTACCCATGCCGGCGGGACAATGCTAGCTGCGGGCGGATGGAATACTTCACGGCCGAGCAGCAGGCGTTTCAGCAGACCATCCGTGACTTCTTCGAGCACGAGGTCAATCCGCACATCGACACGTGGGAGCGCGAGCGCATCTTTCCGGCGCACCAGGTGTTCAAGCGCGCCGGCGAGCTCGGCATGCTCGGCATCACCTACGACCCGAAGTTCGGCGGCGCCGGGCTCGACTACTGGTGGACCGCCGCCTACACCGAGGCGATGTCGGAAGCCTGCCCGTGCAACGGGATTCCGATGGCGATCATGGTGCAGACCGACATGTGCACGCCGGCGCTGCACGACTTCGGCAGCGACGACCTGAAGGAGCGCTTCCTGCGCCCGTCGATCGCCGGCGAGATGGTCGGCGCGATCGGGGTCAGCGAGCCGGGCGCCGGCTCGGACGTCTTCTCGATCCGCACCACCGCGACGCGCGAGGGCGACGTCTACCGCATCAACGGCCGCAAGATCTTCATCACCAACGGCACGCAGGCCGACTACATCACGCTGCTCACCAAGACCGACGCCGCGCAGGGGCATCACGGCTTCACGCTGATCGTGGTGCCGACGGCGTCGCCCGGCTTCAGCGTCGCGAAGAAGCTGGAGAAGGTCGGCAACCACTGCTCCGACACCGCCGAGCTGGTGTTCGACGACGTGCGCGTCCCGGTCGAGAACCGCATCGGCGAGGAGGGCTGGGGCTTCATCTATCAGATGAAGCAGTTCCAGAAGGAGCGCATGATCGCCGCCATCGGCGCCGTCGCCGGCGCGCAGGCGATGCTCAAGAAGACCATCGAGTACGTGAAGGACCGCGTCGTCTTCGGCAAGCCGCTGGCCGCCAAGCAGGTGGTGCAGTTCACCCTCGCCGAGCTGCAGACCGAGATCGAGATGCTGCGCCAGTTCAACTACCACTGCGTGCGCATGTACGTCGCCCAGGAGGAGTGCACGCGCGAAACCTCGATGGCCAAGCTCGCCGCCGGCCGCCTGGTGCGCAAGGTCGCCGACTGGTGCCTGCAGTTCCACGGCGGCTACGGCTACATGGACGAGTACCTGATCTCGCGCTACTGGCGCGACTCGCGCCTGCTCAGCATCGGCGGCGGCGCCGACGAGGTGATGCTGCAGATCATCGCGAAGCTGGAGGGCTACGCGTGAGCGCCCTCCCAGTTTAGACGATCGCCCCATGCTGCCGCCGCCGCCTCCCAAGATTCGCGTCTTCGCGCCCGACCTGCTGGCCGGGCAGACGGCGCTGGTGACCGGGGCCGGCACCGGCTTGGGGCGGGCGATCGCGCAGCAGCTCGCCGAGGCGGGCGCCGACGTGGTGCTGGCGGCGCGCAACCTGGAGCGCCTGCAGCAGGCGGCGGCGGAGATCCGCCGCGACACCGGCCGGCGCGTCGAGGCGGCGTTCGTCAACATCCGCGACCGCGCCACGGTCGAAGCGCTCGCCGCCGACGTCGCGGCGCGCGTCGGCGCGATCGACATGCTGATCAACAACGCCGGCGGCCAGTTCGCGCAGCCGGCGCGCGACTTCTCGCCGAAGGGCTGGCAGGCGGTGATCGACACCAACCTCACCGGCACCTGGCACATGACGCAGGTCTTCGGCGGCGTCATGCTGGCGCGCGGCGCCGGCAGCATCGTCAACATCATCGCCGTCATCGGCCGCGGCTTTCCCGGTATCGCCCACACCGCCGCGGCGCGCGCCGGCGTCTTGGAGCTGACCCGCACGCTGGCGATCGAGTGGGGCCCGAGCGTGCGCCTCAACTGCGTCGCGCCGGGCCCCATCCAGACCGAGGCGTTCAAGGTCACCTACGACCCGAACATCGACACGCTCTGCGAGGGCATCCCGATCGCGCGCTTCGGCGGACCCGACGAGATCGCCTACGCGACCATCTTCCTCGCCTCCCCGGCGGCGAGCTGGATCACCGGCGAGGTGCTCTACGTCGCCGGCGGCCAGCAGCTCTACGGCCGCAACCAGGCGCTCTTCGACGAAGCGTTCAAGCGCGGCTGAGCACCGTCCGGCGCCGCTTTCGGCGCTTCACCGCGTCCGGCGTGCAATTCGCCGCCGCAATCGGGAATAGTGCAGGCTTCTGGGGGGATCTGAGATGCGCGCTTGGCTTGGGTTCGGCGGCGTTCTGCTGCTCATCATGTTGTCCGGCTGCGGGGATGACGACGGCCATCGGGCCGCCGCCACCGCGACCGCGTCGCCGACCGCGACCGCGCCGCCGACGGCGACCAGCACGGCGGCGCCGAGCCGCACGGCGACGCTGCCGCCGACCGCCAGTCCGACGCCGACCGCCAGCCCGACGCCGCCGCCGCCGACCGCGACGGCGACGGTCACCAGCACGCCGTCGCTGCTCGACGAGCTGAGCGCGGTCGGCATCGGCGCCTACCTGGGCGACAGTTCGCCGGCCGAGACGGTACCGAACGGCGCCTGGCAGTCACTGCGCTTCGATGCCGCCGCCGGCAAGGCGATCTGCCTGCACGGCGATCCGTATCGCGTCGAGATCCACCACGGCACCAACAACAAGGTGCTGCTCTACCTGGAGGGCGGCGGCGCCTGCTGGAACGACGAGACGTGCTGGAAGGCGCCGCTCGCCAAGCTCACCGCCGATCCCTACTTCGGCGCCGGCATCTTCGAGTTCGACAACCCGGACAATCCGTTCCACGACTGGAACGTCGTCTACGCGCCGTACTGCGACGGCTCGGTGTTCGGCGGCGACAACCTGGTCGAGTACGACGGCAAGCCGACCTACCACCACGGCGTGCAGAACCTCTCCGCCGCGGTGACCGCCATGCGCGACGCGTTTCCCAACCCGGACCAGATCGCCGTCGCCGGCAGCAGCGCCGGCGGCTACGGCACCTACTCCGGCTACGGCGTCACCCGCGTCGCCTATCCCGACACGCCGATCGTGCTGATCAACGACTCCGGCCCCGGCCTGCAGAATCCCGCCGAGACCACCGCCATCGAAGAGCGGCTGACCAACTGGGGCTTCCAGCAGTTCGTGCCGCCGAGCTGCACGCGCTGCGACGAACAGATCACCTACCTGACCGAATGGGCGCTGGAGCGCGACGCCGGACTGCGCGTCGGCTACTTCAGCTTCCTGCGCGACGTGGTGATCCGCACCTTCAACGTCCTCACGCCCGAGGGCTACGAAGCGCTGCTGCGTCAGGTCACCGACGACATCCGCAGCCGCCAGCCCGAGCGCTTCAAGCGCTACTTCCTGCAGGGCGAGAGCCACACCGTGCTGGAGCTGCCGACGTTCTTCACCCCGGCGATCGGCGACACCTCGGTGGCGGAGTGGACCGCCGACCTGCTCACCGACGGCCCGCGCTGGCGCGATCTGATCGAGGGGGTCGCCGACCTGTCGGAAGAGATCAGCGGCGGCAACGGACCGTTCATCGGTGCCGCCAACCCGGCGCGGCTGGCCGAAGCGGGGTACGTCGAGCACGAGTACGTGGCCTCCGGCACCGCCACGTCGTACGCCGCGGCGACCCCGCTCGGCGGCGACGGCCGCTGGACGTTCGCCCCCGACGGCAAGGCGCCGTATCGCACGCGCGTGCTGGTGCGCTATCCGGCCGATCCGGCCGCGTTCAGCGGCAGCGTGGTGGTCGAGTGGCTCAACGTCAGTGGGGGCGTAGACGCCAATCCCGACTACGCCAGCTTCGAGGAGGAGCTGCTGCGCCAGGGGCACGCCTGGGTCGGCGTGTCGGCGCAGCTGATCGGCATCGCCGGCGGCCCGGTGCTGGTCGCGGCGCCGGGCACCGAGTCGCTGGCCGGCAAGGGACTGAAGGTGATCGATCCGGCGCGCTACGCCTCGCTGTCGCATCCCGGCGACGGCTTCTCCTTCGACATCTTCACGCAGGTGGCGCGCGCGCTGCGCCAGGGCGATGGGCTCGGCGGACTGCAGCCGCAGCGCGTGCTGGCGGCGGGCGAATCGCAGTCGGCGATCGCGCTGACCACCTACTACAACGGCGTGCAGCCGCTGACCCACGCCTTCGACGGCTTCTACGTCCACAGCCGCGCCGCCTTCGGTCTGCCGCTGGTCGGTCCCGGGCAGTACGCCGACCTGGTCGGCGGCCTGAGCAGCATCCCGACGATCCTGCGCACCGACCTGCCCGAGCCGGCGATCGAGCTGCAGGCCGAGAGCGACGTGGTCGGCATCCTCAACTCGGTCGCCGTGCGTCAGCCCGACAGCGCGTCCTTCCGCTTGTGGGAAGTGGCGGGTACCGCGCATGCGGATCGCCACCTGCTCGGGCCGATCGCCGACGGGCTCAGTTGCGGCGTGGCGATCAACGACGGCCCGCTGCACGTGGTCGCCAAGGCGGCGCTGCGCGGGCTCGACGACTGGGTGCGCACCGGCGTCGCGCCGCCGGTGGCGCCGCGCCTCGCGCTGACCGGCGCGACGCCGGCGGCGGTCAACCGCGACGCCGACGGCATCGCGCTGGGCGGCATCCGCACGCCGCCGGTGGACGTGCCGGTCGACGTGCTCTCCGGCGTCCCCGGCCCGTCGCTCGACCTGATCTGCCTGCTGCTCGGCTCGACCACACCGCTGTCCGGCGAACGGCTCGACGCGCTCTACGCCTCGCGCGCCGACTACCAGCAGCGCTACGCCGCGGCCGCCGACGCCAGCATCGCCGCCGGCTTCGTGCTCCCCGAGGAGCGCGACGCGCTGCTCGGCTTCGCCGACCCCGCCCGTATCGACCCCTGAGACTCCGGTTCCCTCCCCCGCGCCGCGCGGGGGAGGGTCAGGGTGGGGGCGCCTGCCGCGCACGGCTGTGGCGCGCGCCGTACCCGGCGTAGACAACGAGGCCGATCGCCGCCCAGATCACCAGCCGCAGCCAGGTCGAGGCAGGCAGCCCGAGCATCAGCCCGAGCGCCGACAGCGCCCCGACCGGCGCGATGATCCAGATCGCCGGCGCGACGAAGGCGCGCGGCAGGTCGGGCTCTGTGACGCGCAGGCGCAGCACGCCGAGACACACGACGGCGAACGCCAGCAGCGTGCCGATCGAGACCATCTGCGCGACCAGGCCGATCGGCAGCAGGCCGGCGCCCAGCGTGACGACCGATCCGATCAGCAGGGTGCTGGCATACGGCGTATGCCAGCGCGGGTGGAGGCGCGCGCCCCACGGCGGCAGCAGGCCGTCGCGCGACATCGAGAAGAAGACGCGCGCCTGGCCGAGCAGCAGCACCAGGATTGCGGAGGTGAGCCCGAGCGTGGCGCCGAGCGTCACCAGCGGCGCCAGCCAGGTGAGACCGGTGGCGGCGATGCCGACCTCCATCGGGTCGGCGACGTTGAGCTGGTCGTACGGCACGATGCCGGTGAGCACGGCGCTCACCAGGACGTAGAGCAGCGCGCAGATGCCCAGCGATGCGAGGATGCCGATCGGCATGTCGCGGCGCGGATGGGTCGACTCCTGCGCCGCGGTGGAGACCGCGTCGAAGCCGATGTAGGCGACGAAGACGATCGCGGCGGCGCGCAGCACGCCACTCCAGCCGAACTGCCCCGGCCCGAGATTGGGCGGGATGAACGCGCCGGACGGATTGGCCGGCGTGATCCAGTTGCGGGTGTCGACGTAGAACGCCCCGGCGACGACGAAGGCGACGATGATCGTCAGCTTCACCGCCACGATGGCGTTGTTCACCCGCGTCGACTCGCGCGTGCCGCCGATCAGCAGCGCCGACAGCGCCGCGACGACCAGCATTGCCGGCAGGTTGACGATGGCGCCGGACCACGCCCAGGCGCCGCTCGCCGCGTCGTAGGCGAGCGGCGGGCCGGCGAAGCGCGTCGCGATCGGCACGCCGAGGCTGCTCAACAGGCTCACCGCGTAGCCCGACCAGCCGATCGCCACCGCCGTGGCACCGAAGGCGTACTCCAGGATGAGATCCCAGCCGATCACCCAGGCGATGCCCTCGCCGAGGGTGGCGTAGGCGTAGGTGTAGGCGCTGCCGGCGACCGGCACCGCCGACGCCATTTCGGCGTAGCAGAGCCCGGCACATGCGCAGACCAGCGCGCTGAGCAGAAACGACAGCGAGATCGCCGGTCCGGCACTGGTCGCCGCAGCGTTGCCGGTGAGCACGAATATGCCGGCTCCGATGATGCAGCCGATGCCGAGTGCGACCAGGCTCACGGCGGACAGGTCGCGGCGCAGCGGCACGCCCTCGGCGTCGCGTGCCAGCTCGGCGGGCGTGCGCCTGGTGAACAGGCCGGCGCGGCGCGCGGCCGCCTGCGGCGCGCCAGCTCCGCTCGCCGCACGCCCGCCCGGCGCGCCGACCAGGCGGAGAGGGGACGTCCGCCCTTCGCCGCGCCGCTGCATCGGATCGAGAGACTAACCGCCCGGCGGCGCCGGTCGAGAGGAAAAGATCGCCGGGCGCACGGCGACCGACCGCCGCGCCGCCGCTTGACCGCCCCCGGCGGGTCGCGCAGCATCCGCCGCTCATGCCGTCCGGGCCCCGCGGTGATCGGCGCGACGATCCGATCGGGTCGCGCCGCCGCACCACCGGGGTGGCGCTGCTGCTCGCTGCCGCCGTCATCGCGGTGTACGGCCAGGTGTACGCGTTCGGCTTCGTCGAGCTCGACGACCCCGGCTACGTCAGCGCCAATCCCATCGTCGCGGCGGGCCTGACCTGGGACGGGATCGCCTGGGCCTTCAGCACCGGTCACATGTGGAACTGGAGCCCGGTGACCTGGCTCTCGCTGCAGCTCGACGTGCAGTGCTTTGGCGTCGACCCCGGCGCGCACCATCTGGTCAACCTGGCGCTGCACCTTGCCAACACGCTGCTGCTGCTGGCGCTGCTGGTGCGCACCACCGGCGCGCTGTGGCCGAGCGCGGTCGTCGCGGCGCTGTTCGGGCTGCATCCGCTGCACGTCGAATCGGTCGCCTGGATCTCCGAGCGGAAGGACGTGCTCAGCACGCTCTTCTTCCTGCTGACGCTGTCGGCCTACGCGTCGTACGCGCGCACCGGCTCGCGCCGCTCCTACGCCGCCGCGCTGCTGTGCTGCGCGCTCGGGCTGATGGCCAAGGCGATGCTCGTCACCGTGCCGTTCGTGCTGCTGCTGTTCGACGTGTGGCCGCTGGAGCGCGTGCGCCTGGCGCCGCCGGCTCGCTCCGCCGCGCGACCCAACCGGCGCCAGCCTGCCGCTCCATCCCGCGCGACGAGCCCGTTGCGGCTGTTGGTCGAGAAGATCCCGTTCTTCGCGCTCGCCGCGCTGTTCAGCGTCGTCACCTACCTGGTGCAGCAGGGCGCCGGGGCGATGGAGGACAGCGGCGCATTGCCGCTCTCGCTGCGCATCGCCAATGCGACGCTGGCCTATGTCCGCTACCTCGTCCTCGCCGTGTGGCCGGCGCGGCTGGCGGTCTTCTATCCGTACGACTTCACCCTACCGACCGGCAGCGTGCTGGCCGCGGCGGCAGTGTTGGTCGGCGCGTCGGGGCTGGCGCTGCGCTGCGCGCGGGACTGTTCGTACGTCACCGTGGGCTGGTTCTGGTACCTGGGCACGCTGGTTCCGGTCATCGGGCTGGTTCAGGTGGGCAGCCAGGCGTACGCCGATCGCTACACGTACGTTCCGCTGATCGGCATCTTCATCGCGCTCGCCTGGGGTGGGCGCGCGCTGGTGGCGCGCTGGGGGCTGCCGCGGCCCGCGGTGGCGACCGTGGTCGCCACGATCATCGCCGCCTACGCCGTCGCCGCCTTCGTCCAGGTGCGCCTGTGGCGATCGGGCGAGACGCTGCTGCGCCACGCGGTGGCGGTGACGCAGGGCAACTATCTCGCCCACAACAACCTCGGCGTCGCGCTGCTGGCTGCCGGCCGCACCGATGAGGCGATCGCGCAGTATCGCGCCGCCCTGCAGTTCAAGCCCGACTATGCGCACGCGCGCGCCAATCTGGCCGCCGCCATGCTGGAGCGCTACCAGGCGGCGCTGGCGGCGCGGCCGGACGACGCGGCGGCGCACTATGACCTCGCGACCGCGCTGCGCGACAGCGGCCGGGTCGACGCGGCGCGCGCCGAGTTCGCCGCGGCGATCCGACTCGACCCCGCACACGCCGCGGCGCGCCGCGACCTCGGCGCCGTGCTGGTGGAGTTGGGCGAGATCGAGCCGGCGATCGCGCAGCTCGAGCAGGCGGCGCGGCTGCTGCCCAACGACGCGACCCTCGCCTTCAACCTCGGCAGCGCGTTGGCGCGCGCCGGCCGATTCGGCGACGCCGCGTCCCAGTACCGCCGGGCCATTCAGCTGACGCCCGAGGACGCGGAGGCGTGGGGCAATCTCGCCATGGCGGCGGCGGCGCTCGGCAACGACGCCGAGGCGCGGGCCGCGCAACAGCAGTCGGTCCGACTGGCCCGCGCGCAGGGCAATTTTGCCCTCGCCCAGACCATGGACGACTGGATGCGCGCCTACCGCTCCGGCGCGCCGGCGCCCTGAGCCGCGCCGTGGGCCGCGGGGCGGCTCCGAGCAGGACCGTGGCAATTCGGTTGACAGGTCGCGCCGCGCGGCGACAATCGCCGCGTGCCTCGCCGCCGCGCCACGCCGGCGCCGCTGTCGATCGACACCGTGATCGATCAGGCGCCCTTCAGCATCCAGCGCTTCAGCGCCGACGGGACCTGCATCCAGACCAATCCGGCCTACGCCGAGATGTGGGGCGTCCTGGGCGAGCACGCCACCGGTTGGAACATCCGCGCGCACGCCGCCGCCGACCTGGTCGGCCTGCGCGACGCCGTCGATCGGGTCTTCGCCGGCGAGACGGTGCACATTGCGGCCTTCGAATGGCAGCCGGCGCGGCTCGGCCTCGCCGGAGCGCCACGCTGGTTCGAGCTCTGGATGTGTCCGATCAATGACGCGGCCGGCGGGTTGCGCGAAGTGGTCTTCGTCACCTTCGATCTCACCGACCGGCTGCGCACGCAGGCGGAGCTCACGGCCTCGCAGCGTCAGCTCGCACGGCTGGTGGGCGACGTCGACGGCATCGTCTGGGAAGCCGACGCCGCGACCCTCACCTTCACCTTCGTCAGCCCACAGGCCGAGCGCGTGCTCGGTTATCCGGCGGGGGACTGGCTGAACGACAGCTTCTGGCTGGCGCACGTCCATCCGGAGGATCGCGATGCCGCCGTCGCGTGTTGCTCTGCCGCGACGGCGCGCGGCGAGAATCACACTTTCGAGTACCGCATGCGCGGCGCCGACGGGCGTGTCGTGTGGATTCGCGACATCGTCACGGTGGTCGCCGAGCCGGGCGCGCCGGTGCGCTTGCGCGGCATCATGCTCGACGTCACCGCGCAGAAGGCCATCGAGGCAGAGCACCGCCGTGCGCAGCAACAGATCGAGACGCTGAATCGGGAGCTGGAGCAGCGCGTGCTGGAGCGCACCGCCGAGCTGGAGGTCGCGGTGCGCGAGCTCGAGGCGTTCGGCTACTCGGTGTCGCACGATCTGCGCGCCCCGTTGCGCACGATCGACGGCTTCAGCCGCATCCTGCGCGAGGAGCACGCCGCCGAGCTCTCCCCCGCCGCCAGCCGCCATCTCGACCGCGTGCGCGCCGCGGCGACGCGCATGAACGCGCTGATCGACCAACTGCTGGAGCTGTCGCGCGTCGCGCGCGCCGAGGTGCGGCGCCGCAAGGTCGACGTCAGCAAGCTGGCGCGCGCGGTGGTCGGTGAGCTGCGGCGCGCCGAGCCGGCGCGCCGCGTCGAGGTCAACGTCGCCGACGGCCTCACCGCGCACGCCGATCCAACCCTGGTGCGGGCGGTGCTGGAGAACCTGCTGAGCAACGCCTGGAAGTACACCGCCCGCGCCGCCGCAGCGTGCGTCGAGGTGGGGCTCGCCGAGCCGGCCGGCGTGCCGGCCTATTTCGTGCGCGACAACGGCGCCGGCTTCGACATGGCGCACGCCGACAAGCTGTTCGTGCCGTTCCAGCGCCTGCATCGCGACGAGGACTTCGCCGGCACCGGCGTCGGGCTCGCCACCGTGCATCGCATCGTGCGGCGCCACGGCGGCGAGGTGTGGGCCGACGCCGCGGTCGGGCGCGGCGCGACCTTCTACTTCACGCTGCAGCGGGCTGGCGGGCGAGGAACTCGAGCACCAGCCGGTTGAAGCCGTCGGGGTCCTCGAGGAAGATGCCGTGCCCGCGCTCCGGCACGATCGCCAGGCTGCTGCCGGCGATGCGGCGATTGAGGATCACCGAGCCGCCGGCGCCGAGGAAGTCCTTCTCACCGACGATCATCTGCGCCGGGCAGCGGATCTCCTCGAGGCGCGGCGTCAGCGGTTCCGCGTGCAGGCTGGCCATCGCCCGCGCGACGCGGGCGAACGTGGCGGCGTCGGTCGGTGCCGCGGCGGCCTGCGCCTGCGAGACGCCGAGGCGGCGATAGACCGGCGCCATGCCGCGCGCCTCGGCGATCGCCGCCAGCTCCTCGTAGAAGCTGCGCGCCCGCTCGTTGCACTCGCTCGCCGTGCCGACCAGCACCAGCCCGGCGGTGCGCTCCGGGTGGTCGAGCGCGAAGCGCATCGCCACCACGCCACCGGCCGAGTGGCCGAGCACGACGGCGCGCGCGATGCCGGCCTGGTCGAGCACGCTGCGCAGGTCGTCGGCCAGGTCGGGGATCGCGCACGGCGCCGGGTTCGGCGCCGATCGGCCGTGGCCGCGCAGGTCCCAGGTGAGCACGCGGTAGTGCGGCGCCAGCGCCGCCACCTGCGCCGCCCAGATCGGTTGTCCGGCGGCGAGCCCGTGGGTGAGGACGACGGTCAGCGGACCGTCGCCGTGCAGCGTGTAGGCGAGCGCGCTCACGCGACCTCCAGCGGCACTTCGACGAAGTCGGCCGCCGATCCATCCCAGCGGAACGCCTTCGCCTCGCGCACCTGTCCATCGATCACCGACACGACGATCTGCGCCGCGTCGGGATAGCTCGGTTCGTCCCACACCGTCGCCTGCATCTTGTCCTCGGCGCTGAAGTACGCCGCGTGCTGCGGATGCGAATGGTAGATGGCGCGGATGACCAGCGTGCCGCGCTCGTGCCCGACCAGGATCGGCACCGCGTCCGGCCCCATCGTGTACGCGGTCGCGGAGGTGCGCGGAAACTGGTCCGGATGCTCGGCGTGCTTCTGATCCTGGATGTTGGTCACCGGCACGACGCTCAACGCCCCGTCGCGCTCGACGACGAAGCCGCACGCCTCGCCGGGGAAGCCGTTCTTGGCTTCGGTTTGAATCTGCTCGAAGAGATTGCGTTCGATGCGGAATGCCATTCAGCCAAACTCACCACAGATGAACACAGATAACCACAGAGGCACACGGAGGCCGCAGTGGATGCGCACCGCCTCCGTGTTCACCTGTGGTTCTCTGTGTTCATCTGTGGTCGCTCCTCCGCCTGGATGCGGCGCACCAACTCGGCATTCACCGGCGTCGCGATTCCATACTGCGCGCCGCGGCGGACGATCTCGCCGTTGATCGCCATGATCTCGGTGCGGCGGTGCAGGGAGAGGTCCTGCAGCATCGACGAGCGGTGGTGGTAGGTCGCCGGCACCAGGCGGCCGTAGAACTCGGCGCGGTAGGCGGCGGCGTCGGGCCAGGGCAGGGTGACACCGTCGGCGCGGGCAACGGCGAACGCCTCGTCGATGACCGCGTCCATCGTCGCGCGGCTGGACGGATCCTCGGGCAGGGCGCCGTAGTGGACGCGGCGCAGCGCGCCGAGCGGGTTGAGCGCGGCGTTGTAGAACACCTTGGCCCACAGCAGCGCCGGCAGGCGGTCGGTGTAGATGGCGGGCACGCCGGCGGCGTCGCAGCGCGCCGCCCAGGCCCGCGCCGCGGCGTCGCGGTTGGGATGCCGGCCGGGTTGCAGGGCGCCGATCGCGGTCGGATCCGCAAAGACGGTGACGCTGACCCGCCCCGGCTCCGGAATCGCGGCGCCGAAGATGACGCGCGCGCCGAGCGTGCGCTCGGCGCCGGCGATCGCCTCGATCGCCTCGACGTTGCCGAGTCCATTCTGCAGCGAGATCACCACTCCGTCGGCCGCCAGATGCGGCACGATCGCACGCGCCATCGCGGTCGTGTCGGGCGACTTCACCGGCAGCAGGATCGCGTCGAACACGCCGCGCAGCGCCGCGACCTCGGTAGCGCAGGTGAAGCCTCCGACGACGTGCGCACCCCACAGCCCGTCGATGCGCAGTCCGCCGCGCCCGATCGCCTCGAGATGCGCGGCGCGGCCGAGCAGCGTCACGTCGTTGCCGGCGCGGCGCAGAAAGCCGCCGAACACCGAGCCCAGCGCGCCCGCGCCGGCGATCAGGATCTTCATGGGCAGGTCGTTGGTTGTGAGGTTGTTACGCTGTTAGTGCCGCCACCGGCCGCGCCGGAACAGTCGAGCGAGA
>JANRJF010000455.1:0-6119 GCA_033764095.1 Deltaproteobacteria bacterium | reverse complement strand
CCGCCCTGGCGGCGCGCGCCGCCCGCGCCGGCCTGCGCCGCGACCACGCCGCGATGGCCGCCGAACGCTCCTACTGGTGGGGCCTGCGCGACGGCTGGGCCGGGCGGCCAGTGCCGTTCGACGCGCTCGGGCTGACCGACGCGCGCAAGGAAACGTGACCGGTGACCAGTGACCGGGGGGGCGTCGGGTTCGGGGCACATGCGCGTCCCCTCGCTCTGAACTCCAACCGGTCACCGGTCACCGGCCACGCCTCTTCCGACAGCATTTCCGTTGTTTGAGCCCATCGTTCGCTGTAAGGATCAGGGCTTACAGCTATGCAGGGGGTTCGCGCAGACGTCGCGCGGGGCAGCGCGTCACGCCGCACGCGCGCGCTCGGGGCGCCGACCAGTTGGGGGCGGGGCCGTTCGAGCCGCGCCTGGCTGGTGCTGCAGTTCGCGCTCAAGGATTTCAAGATCCGCTACACGCACTCGACCCTCGGCTACGCCTGGTCGGTGCTCAACCCGCTGATCTTCTTCGTCATCTACTACGTCGTGTTCACCCGCTTCATGAACCTAGACGTGCCCAACTACCCGGGCTTCCTGCTGCTCGGCGTCTCGCTGTGGAACTTCTTCTCGGAGGGCACCACCAACGGCGCCGGCGCGCTGCTGAGCCGTGCCGACCTGCTCACCAAGACGGTCGTGCCGCGCCAGGTGATGGTCTACGCGGCGCTGATGAGCGCCGCGCTCACCTTCGTCATCAACCTGATCGTGTTGATGGTGGTGCTGGAGGTGACCGGCACGGCGATCACCTGGCCGGCGATCTGGTTTCCGCTGCTGCTGCTCGACCTGGTGCTGCTGACGCTCGGCACGGCGCTCATCCTGGCGCCGCTGTACGTCCGCTACCGCGACGTCGGCTACCTGTGGAGCATCGTCCTGCAGGTCGGCTTCTGGCTGACGCCGATCATCTACCTGGACATCATGGTGCCGGAGAAGTGGCGCTGGATCATCTGGTGGAATCCGGTCGCCCGCATCATCGGCGACAGCCGCCGCGCGCTGATCTACGGCTGGTGGCCGGCCGACCGCGGACTGCTGCTGACGACGCTGATGTCGATCGCGGTGTGCGCGCTCGGCTACGTCGTCTTCCGCCGCATGCAGAACCGACTGGTGGAGTACCTCTGATGGGCACCGCGATCGAGCTGCGCGACGTCCACAAGACCTTCCAGCTGCCGCACGAGGTCCACACGACGCTCACCGAGCGCATCCTGAGCGGCTTCCGCGGCACCACCTACGAGCGTTTCGAGGCGCTGCGCGGCGTCGACCTGGCGGTCGAGCAGGGCGAGTTCCTCGGCGTCATCGGCGCCAACGGCTGCGGCAAGTCGACGCTGCTGAAGATCATCTCCGGCCTGCTGCCGCCCGACGCCGGCGAGGTGCACGTCGACGGCACGATGTCGGCGCTGCTCGAGCTCGGCCTCGGCTTCAGCGCCGAGCTGACGGTGCGCGAGAACATCGAGCTCTATGCCGCGGTGCTCGGCTTCCCGCGCCAGGAGGCGCAGCGCCGCATCGAGGACGCGATCGAGTTCGCCGGCCTGGAGCGCTTCCGCGACGCCAAGCTGAAGAACCTCTCCACCGGCATGCGGGCGCGGCTCGGCTTCGCCACCGCGCTGCAGGCGGAGAGCGACATCCTGCTGCTCGACGAGATCCTCGCGGTCGGCGACGCCGACTTCCAGCTCAAGTGCCTCGACGTCTTCGAGCAGTTCAAGCTGCAGCGCCGCACCATCGTGCTGGTGACGCACGACCTGCACCAGGTGCAGCGCTTCTGCGACCGCGCCGTGCTGATCGACCAGGGGCGCGTCGCCGCCGACGGCGACCCCGACACGGTGATCCCGCGCTACCTGGAGAAGGTCGGCCGCCAGCAGGTGGTGCTCTCCGAGCTCGCCGGCCTGCAGCGCACCGGCGACGGCGCCGGCGTGCGCGTCGTGCGCGCCTGGGTCGAGGACGAGACCGGCAAGCGCGTCGGGCGGGTGCGCTCCGGCGATCGGCTGGTGATCGCCATGCAGTACGAGGTGCTGGAGGACGTCGAGGAGCCGGTGTTCGGCTTCGCCATCAAGGCCGAGGACGGCACCGTGGTGTACTCGTTCAACACCTGCTGGGACGGCGCGCGCACGCAGCGCTTCCGCGCCGGGCAGACGATCGAGGCGCGCGCCCCGATGCACGTCGCGCTGCGCAACGGCCGCTACCTGGTGCAGGCCGGCGCGGCGCACCGCGACCTCGCCGGCGTGCACGACCTGGTCGACGGCGCCGCCGTCTTCGTCGTGCACGGCAGCCCGGCGCGGCACGGCTGGGTCGACCTGCAGAGCCGCCTGACCTACACGGTCGGCGAGGGCGGCGGCGGCGAAGCGCGCCGCGGCGCGACCATTCACGATCTACCGGTACGAGGGGGACGACGGTGAGCGAGCCGACCAACCCGCCCGCGACGACGCCTGCGGTGACGGCGCCGCGCGTGGCGGTCATCATTCTGACCTGGAACCGCGTCGAGGACATCGTCATGTGCCTCGACAGCTTCGCCGAGGTGCACTACCCGAACCTCGAGGTCGTCGTGGTGGACAACAACTCCGCCGACGACACGGTGGAGATCGTGCGCAGCCAGTACGGCTGGACGACGCTGATCGTCAACGACGACAACCTCGGCTACGTCGGCGGCAACAACGTCGGCATCAAGTACGCGCTCGGCGCCGGCGCCGACTACGTGTTCGTGCTCAACAGCGACACCAAGATGACGCCGACCTGCCTGGACGAGCTGGTGCGCACGCTGCAGAGCGATCCGAAGATCGCCATCGCCGGCGCCAAGAACCTCTACATGCAGAACCCGGCCTTCACCTGGGGCAAGTACGGCGTGCTCAACTGGGGGCCGATGCTGGTGCGCACGCACGGCCGCTTCGTGCGCGACTACCCGGAGGCGTCGCCGAAGGACGTCGACTGGATCATCGGCAACGGCTGCATGATGACGCGCGAGGCGCTGCAGACGGTCGGCATCTTCGACGAGGAGTTCTTCCAGGTGAACGAGGACGTCGACTGGTGCACGCGCGCCCGCAAGCTCGGCTACCGCGTCGTCTACGTCGACACCGCCGCCATCCACCACCGCGGCGCCTCCAGCGCCGACCTCTCCAAGCCGATCGTCTTCTCGTACGGCTACTTTCTCGGCCGCAACGCCATCCTGTTCGCCAAGAAGCACGCCAACCCGTTCCAGTTCGCCTGGCTGCTGGCGATGATGGTGCTGGGCATCACCATGCGCATCAGCGCCTTCGCCGCCGCGGCGGTGCTGCGCGCGGTGATGGGCCAGGAGCACTTCGTCACCGGCATGATCGACGGCTTCAAGAGCGTCCTGCGGCGCGACAAGATCACCATCCGCATGCCGGTGCCGTCCGGCGAGCCGCCCGACACGCCGGTGATTCGCATCCTCAGATGGCTTGGCGCCTGAAGACAGAAGGCTGTTGGCTGTTAGGCTGTTAGGCTGTTAGGGGAGCGCGCGTGAGTGCGAGGCCATTCCCTGACAGCGTAACAGCCTAGCCCCCTAACAGCCTGCCTCATGATCGGTCTTCTGCCCGCCGCCGGCCGCGGCGTCCGCGCCTACCCGTACACGGCGACGGTGCCCAAATCGATGCTCGAGGTGGACGGCGTGCCGAACCTCGAGCGCAACATCCTGCTGCTGCGCGACCAGCTCGCCTGCCAGCAGATCCGCGTCGTCATCGGACACCACGGCGACGTCATCCGCGCCCACTTCGGCGACGGCTCGCGGCTCGGCGTGGCGATCACCTACATCGAGAACGACCGGCTCGACTGGGAGCTGCCGTACTCGGTCTACCTCGGCACGCGCGACCTCAGCGCGCCGTGCTGCATGCTGCTCGCCGACGAGTGCTACATCGGCTCCAACCACCGCGACCTGCTGCGCCTCGCCGAGGCCCCGGCGCTGGCGGTGTGCGGGCTGATCCGCGGCGAGTACGCCAAGCAGGTGCGCAAGAACTACGTCGTCACGCTGCGCGACGGGCAGATCGTCGACCTGGAGGAGAAGCCGCGCGTCGTGCGCGACCGGTTGATGGGCGCCGGCACCTACCTGCTGCAGCCCGAGGCGATGCGCCGCCTGGCCGACGCCTTCGCCGCCGGCGACGCGGCGCGGCCGCGCGACTGGACCACCTGGCTGGCCGACCTGGCGCGCGGCGGCGGCCGCCTGCTGCCCTTCCACCTCACCGGCAAGTACGTGAACATCAACTCGCGCGACGACCTGAACTACGCCAACTACCTGGTGCGCGACGCCGACTTCAGCCGCCGCACCACCAGCCTGGTGTACGTCGTCGACGGCGAGGACGAGGCGGCGCTGCGGCCGCTGCCGGAGTACGCCGCGGTGCCGGAGGTCGACGAGGTGGTGGCGGTGGCGCGCCGCCAGACACCGGCGCTGGAGCAGGCCGCGACGCTGCCCAAGGTGCGCGTCTTCACCCCGCCCGACGCGCGCGCCACGGTCGGCGACCTGCTGCGCCTGGGCTGCGACCGCGCCGCCGGCGACATCCTGATCTGCTCGTACAGCGACGACACCTTCGCGGCGCGCGACGTCGCCAAGTTTCGCCAGTACCTGCGCGACGCCGACATGGTGATGGGCACCCGCACCACCCGCCAGCTGATCGAGCAGGGCACCAACATGCGCGGCGTCGTGCGCGCCTCGCACGTCGCGCTGGCCAAGCTGATGGAGCTGGTCTGGTGGCGCTTCGAGTACCGCTTCAGCGACGTCTGCTGCGTCTATCGCGCGCTGTGGCGCTCGACCTACCGCACCATCCGCCCGCAACTGGTCGCCGCCGACGCGGCGATCTTTCCCGAGATGGTGCTGGAGGTGCTGCGCGCCCGGCGTCGCATCGTCGAGATCCCGATCAACTACTACAACCGCGACATGCACTCGGATTACGTGCGCTCGGAGTACCAGAGCGTCGGCACCTTCCTGCGCGTCGTCGGTCTCATCCTGCGCAAGCGCGCCGAAGACCTCGGCTGGGTCGGCGCCGCCGGCGCCGGCGCGACCTCCGCCGCCGAGGCGCCGCAATGAGCTGGCGCGTCTGGCGCTGGTCGCCGCCGGCGCGGCGCTGGTCTTCCGCCTCGGCATCGCGCTGACCCTGGAGCTCGGCGACGAGGGCCAGATCCTCTACCCCGCCTGGCTCACCGCGCGCGGCGCGTTGCCCTATCGCGACTTCCACCAGCTCTACGGCCCGTCGCTGTTCGCGCTGAACGGCGCGCTGTTCGCGCTGTTCGGCGCGACGCTGTGGCCGGTGCGGCTCGGCCTGCTGGCGGCCAAGACCGCCGCGGTCGTGCTCACCTACGCCGCCGCCCGCCGGCTCGCCGGCCCGTCGATCGCGCTCGCCGTCGCCGCCCTCGCCACCGCCATCTGGGGGCTGCCGATCTGGCTCTTCAACGCCCCCTACGCGAGCCACTACGCGACCGCCTGGCTGCTCGCCGCGCTCTTCATTTTCCCCCCTTTGGAGAAGGGGGGTGAGGGGGGATTTCCCAATGCATCCCCGCCATCGGATGCCCCGTCGTCGGCGGGCGCCATGGAGAAAATCCCCCCCTGCCCCCCTTTTTCAAAGGGGGGATACTTCGTCGCCGGGGTCTGTCTCGGCGTCGCGGCGACCTTCAAGCAGACCACCGGGGTGCTGCTGCTGATCGGTCTCGGCCTGGCGCTGTTCGCGCTGCCGGGCGAGCGGACGGCGGCGCGCCGCGTCGCGCTGGCCGACGCGATCTGCGCCGCCTTCCTGGTCGCCGCGGCCGCGGTCGTGCTCGCCTACCTGCAACCCGGTCCGCCGTTGAACGGCGCCCTGCTGGCGGCGCCGCTCGCCGGTCTGTTCGGGCTCGCGGCGTCGAACTGGCGCCGGCTCGACCGCGACGCGACCGCCGCGGCGCTGCTGGCGCTCGCCGCCGGCGCGGCGCTGCCGCTGCTCGCCTGCGCCGCCGTCTTCGCCGCCGCCGGCGGGCTCGGCGATCTGCTGCGCGACACGCTCACCGAGCTGCCGCGGGCGGTGCGCTGGTTCACGCCGCTGCGGCCGCCGGGGTCGAATGCCGGCTGGCTGCTGCTCGCCGTCGGCGCGGCGCTGGCGCTGTCGATGCCGG
>JANRJF010000454.1:0-8799 GCA_033764095.1 Deltaproteobacteria bacterium | reverse complement strand
GAGCCCGTCGAGGGCCGCGGCCGGCGCCGGCGGCGGCGCGGGCGGCGCCGCCGGCGCCGCGGCGACGCCGCTGGCGCGGTACAGCGCGTAGCAGACCAGCAACACCGCCTGCGCCAGGTTGAGCGAGGCGTAGTCGGGATGCGTGTCGATGCTGACCAGACGCTGGCAGCGGCGCAGGTCGGCGTTCGACAGGCCGTGATCCTCCGGCCCGAAGACGATCGCGACGCGGCCGCCGACCGCGGCGCGCTGCAGCTCAGGCGCGGCGGATTCCAGCCCGTCGGCGCCGCTGCGATAGCCGCCCTGGCGGCTGCTGGTGCCGACCACCAGGTGACAGTCCGCCACCGCCGCGGCGAGATCGTCGACGCTCCGCGCCGCCTGCAACAGCGGGCGCGCGTGCACCGCCATGCGCTCGGCCGCGGCCAGCCGGCGGAAGCGCGGCCGCACCAGCACCAGCTCGCCGACGCCGCAGTTCATCATCGCGCGCGCCGCGGCGCCGACGTTGCCGGCACCGCGCGGACGCACCAGGACGATGCGCACGCGGGCCAGCGCGCCGTCGGCCGGCGCCGGTTGCGCCTCGCTTGAGCGGCCACCTCGCACGCGGCGGAGCATACCGGTGCGCCGCCGGGCTCGCCACCAAGCCGGCGCCTTTGACACGCTCGCCAGGCTCGGTCAGGTTCGCCCGGTGCGCCGCCCGATTCGCCTGTCCTGCGCTCTCCTGATCGCCGCGCTGCTCGGCGGCTGCGCCGGCAGCGGCGGATCCCCGGCCAGCACGCCCACCGCCAGCCCGAGCCGCACCGCCAGCTCGACGCCGTCGTCGAGCGCGACCGCATCCCCGACCGCCAGCGCCACCCAGCCGACGTCGACCGCGACGCCGATCCCATCGACCCCGACCGCCAGCGCGACGGCGACGGCGAGCGCGACACCGACGCCGCCGGCCGGCGAGGCCGGTGCCATCGCGCCGCTCGGCAGCGCCGGCCGCTGGTTCATCGACGCGATCGGCCGCGTCGTACTGCTGCACGGCGTCAACATGGTGTCGAAGAGCGCGCCGTTCTATCCCGCCGCCTTCGGCTTCGGCGCCGATGATGCCGCCTTTCTCGCCGACGAGGGCTTCAGCGCCGTGCGCCTCGGCGTCGACCTGCGCGGCGTCATGCCGACGCCCGGCGCAATCGACGACGCGTACATCGAGCACCTGGCCGAGACGGTCGACGTGCTGCGCGCGCAGGGCCTGTTCATCCTGCTCGACTTCCACCAGGACGGCTTCGCGCCGAAGTACAACGGCAACGGCTTCCCGGACTGGCTGGCGATCGACGACGGGCTGGAAAACCCGCCCGACGCGGTATTCCCCCTCTATTACATCCAGAACCCCGCCATGCAGCGCGCCTTCGAGAGCTTCTGGGCCGACCGCCCGGGACCAAACGATGTCGGCCTGCAGACCTACTTCCTGCAGGCCGTCGAGCGCGTCACCGCGCGCTTCGCCGCCGAGCCGCTGGTGCTCGGGGTCGAGTTGATGAACGAGCCCTGGCCGGGCGCCGAGTGGGGCCCCTGCGCGCTGGAGGTGAACGGCTGTCCGCAGCTCGAGCAGCAGCGGCTCATGCCGTTCTACCGGCGCGGCGCCGCGGTGGTGCGCGAACAGGCGCCGCGGCAGCTCACCTTCGTCGAGCCGTTCGTGCTGTTCAACTTCGGCCAGGCGGCGACCAGCATGCCCGGCACCGATCCGGGCTTGGCGCTATCCTTCCATTCCTACGCCATCGACGTCGCCGGTGAGCTGGGCGTCCTCGCCAACGCCGTCGCCGCGGCGACGCGCGACGGCGCGCCGCTACTGCTCACCGAGTTCGGCGCCTCGACCGACCCGGTGCCGCTGCTGCGGCTGACCGCGCAGTTCGAGTCGGCGCTGCTGCCGTGGATGTACTGGACATACGACGAGTCGATCATCGACGACCTGTCGCGCCCGGCCGGCGACGACAACCTCGCCAACCCCGAATCCCTCGCCGCGCTCGTCCGCCCCTACCCGCTCGCCGTCACCGGCACGCCGACGTCGATCGCCTTCGATCCCGCCACCGGCGTCTTCGACCTCACCTACGACACTGCCGCGCCGCCCGGCGTGAGCTACGCGCGCAATGCGGTCAGCGTGATCGACGTCCCACGCCGCCACTATCCCGGCGGCTATGCCGTGACGCTGAGCGGCGCGACGGTGACCTCAGCCGCGTGCGCGACGCGACTGACGCTGCGCAATCAACCGGGGGCCACGCAGGTCGTCCTGCACGTGGTGCCGGCGGACAGCGCCTGCCCGTGAGGATGAGCCACGGCGTGCCGCGGTGCGGAGGCGCGGACGTGCGGAGGTTCGAGGCACGTTGGATCCGACCTCCGCACGCCGTGTCCGCCCCTACTTCTTCGCCATGCTCGCCACCGTCGCGGCGGTGGCTTCCATGCGGCGCTCGATCTCGCGGCTGTGCAGCTGCGCCTCGAGGCGACCGAAGAGCTCGTGCTTGTTCACCGGCTTGGTGAGGTACTCGCTGACCCCGAGCAGCATGCCGCGCGAGCGCGTCTCGATGTCGTCCTTGGCGGTCAGCAGCATCACCGGGATGGTGCGCCAGGTGGTGTGCTCGCGCAGGCGCTCGCACACCTGCAGGCCGTCCATACCCGGCATCATGACGTCGAGGACGATGACGTCCACCGACTCCTTGCCGAGCGCGTCGAGACAGGCGGGGCCGTTGTCGGCGCTCACCGTCGCGTAGCCCTCGCGGTTCAACCAGCGGCGCAGGATCTCCAGGGTGTTCGGGTCGTCGTCGACGATCAGGATGCGGCCGCGACTCTCGTGGTGGTTGTTGAGCTCGGTCATGCCCATGCGCTCCTCGCCTCGCGGCTCAGATCAGATAGCCCTCGGCCTCGCCGCCGCCGCCGGTCTTGCGCCGCAGCTTGGCGACCAGCGTGGTGCGTTTGAGGCCGAGCAGGCGCGCCGCCGCCTGCTTGTTGCCCTTGGTGCGGCGCAGCGCTTCGTCGATGAGACGATACTCGAACTCCTCGACGGCGCGGTTGAGGTCGATGCCCTCCTCGGTCAGCGTCGGGCGCGGAATCTTCTTCTCGGAGATGAACGAGCGGATGTTGGGCGGCAGGTTGTCGACGCGGATCACGCCGTCCTCGCTCAGCACCACCATGCGCTCGATCAGGTTCTCCAGCTCGCGCACGTTGCCCGGCCAGTCGTACTCCCACAGGTGCACCATCGCGTCGTCCATGACGCGGCAGTGCCGGCCTTCGTGCTTCGAGTTGTACTTGTCGAGGAAGTACTGGACCAACACCGGGATGTCCGAGCGGCGCTCGCGCAGCGGCGGCAGCAGGATGGGGATCACCTGCAGGCGGTAGAAGAGGTCCTCGCGGAAGCGGCCCTTCTCCACTTCGACCGCCAGGTCGCGATTGCTGGCGGCGATGACGCGCACGTCGACCTTCACCGAGCGGTCGGAGCCGACCGGGCGGATCTCGCGCTCCTGCAGCACGCGCAGCAGCTTCACCTGCAGCGTCGCCGACATCTCGCCGATCTCGTCGAGGAAGATCGAGCCGCCGTTGGCGAGCTGGAACATGCCCATGCGGGCGCCCACCGCGCCGGTGAACGCGCCGCGCTCGTGCCCGAACATCTCGGACTCGAGCAGGTCGGGCGGACTGGCGCCGCAGTTGACGGCGATGAACGGCTGATTGGAGCGGCGGCTGTGGGCGTGGATGAAGCGCGCGATGAGCTCTTTGCCGGTGCCGCTCTCCCCCATGATCAATACGGTCGAATCAGTGCTCGCCACCCGCTGCGAGATGCTGAGGATCTTCTCCATCACCGGGTGGTTGCCCTTGATCGTGAAGTTTTCCATCTGGCCCGCCCTTCTGTCTGTCCGAGAGGCTGCGACGAAACGTCGGCAGCGACGAAAAAATAACATGAGCAGGGAACGCCTCAACCGTTAATTTCGTGCGGCGTTGCTTTTCTGGCGGCGCAGTGTAGCCGTCAGCAGTCAGCCCTCAGCTGTCAGCCGGTCCGTGTCGATGTTCGCCAAACGGCCGCCAGTCGATTCCCGCTCCGCTGCGGGCTGACGGCTGAAAGCTGAACGCCGACCGGCTTCTTCCGCCGTCATCGCGGTGCTACAGCACCTCGATGCCCAGACGCGCCGACGGCCGCAGCGCCACCGACCTCCGCCCCGTCACCATTACACCGGATTTCATCCGCCATGCGGAAGGCTCAGTCCTCATCGAGGTGGGCAACACGCGTGTCATCTGCACGGCGACGATCGAGGAGTCGGTGCCGCCCTTCCTGCGCGACAGCGGGCGCGGCTGGGTGACCGCCGAGTACGGCATGCTGCCGGGCTCGAGCAATCAGCGCATCGCGCGCGAATCGACGCGCGGCAAGGTCGGCGGCCGCACGCACGAGATCCAGCGCCTGATCGGGCGCAGCCTGCGCGCGGTGACAGACATGGCGGCGCTCGGCGAGCGAACGATCTGGATCGACTGCGACGTCATCGAGGCCGACGGCGGCACGCGCACCGCGTCGATCACCGGCAGCTACGTCGCCCTGGCGCTGGTCACCCGCCGCCTGCGGGCGCGCGGCGCGATCGGCAAGGACCCGATGCGCGACAGCGTCGCGGCGGTCAGCGTCGGCGTGGTCGGCGGCGAGGTGCTGGTGGACCTCTGCTACAGCGAGGACAGCACCGCCGACGTCGACATGAACCTGGTGATGACCGGCGGCGGACACTTCATCGAGGTGCAGGGCACCGCCGAGGCGCACCCCTTCTCCGCCGAGCAGCTGGCGCAGCTGACGCAGCTCGGCAGCGCCGCCATCAGCGCGCTCGGCGGCATGCAGCGCGCCGCGCTGGCCGCGGCCGCGGCGCGGTGAGGCGCGCGCCGCTACTGGTCGCGGCGACCACCAACCGCGGCAAGCTGCACGAGCTCACCGCGCTGCTCGCCGGGCTCGGCATCGAGCTGCGCTCGCTCGCCGACTTCCCGCCCGCCGCCGCCGTCGAGGAAAGCGGCGACACCTTCCTCGCCAATGCGCGGCGGAAAGCCCACGCCGCCGCGCGCCACTGCAATGCCGCGGCGCTGGCCGACGATTCCGGCCTGGAAGTCGACGCGCTCGGCGGTCTCCCCGGCGTGCGCTCGGCGCGCTTCGCCGCCGACGCCGGCGCCGGCAGCGGCGACTCCGCCAACCTTGCGCTGCTGCTGGCACGGCTGGAGGGGATCTCCCCGGCGGCACGCACCGCGCGCTTCCGCTGCGCCGTGGTCGTCGCCCGTCCCGACGGCCGCGAGCTGATCGCCGAAGGCGTCTGCGCGGGGAGCATCGCCAGCGCGCCGCGCGGCAGCGGCGGCTTCGGCTACGATCCGGTCTTCGTGCCGCTCGGCGAGACGCGCAGCTTCGCCGAGCACGGCGCCGCCGAGAAGGACCGCATCAGCCACCGCGGGCAAGCCATCGCGGCGCTGCGCGACCGGCTGGTCACCTTCCTCGCATAACCGCTCGCGACCATCCTCCCGAATCCGTATCCGTCCCCGTACCCGTTCCCGTCCCCGTCTCTGAATCGATGCGGACGACGGAACGGATCGGGTACGGGAACGGGAACGGGAACGGGGACGGGGTACGGGTACGGGTACGGGCGTGGGAGCAGCCGAATTGATTCGCCGCCGACCCTCTGTTAGTCGCCGCTCGTTCGGGGCGTAGCGCAGCCTGGTTAGCGCACCTGCCTTGGGAGCAGGGGGTCGGCCGTTCGAATCGGCTCGCCCCGACCATTCAACCGTGCATCGGCGCCAGTAGCTCAGTGGATAGAGCAGCAGCCTTCTAAGCTGCGGGTCGCAGGTTCGATTCCTGCCTGGCGCGTGGCACTTCCCGCCGCGGCGGCGAGATCGAAAGGCGCCTCAGCCCTGGATGGCGCGGCGCAGGCGGCCGAGCAGGCCGCCGCCGGCAGCCGGCGCGGCGGCGCCGGCCGCAGCCGGGGCGACCTCGTCCCACACCGTCACCGCGCCGGGGCGCAGGTCGGCGGCACGCGACATCGCCGGCTGCAGCACCTCGCTGACGAACGCCACGTCGGGCGCGCGGGTGCCGTCGAGGAAGACGTCCACCTCCTTCAGCACCAGGCCGCCGGTGGCGCCGCGATTGGGGATGGCGACGAAGCAGTCGACGCCCGGCGTCGACTCCCCGACCGCGTTCCAGTCCACCCGGCGCATATGCTGCTCGACGCCGCGCTGCACCGCCGGATCGTGCGCATCGATGATGAAGAACACCGACAGGTAGGTGGACTTCGAGCGCCGCTCGCGCGGCCGCGACACCTTGCAGAGCCCCTCGACCGCGGCAGCCCCCTCGATCGGCAACATGAAGTCGAAAAACGCCAGCACCTCTTCGCTGGCGACCAGCTCCTGCATCTCGCGGTCGATGTTGATCGGCTTCATCCGCCCTCCGTCCGCCGCACCTCATACCGCGCCGGCGGTCGGGTCAAGCGCGAATCCACAGATGAACACCGAGCACCACCGAGAGCACGGAGGCTGATCACCGAACGCCGGCCTCCGTGCTCTCCGTGGTCCTCGGTGTTCATCGGGTGGCCCGCTTTTGCGGTTTGGGTCGCGCCGCGGATCGGCTAGGATGCCTCGCCGGACGTTGGCGGACATGGCCGAGATCACCCTGCGCACCGACCTGAACGAGCTCGCCACGCTGGCCGCGTTCGTCGAGCAGTTCGCCGCGGACGCCGCGCTGCCGCCGGCGGTCGCCTTCCAGCTCAACCTGGTGCTCGACGAGCTGGTCACCAACGCCATCGAGTACGGCCATCCGGCGGGCGGCGGCTCGGATGCCGGCGCCGGCATCTACCTGCGCCTGGAGCGCCTCGGCGACCTGCTGGAGGTGCACCTGGTCGACGGCGGCATCGCCTTCGACCCGCGCACGCGCGCCGATCCGGACCTCACCGCACCGATCGAGGAGCGCCAGATCGGCGGCCTCGGTATCCACCTGGTGCGCCACTACGTCGACGACGTCGACTACACCCGCGAGGGCGGCCGCAATCACGTGCGGCTGCGCAAGCGGCTCACCGCGCGGCGCGACGACAGCGCGCCACGCTGACGGGAGACTCCCATGCAAATCGCCGAAGAGCGCATCGGCAACGCCCTGGTGCTGCGACCGAGCGGCCGCCTCGACGGCACCACCGCCGCCGACTTCGAGCGCGCCGTGCTCGCCCGCTTCGATCCGCCGCCGGGCAAGCTGCTGCTCGACCTCGCCGAGCTGGAGTACGTCAGCAGCGCCGGCCTGCGCGCCATCCTGATGGCCGCCAAGCGCGGCAAGGGCGTCGGCTGCCCGCTCGCCGTGTGCCGCGCGCGCGACCACATCCGCGAGGTGTTCGAGGTGAGCGGCTTCGGCAGCGTCCTCACTCTGTACGGCACCCTGCAGCAGGCGCTCGACTCGTGAGCGACGATCCCGCCGGCGCCGTCCCGCGCCTGCCGCGCCCGCGCGCCGCCCACAGCGGCCTCAGCCTGCGCGCCAAGATCGCGCTGTTCGGCGTGCTGCCGGTGGTGCTGGTGCTGGGCGCGCAGACCGCGATCGGCAGTCGGCGCCTGGAGCAACTGCTGCAGAAACAGAGCGAGGCGAGCATGCGCTCCGAGGTCGAGGAGGCGGCCCTGGAGATCGACCGCGCCAACCGCGCGGCGGTCGACATCTCGCGCGTCATGGCGATCGCCCAGGAGAGCGGCATGTTCGGCGACCGCGCCCTGTCGCTGCAGTTCGCCCGCAAGGTGCTGGAGGCCTTCCCGGAGCTCACCGGCAGCGATTTCGGCTACGAGCCCAACGCCGACGGCAAGGATGCGCAGCCGCACGCCGGACTCGATCCGAACGCGCTGTCGCCCGAGGGCCGCTTCATCCCCTACTGGTTCCGCGCCGTCGACGACCCGGCGGTCATCCGCCTCGCACCGCTCGCCGACATGAACAGCAGCTACTACTACCGCGGGCTGAAGAACCGCTTCGATCGCAAGCCCGAGGGCGACGGCATCAGCCTGGAGGGCGGGATCAGCCGTCTCTACCAAGCGGGCGACGCCGAGGCGCTGGCGCGCGACCGCGTCATGGTCACCGAGCCCTATCTCTACGAGGGCAAGTACATCGTCGAACAGACGGCGCCGATCATCATCGACGGGCGTTTCGCCGGCGTCGCCGGCGTCGACCGCGCGCTCAACAACATCGACAACTTCCTCGGCACGCTGCGCGCCTTCGACACCGCCGACTTCATCCTCGTCAGCCGCCGCGGGCGGGTCATCGCCGCGACCATGGATCCCAGCCTGCGCACCAAGCGCATCGAGGACACGCCGTACGCCGCCATCCTCGAGCCCGCCTTCACGCAGCTCGCCGGCGGCGCCATCCGCACCGCGATCGATCCGCTGCGCGGCGGCAACTACTACTTCGCCAGCGCCAAGGTGCCGACCGGCAACTGGACGCTGGTGATGAGCGTCTCGCGCGACGAGATGCTCGCGCCGGTGTGGCGCATGCTGAACGAGTCGCTGCTCATCGCCGCGCTCGGCACGCTGCTGGTGCTCGCCATCCTCATCGGCCTGATGGGCTCGATCGCCAAGCGCGTCGAGCTCGCCGCCGACGCCGCCGGCCGGGTGAGCGACGGCGACCTCACCGTGCGCATCGACCCGAAGGGCGGCGACGAAACCGGCACGCTGCTGCGCGCCATCGACGCGATGGTCAAGTCGCTGCGCGCGCTGGTCGGCGCGGTGCAACACTCCAGCGTCCGCCTGGTCTCCTCGGCCAACGAGCTCGCCGTCGCGGCGCGCCGCGAGGACGCGCAGATCCAGGAGTTCGGCACC
>JANRJF010000453.1:0-12762 GCA_033764095.1 Deltaproteobacteria bacterium | reverse complement strand
GAGCGGCTGGAATTGAGCGAGGGGGTGGTGGTGGTCGCGGCCGGCGACGCCGGGCGCGCCCGCTTCGACATCACCTGCGCCGCTTCGCAGTACCGCAGCCCGTTCGATCTGGGCGCGGTGCATCTCTTCTACTCGACGTCGCTGCCGGCCGAGCGCATCGAGGCGCCGGGTCGGGCGCTCCGCGAGCTGCTGCAGACGGCGGCGGCCGCCGGCGACCCGTGCGCGCAGCTGGCGGAGTGGCGGCGCGCGGCGCTCGCCGGCGCCCCGCAGTGAGGCGTCCCGCGCACGTGCGGCGCGTCGTCAACATCGTCGGCACGCGGCCGAACCTGGTGAAGATGGCCGCCGTCCTGGCCGCGCAGCGGGCGCGGCCGGACGCCTTCGCGCCGCTGCTGGTCCACACCGGGCAGCACCGCGACGCGGCGATGTCGGCGCAGTTGCTCGCCGAGCTGGAGCTGCCGCCGCCGGACGTGATGCTGGGCTGCGACGGCGTCGGACAGGCCGACCAGGTGGGCGGGATGTTGCAGGCGTTGTCGCCGGTGCTGGCGCAGCTGCGCCCCGACCTGGTGGTGGTGGTCGGCGACGTCAACTCGACCGCCGCCGGGGCGCTGGCCGCCGCCATGCACGGCGTGCCGGTGGCGCACGTCGAGGCGGGGCTGCGCAGCTTCGACCGCGCCATGCCGGAGGAGCTGAACCGCATCGTCGTCGACGCGGTCAGCGACCTGCTGTTCGCCTCCGAGGCGAGCGCGGTGGAGAACCTGGCGCGCGAGGGGCGCCCGGCCACCGCCGTGCACCACGTCGGCAACGTCATGATCGACACGCTGGTGCGCTTCCGCGCCCGCGCCGCGGCGCGCGATCCGCGCGGCGCGCTCGGTCTCGACGGCGGCTACGGCGTGCTCACCCTGCACCGGCCGTCGAACGTCGACGACGCGGCCGGGCTGGCGGCGCTGCTCGCGGCGGTCGGCGCCGCCGCGCGCCGCCTGCCGATCGTCTTTCCGGTCCATCCGCGCACCCGGCGCCAGCTCGGCACCGCCGCGCTGCGCGCCGTGCTGGCGGCGTGTCCCGGCCTGCGGCCGGTGGAGCCGCTCGGCTACCTCGACATGCTGGCGCTGATGGAGCGCGCCGAGCTGGTGCTCACCGACTCCGGCGGGATCCAGGAGGAGACCACCTATCTGGGGGTGCCCTGCCTGACGCTGCGCGCCAACACCGAGCGCCCGGCGACCGTCAGCCACGGCAGCAACCGCGTCGTCGGCACCGCGCCCGCGCGCGTCACCGCCGAGATCCATCGCGTGCTCGACGGCGATCGGCCGGCGGCCGGATGCCCGCCGCTGTGGGACGGGAGCGCGGCGCAGCGGGTGGCCGAGGTGCTGGCCAGCGCGACGCGCTGCTGAGCGGGCTCAGTGCTGTGCGCGGCGCGCCGCGCCGCCCGCCCGCCGTCGCATCGACCAGAGCTCGCGCGCCGCGGTGAGGGCGACCCAGCCGTTCATCTTCGAGCGCCCCGACTCGCGCTCGCGAAAGTGGATCGGCACCTCGGCGATGCGGCAGCCGGCGCGTTCGGCGAGCAGCGCCATCTCCACCTGGAACGCGTAGCCGCCGGAACGGGCGTTGAGCGACGGGGCGATGGCGGCCAACGCCTCGCGCCGCCACAGGCGGAAGCCGCTGGTCGCGTCGCGCACGTGCAGGGTCAGCGCGGCGGGCACGACGACCCGGTTGGCGAGATGGCTGAGCAGCTTGCGATGCCAGCCCCAGTGCGGGTCGAGCGAACCGCCGGCGACGTAGCGCGAGCCGATGACCACGTCCGCCTCGCCGATCGCAGCGTGCATCGCGCGCAGCACCTGCGGGTCGTGCGAGAGGTCGGCGTCCATCTGCGCGATCAGCCCGGCCTCGCTCGCCAGGGCGCGGGCGAACCCGGCGGCGTAGGCCGATCCCAGTCCGCGGCGCCCGACCCGATGCAGCACCTCCACCGCGCCGGGGGCGGCCTGCGCCAGCCGATCGGCGACTCCCGCGGTGCCGTCCTCCGATGCGTCGTCGACGATCAGGACGCGCATCGCGACGTCGGGCAGGCGCAGCTCGAGCAGCGCCCGGGTGAGCCGCTCGAGCGTGCCGACCTCGTTGTAGGTCGGCACGACGACGGTCAGCTGCACGGCGCCTCCGCGCGCGGCGCCGCCGCCGGATCGTGGCGGTACAGGTAGAACGCGTTGCCGGCGAAGCGCGGGGTCGGCGTCTCGCGCAGCCAAACCTGCGCGTCGAACGGGGTCGGCCGCACGGCGATGTTGTTGTGGTAGATGACGTACACTGGGCGCGGCACGGCGGCGAGCGATGCGGCGATGCGCTGCAGGCAGCGCTCGATCAGCGCGTCGTCGAACGGATCGTAGAAGTAGAACACGCGGTCGTCGGGCGCGACCGCGTAGTTGCCGGCGTCGTCGCAGATGACGCGGAACTGGGTGGCGGCGACGTGCGCCTGCAGGCGCGCCAGGTTGTGCTCGGCGGCGCGGCAGAAGCGCGGCGAGAGTTCGACGCCGACGGCGCGCCGGAAGCCGTGCTGGGCGGCGACGAACAGGGCGCGGCCCTTGCCGCAGCCGAAATCGACGAAGGTGCCGGTCGGCGGCACGCCGCTCCAGGCGAGAAAATCGCGGAACGGGCGGGCGCGGGTGGGGACGTAGAACGTCGCGCGGCGGGCGCGCGGGTCGTCGGACGCATACACGCGCGGATCGGCGTAGCCGGCGGTATCGGTGCCGTAGGTGCGGTCGAAGGCGACATCGCGCAGCGAGCTGGCGATGATCTGCACGGTGACCGGCAGGCCGACGCGGCGCAGGGAATGGACGGTGTCCGCCGCGAGGTGTTGCAGCACGCCGAGACGCATTCCCCCGCTGCTCTACACCGCGCCGTCGCGCCCGGGCAACGCGCCGGCGCGCGCCGCCGGTGCCGGCGCCGGCGCCGCGCCCGGCGGCGGCGGAGTGACGCGCCAGATCTCGAGCAGCGGCTCGCCGTCGTGATTGACGAAGGTCGCGACGCGTTCTCCCGGCGCCACCTCGTGCAGCGCGGCGCGGATCGCCGCCTCGTCGAAGTGCCGCCCCTCGATCGGGTTCTCGCCGAGCGGCAGCACCGCGTAGCGCGGCGCCTCGCCGCCGGCGAGCAGGCGGCGCCAGACGTCGGCGTAGTCCTGCCGCGCCGGCCCGTTCTTGGCGTGGCGCAGGAGCGGGAACGGGTAGACCGGGCGCACCGCGCCGCCGCTCATCAGCTCGTACGCCCCGACCGCGTAGAACGTGACGACGATCGGGCGCTGCACGCCGTGCGCCGCCAGCCACTCCGCCGAGGCGCGCTGCACGCCCTGGTGGAACATGGCGTTGCGCGCGCGCAGCAGATCCTCGTGCAGGCGCCGTTGCTCCCACAGGTTGGCGCCGAGCGGCCAGGCGGCGACCAGCAGGCCGGCGGCCCAGCCCGGCAGTCGCCGATCGAGGCTGCGCGCCGCGGTCCAGTCGAGGAAGGCGGCGACGGCGAGCGCGTGCAGCGGCACCAGCAGCGCGAACTGGTAGTCGCGGTGCTCGCGGAAGAAGAGCACCACCCACACGTAGATGACCGCGGTGTAGGCCAGCATCTGCGTTTCGAGCCGGCGGCGGCGCGGCACCGGCCCGGCGGCCAGCGTGCGCGCCGCCAGCCACAGCAGCGTCGCGGCGATCAGCAGCCAGCCGGCGAAGTTGGGGGCGCCGGCCGCGGCGCCGCGGATCGCGCCGCTCAGGATGCCGCCCCAGTTGCCCAGGTAGTCGACCAGGTTGGCGGCGGTGCCGGGGATGACGTCGGTGGTGAACAGGTCGCCGAGGAACGCCAGGCGGCGCGACACCTCGTTGGCGGTCGCCGGGCCGGCGATGGCGAAGCCGACGATCGGAGCGAACAGCGGCGCGGCGGCCAGGGCCGGCAGCGCCAGGCGGCGCAGCGGCGGCGGGCGCCAGCCGGCCAGCGGCGCGGCGACCGCCAGGCCGCTCAACGGCCACAGCGCGGTGAGCTTCGCCGAGACCGCCAGGCCGATCGCCAGCACTGCGAGCCACAGCCAGCCGCGGCGCCCGTCGCGCGCCTGTCGCAGCGCCGCCCACAGCACCACCACCGCGCCCCACGAGGCGAGGCTCTCGTCGAAGCGCGCCCAGGTGTACATGAACGTGAACGGCAGACAGGTGGCGGTGACGGCGACCGCGAGCAGCGCGGCGCGCGTCGGCAGGCCGAGCAGGCGCGCGACGTCGAACAGCACCCACAGCAGCGCGAGGCCGAACAGCGCGTGCCACAGCCGGGCGGCGGCGAGCCGGTCGAGACCGAGCGCGCCGAGGCCGACGCCGCCGTAGGTGAGGTGATCGGTCATGTACGGCTGGTTGAGCAGCGGCCAGCGCACGTCCGGCGCCGGCGCGAAGGCGAGCCGCGGCAGCTGCGAGGCGACGATGAAGGCCGGCGCGTCGGCGTCGCCGCGGCTGGGCTCGTAGTCGCGGATGTCGAGCGGGGTGAGGACGTAGGGCACCGCTTCCTCGTAGTTGGTGCCCAGCGCCCCGGCGCCCGACCAGACCAGGGTGAGATACGCGGCCGACGCGGCGAGCAGGACGGCGGCCGTCCGCGCCGTCATCGCGCGCCGAGCAGGTAGGTCGCGGTGCGCCAGGCGAGCGCGGCGTCGCGCAGGATCGGACCCGGCAGCCAGCGCGCCCGCGTGCGGGCGTAGTGCAGCAGGAAGCGCGGCGAGAGGTAGAAGCGCCGGTAGAGCTCGCGCTGGTCGAAGGCCAGCGGCGGCGCGCCGGTGCTGTCGGTGGCGAACTTGTGGCTCGGCCGCCGCCAGCTCGGGTCGCCGCGCTCGCCGCGCGCCATCGGGTACCAGGCGAAGCGGTGGCACTGCACCAGCTCGGGTCGGATGTCGTCGAGCAGGCGCCAGGTGGCATGGCGCTCGGCTTCGGTCTCGCCTGGCGAGCCGAGGATCACGTAGGCGACCATCCACAGCCCGGCGGCGTGGATGGCGGCGGCGGCGGCGCGCGTCTGCTCGACGGTGATCCCCTTGCGCATCGCGTCGAGCACGCGCTGCGAGCCGCTCTCGACGCCCAGGCAGAGGGTCGAGCAGCCGGCGCGGCGCATCAGCGGCAGCAGCGTCGGGTCGACGTCGTCGGCGCGCGCGTCGGCCAGCCAGGTGAGGTCGAGCCGGCGGCGCAGGATCGCCTCGCAGAGCGCGGTGACGCGGGCGCGGTCGCGCAGGAAGTTGTCGTCGTTGAAGTACACGACGTTGGCACCCAGCCGCGCCACCTGCGCCAGCTCGTCGGCCACCGCCTCGACGTCGCGCACGCGGTAGGGCAGGAAGCGCGAGCGCATCTCCACCGGCGAGCAGAAGGTGCAGGCGTGCGGACAGCCGCGCGTCGACAACACGTAGGCGCAGCGCAGGCGGTCGCGGCGCTGCACCGGATAGGCGACGGTGTAACCGCCGGCGAGCAGCTCGGCGTGCGCCGGCGTCGGCAGCGCGTCGATGTCGGCGATCGGCACCGCCGCCTGGGCGGTGAACGGGCCGCTGGCGCCGCGCGTCACCCAGCCCGGCGCCAGCGGCGGCGCGCCCGCCGCCAGGCTCTCGGCGACGCCGCCGATCCACCCCTCGTACTCGCCGCCGAGCACGCCGCGCACCGACTCCTCCGCCAGCACGTCGGCGGCCAGCGCCTCGGCCGGCGGTCCGGCGGCGATGATGGCGCCGCAGTGCGCGCGCACGGCGCGCGCCAGGGTCGCGACCTGGTCCACCGTCTCGATGCGGGCGTCGGCGACCAGCAGATCGGGCCGGCGGCGGGTGATGTGGGCGGCGAGGTCGAGGCGCGCGGCGTTCGGGGCGGCGGTGTCGAGCAGCTCGACGTCGTGCCCGGCGGCGCGCAGCACCGAGGCGGCGTAGGCGGCGCGCAGCGGCGGGATGGCGTGGCGCGGGTGGCGATGCTCGCGGCCGAGCGCGCCGAGGTAGGCGACGGTGGCCTTCATCGCTGCGCCAGGGCGCGGTCGAGCGCCGCCAGCTGCACGTCCACGTCGGCGCCGCGGTGCAGCGGCAGGTAGAGGCCGTGCCGGGCGGCGCGTTCGGCGATCGGATCGCTGGCGCCGTCGTCGCCGGCGATCGGACGCATCCAGGTCGGCTGCGTGTCCTGACCGGCGGCGAGCAGGGCGGCGCGCAGCGCGTCGCGCCGCGGGTGCAGCAGGGTGACGAACAACGGGTGGTCGCCGGGATCGTTGGCTTCCTGGTGCTCCAGGTGGCGCGCCGTCAGCGCGGCGCGCAGCGCCGCGGCATGGCGCCGGCGCCGTTCGCGCTCGGCCGGGAAGCCGGCGAGCTGGGCGAGCGCCAGCCCGCCCCAGGCGGCCGGCGGGCGCTGCGTCGCGGTGCGCGGGATGCCGTCGCCGCCGTCCTCGAAGAGCCGCGTCGGCAGGTCGAGGCCGGCGCGCGCGCAGACGCGGATCAGCGGGTGCAGCAGCAGCGGATAGAGGCGCGGATGCGTCGCCGCGGCGACGCCGAGCTCGATCGCGGCGCCGAGCAGCAGCCGCAGGCGCGACGGCGGCGGCAGCGCGTCGCGCGCCGCGCGCGCCGCGGCGGCGACCGCGCCGTAGTCGGTGACCACCAGGCCGCCGAACATGGTGTTGACGTGCTTGCCCTTGCCGAAGCTGTGGATCGCGCCGACGGCGTGCGCGCCGACCGGCCGCCCGTCCACCGCGGCGCCGAGTGCGTGCGCGGCGTCCTCGATCACCGCGACGCCGCCCGGCACCGCGGCGACGATCTCCGCCATCGGCGCGGTCACCCCTTCGACGTGGGTCGGGATGACGGCGCGGGTGCGCGCGCTGAGCGCGGCGGCGACGGTGTCGCCGGTGACCACCAGGCGGCGCGGGCAGACGGTGGCGATGCGCACGGCGTAGCCGCTGGCGCGCAGAAAGCCCGGCACGCACGGCGCGGTGTACGACGGCACGATCACCTCGTCGCCCGGCCGGCAGCCGGCGTGCCGCAGCATGGCGCCGAGGCCGGCGCGCGCCGAGCCGACGACGACGGCATGGCGGGTGCCGAGCAGCGGCGCGGCGGCGGCCTCGAAGCGCTCGAAGCCGTCGCGCTGGCGTTCCAGCAACGCCGCCATCGTGGCGGCGGTGATGCCGGGCGCGGCGGTCGGCCGCAGGCGCGGCGCGGGGGCTAGGGTCGGCATGGAACGGGGGTCACGCGGGCCTGCTGGCCCCAGAGATCCGACCTGTCATGCTCCCCCCTGGCATCCGCTCCCCGATGCGGCGATTGCGCGCCAGAAACACGGACTTGTCTGCGCGTACACTGGCCCCAGCGGGATAGTCAACCGATTTTGGCCGGCGGCGGGCCCGCCGCCTCAGCGGGGCGCGCTGAAGCGCAGGGTGACGATGCGGCGCAGGATGCGGGCGCCGTCGATCAGGCTGTTGAGCCGGCTGCGGCCGTGCTGGCGCGGGGCGCGGCTGACCGGCACCTCGACGATGCGACCGCCGGCGCGCAGCACGCCGAGCAACAGGTCGACCTCGATATCGAAGCGGTGGGCGCTCAGGTTGAGCTGCTGCAGGGTCTTCACCCGCACCGCCTTGAAGCCCGCCTGGGTGTCGGTGAGGCGGGTGCCGAACAGCACGTTGATCACCGCGGTGAGGAAGCGGTTGCCCCAGTGGTTGACCGGCGTGATGGCGCCCGGCTCGAACTGGCCGATGAACCGCGAGCCGACCACCAGGTCGACTCCCGGCTGCAGCGCCTCCAGCAGGCGCGGGATCTCCAGCGGGTCGTCCTGACCGTCGCCGTCGATCAGCACGATCACTTCGCCGCGCGCCTCGGGCAGCCCGCGCCGCACCGCCGAGCCCTTGCCGGCGTTGGCGGCCAGGCGCAGCACGCGCGCGCCGGCGGCGCTGGCGACGCGCTCGGTGTCGTCGGTCGAGCCGTCGTCGACCACCAGCACCTCGCCCGACGGGGTGGCGCGCAGGGCGTCCGACACCACCGCGCCGATCACCGGCGCTTCGTTGTACGCCGCCACCAGGACGGTGACCGCAGGGTCGGCGACCATGGGCGCCACTATGTTGTTCACGGCGCCGCCCGCAAGACGACCCGCCCGGTCACCTGGAACGCCTCGGCCGCCGCCTGGCGGATCTGCGAGCCGCGCAGGCGGGCCAGCGCCTCCACCACGCCGCCGTCGAGATAGGGGCGGCCGCCGAAATTCTGCGAGCGGTAGTGGGCCACCATGCGCGCCTTGGCGGCGACCTCGCGCGCGTCGAGCGCGACGTACACCTGCGGGGTGAAGCCGCCCAGGTCGTTGTTGGGGAACTCGCCGCCGAGCAGCGTCGCGTGCGCCTTGAAGACGCGCGCCGCCTCGGCCGCCACCTGCTGGTGGTCCTGGTTGGTGTCGCTCGGCACGTGCGTCACCACCAGGTCGTAGGCGTCGCGCAGGCCTTCCATGGCGGCGTAGAGCGCGCCGCGCTCGGACTGAAAGGCGCCGCGGCAGGCGGGCAGCATGACCGCGGAGTGGTCGCGGATGGCGCAGCCGGTGGTGTCGCCGAGCCAGGCGAGGTTGTCGCGGAACTCGCCGCGCGCGCGCGCCGCCGCCGCGTCGTCGATGACGCCGCGGTGGTCGCTGAACACCAGCACGCCGACCTGGCGCGCGGCGTAGCAGGCGTGCGCCAGCAGGCCGCCGGCGAGCAGCTCGACGTCGTCGCAGTGGGCGCCGATGAACAGGATCCGCTCGGGCAGGATCACCGCGGCTCCCGCTGCAGATAGCGCGCCGCGTGCATCCACTGCGCCGCGCGGCGCAGGCCATCCGCCAGCGGAGTCGAGGGGGTCCAGCCGAACAGCAGGCGCAGCCGGTCGACCGAGGCGACGCGGCGCACGACGCGGTCCCAGGCGCGCGGCGCCTCGAAGCTGAGGCGGCTGTCGGGCAGGTCGAAGAGCCGCAGGATCTGGCGCGCCAGCTCGACGATCGGCGTCTCCTGCCCGGTGCCGACGTTCACCACCTGGTCGGTGGCGCACGGCGCCTCGAGCAGCACGCGCACGACGTCGTCGACGTAGGTGAAGTCGCGCGTCGCCTCGCGGCCGAAGATGCGGATCTTGCCGTCAACGCGATCGAGCGCCGCCATCATGTTCGGTACCGCGTTGCGGTAGCGGCCCGGCGGGTCGCCCGGGCCGTAGACGTTGAACAGGCGGAAGATCGCGTAGGGCAGGCCCGACGAGCGCACGTAGTTCTCGCCGGCGTGCTTGCTGGTGGCGTACGGCGTGTAGGGGCGGCTCGGGCTGTCCTCGCCGAACGGCACCTCCACGTCGCCGTACGACGACGACGAGCCGGCGTAGACGAACAGGCCGCAGCCGAGCCGCCGCGCCATGGTCAGCACGTTCAGCGTCCCTTCGATGTTCGAGCGCATGTCGATGGTCGGGTGCTCCATCGACAGCTCGTTGGCGAACGAGGCGGCCAGGTGGTAGACGCGGTCGAAGCCGCGCCGCCCGACCCGTTCCAGGTCCTCGGGCAACCGCACGTCGCCGTGCACGAACTCGATGCGGTCGGCGACGTCCTCGATCAGCTTGAGCGACCAGGTGGTGGCGAGGTTGTCGAACACCACCACCTCGTGCCCCTGGGCGACCAGCGCGCGCACCAGGTTGGAGCCGATGAATCCCGCCCCGCCGGTGACGATGACGCTCATCCGCGGCGCCGCGCGTTCTAATCGTGGATTCAACCGGTCCCCCATGTTAAGCGCGTATAACCTATTCAAATCTTTGATGGCTATCGCAACCCTGATTCGCGGGCCGAGCGTCGTGGGCCGCTACGCGCTGACGCTCAACGGCACGCCGCCGATCTCGCTCGCCTATCTGGCCGGCAGCCTGACCGCGGCGGGGCACGAGGCGCAGGTGATCGACGCGGTCGGCGAGGCGTTGGGGGCGATGCACCCGGGCTACCGCCCGGACATCGTCATCAACGGGCTGACGGTGGCCGAGATCGTCGCGCGCATCCGCACCGACACCGACCTGGTCGGCATCTCCTGCCTGTTCTCGCACGAGTGGCCGCTCATCCGGCAGCTCATCGCCGCCATCGCCGCCCGCTTCCCCGGTGTGCCGATCGTGCTCGGCGGCGAGCACGCCACCGCGGTGCCGGAGCTCTGCCTGGCCGACGCCCCGGCGCTCACCGCCTGCGCGCTCGGCGAGGGCGAGGAGACGGTGGTCGAGCTGCTCGAGGCCTGCGTCGGCGGGGGCGACCTGGCGCAGGTCGCCGGCATCGTCTGCCGCACGCCGGCCGGCCCGCGCCGCACCGCGCCGCGCGCCCGCATCCGCGATGTCGACGCGATCCCGCTGCCGCGCTGGGACCTCACCCCGATCGAGCCCTACCTGGCCGGCGGCTTCAGCTTCGGCGTCGACCGCGGCCGCACCATGGCGCTGCTGGCGACGCGCGGCTGCCCGTACCAGTGCACGTTCTGCTCCAGCCCGCAGATGTGGACGACGCGCTACACGACCCGCACCCCGGCGCTGGTGGTGGACGAGATCGAGGACTACGTGCGCCGCTACGGGATGCAGAACGTCGACTTCTACGACCTCACCTCGGTGGTGCAGCGCGACTGGATCCTCGCCTTCTGCCGCGAGCTCGACGCGCGCGGCCTGCGCATCACCTGGCAGCTGCCGAGCGGCACGCGCTCCGAGGCGCTCGACGAGGAAGTGCTGCGCGCCATGTACCGCTCCGGCTGCCGCAACGTCTCCTACGCGCCGGAGAGCGGGTCGGAACGCACCCTGCACGCGATCAAGAAGAAGGTGAAGGTCGATCGCATCACCGCCTCGATGCGCGCCGCGGTGCGCGTCGGGCTCAACGTGAAGGCCAACATCCTGATCGGCTTCCCCGACGAGCAGCCGCACGACGTGCACGAGACGCTGCGCTTCCTGTGGCGCATGGCGCGCGCCGGCGTGCACGACGTGTCGGTGTGGACCTTCTCGCCCTATCCGGGCTCGGAGCTGTTCGCGCAGCTGCAGGCGGCCGGGACGCTGCCGCGCCTCGACGACGACTACTACGCCTCCTTGCTCTCGTACTCGGACATCTCGGGCGCGGTGTCGTACGCCGCGGCGCTGCCGGCCAAGCGCCTGCAGCGCTACCGGGTCGGCGGCCTGCTGCTCTTCTACGCCGCCAGCTACCTGACCCATCCGACGCGGCCGCTGCGCTCCTTGTACAACATCGCCACGCGCCGCTACGAGTCGCGCATGGAGATGTCGTTCGCCAACCTGGTGCGCCGCCTGTCGGCCAGCCGCACGCCGGTGGAAGCGGGCTAGTGCGGGTCACCTTCGTCACCTGCGGGCTGGAGCACCTCGGCATCGAGGCGCTCGCCGCCTGGGTGCGCCGCGCCGGCCACCAGCCGGAGGTGGTCTACGAGGCGCGGCCGTTCTCCTCCGGCAGCGGCACCGACTCGCGGCTGTTGGCGAAGCTGCTCGAGCCGAGTCCCGAGGAGACCGCCGAGCGCGTCGTCGCGACGCGCCCCGACGTGGTGGCGTTCACCTCGTACAGCGTCACGCATCGCTGGTCGGTGGAGGTGGCGCGCGCGGTCAAGCGGCGGCAGTCGGTGCCGATCGTGTTCGGCGGCCCGCACGTCTCGGCGGCGCCGGAACGCGCCATTCGCGAGTGGGCGATCGACGCGGTGGTCGAGGGCGAGGGCGAGGAGGCGCTGGTCGACCTGGTCGAGTGCGCCGCCGGCGGCCGTTTCACCCGCACCGACGTCGCCAACTGCACCTTCAAGGGCGAGCTCGGCCCGATCCGCAATCGCGTGCGGCCGCTGCTCGCCGATCTCGACCAGCTGCCGTGGGCGGAGAAGGACGGCTTCTACGCCACCGTGCCGGCCTTCGAGCACGAGCTCTACGTCGTCTCGCGGCGCGGCTGTCCGTTCCGCTGCAGCTTCTGCGAGTACAGCACCTTCCCCAAACAGTACCCGGGCGAGAAGCCGGTGCGGCGGCGTTCGGTGCCGCACCTGATCGCCGAGCTGGCGCACTGGAAGGCGCGCGGCAAGGTGCGCAAGATCTTCTTCTGGGACGCGATCTTCACCCTCGACCCGAAGTGGATGGCGGAGTTCGCCGCCGCCTACCGGCGCGAGATCGGCATTCCGTTCGAGTGCTACACGCACCCGCACACGATGACGCGCGACATGGCGCGCTGGTTGGGCGAGGCGGGCTGCATCATGGTGCGGGTCGGCGTGCAGAGCGTGAACTCCGACACGCTGGCGGCGGTGGACCGCAAGGGCGACCGCGACAAGGTGGTGCAGACGCTGGCGCACCTCACCGAGTTCGGCGTGCCGTACTCGGTCGACCACATCATCGGCCTGCCCGGCGAGGGCGCCGCCGACCAGCTCGACGCGCTGCACTTCTACGCCGAGGTGCAGCCGAAGCGCATCGTCACGCACTGGATGACCTACTTCCCCGGCACCACCGCGCTCGACCACGCGCGCGCGCGCGGCCTGCTCGACGAGGCGGACATCGACCGCATCATGGAGGGCGACGTCGGCCCCGGCTACATGTTCGGCGGCAACAGCCACACCGAGTTCCGCGACCAGGCCGAGCTGCGGCATCTGTCCGGCGTCTTCGACCTGCTGCCGCTGCTGCCGCGCGGCGCCACCGAGTGGCTGCTGGAGCAGCGCCGCTATCGCCACCTGCGCGGCGTCGGCATCATGCGCCAGCTCGGCACCCTGGCCTTGGCCATCCGCGGCGAACCGGCGACCCGCGAGCACGTCCGCCACATCATGGCGACGACGCTGAGCGCCACCCGCGCCGCGTTGCGCCGCAAGCTCGGC
>JANRJF010000452.1:0-1928 GCA_033764095.1 Deltaproteobacteria bacterium | reverse complement strand
CGCCGCTTCGAGGTTGGTGCGCAGCGCGGTCTCGCGTTGGTCGGTCTTGCCGACGAAGCGGCCGGTGTTGACGTCGATCGCGGTCAACGCCTCGGTGTGGTCGATGACGATGTAGCCGCCCGACTTGAGCCACACCTTGCGCTCCAGCGCCTTGTTGATCTGCGCCTCGATGCCGTAGCGCTCGAAGATCGGCTCGGTCAGCTCGTAGAGCTCGACGCGCGGGCGCCAGCGCGGCATCACCTCGTCGATGAAGTCGAGGATGCGCTGGTAGTCGCGCCGATTGTCGACCACGACGCGCGTCACGTCCGGCGCGGAGAGGTCGCGCATGGTGCGCAGGACGACGTCGAGCTCCTGGTGCAGGATGGCCGGCGCCGGCAGGCTCTCCGCCTTCTTCGACAGATGCTGCCACTGGCGGCGCAGCAGGCGCAGGTCGGACTGGATCTCTTTCTTCGACACGCCCTCGCAGGCGGTGCGGATGATGATGCCGCCGCTGTCGCCGGCGACCGCCTCGACCGCTTCGCGCAGCCGCTGGCGCTCGTCGTCGCTGGCGATGCGGCGCGAGACGCCGACCTGCCCGCTGTACGGCAGGAAGACCAGGTAGCGTCCGGGCAGCGAGATGTTCGAGGTGACGCGCGCGCCCTTGGTGCCGATCGGCTCCTTGCTGATCTGGACGATGACGTCCTGGCCCTTCTGCAGGCGCTCCTCGATCGGCGGCAGGATGCGCTGGCGGCGCGGCAGCGGTGCGCTCGGGTCGGCCGGCTCGGGCGGCGCGTCGGCCGGCACCGGCTCGTGCGCGTCGTCGGCCGCGGCCTCGGCGTACTCGTCGGCGCTGAGCGGAAAGAAGTCGGCGCCGGGCAGGAAGGCGGCCTTCTCCAGGCCGACGTCGACGAATGCCGCCTGCATGCCGGGCAGCACGCGCAGCACGCGGCCCTTGCAGATGCTGCCCGCCAGGCTGCGCTCGCGCACGCGCTCGATCTGGATCTCGAGCAGGCGCGCGTTCTCCATCGTGGCGACGCGCGCTTCCTGCGGCGTCGAGTTGATGATGATCTGTCGCGGCACCGGCGGTCCTAGAGCGGCGCCGCGGCGACGGCCACGGGCGCGGCGGCGGCAGGCGACGCCTGGTAGAAGGCCTGCGTCTTGTACAACGGCAGCGCCCGCGCCGCGTCCGCGGTGAGCTCGAACAACGCGCCGAGCAACTCCGTCGGCTTCAGTGAGCCGGCAGCGGTGAAGGCGACCTCGATCTCCAGCGTGGTGCCCTGGCGCGCCAGCCGGCGCACGCGGGCGCGCGCGTCGATCGTCTTTTCGCCGTGGCCGGTGCGCTTCAGCAGCGGGAAGCTCGCCGCCGCCTCGAACGCCGCCAGGCGCGCGTCGATCCAGTCGGCGCCGCGGGCGGCGAGGACGTCGCGCAGGTCGACGCGGTAGCCAAAGCCGGCCAGGCCGTGCTCGGGGCTGGGCGCGCGCAGGTCGATGGCGCGCGCATCGAGCACCGAAAGCCCCTCGGGCAGGAAGGCGCCGAAGCGAGCGGCGACCTCGATCGCCGGCACCACCGCGGTGAGGTCGATGTCGAGCAGCTCGCAATCGCTCTCGGCGCCGACCGGCAGGCCGGGACTGAAGCGCAGCTTCGGCGCCGGGCGGTGGCCCTGCGAGAAGGCGAGCGGCAGGTGCGCGCGCCGGCAGGCGCGGTCGATGACCTCGATCATCTCGAGGTGCGAGATGAAGCGCGCCCGGCCGCGTTTGGCATAGGTCAGCCGCACGCGCATCGCCGCCGGCAGGATGGCGAGCGGCGGGGCGAGCGCCTCGGTGCCGGCGTTGATCCACTCCTCGGCGTTGCCGAGACCGCGCCCCGGCGCCGCGCCGGTCTCGCGCTCGACCGGCGCAGCCGGGGGGCGCGCGCTGTCGGGGCGCGGCGGCGCCGCGGCGCGTGCGCC
>JANRJF010000451.1:0-12147 GCA_033764095.1 Deltaproteobacteria bacterium | reverse complement strand
GGCGCGCCGCGGCGCGCCCCTACACGACGCCCCACGCCTGGACGATACGCGGCAGGCTCATCAGCGTGCCGGGATCGCGCGCGAACGCGTACAGATCGCGTACCGTCGCGGCGACCTCGTCCGCCGTCGCCAGGCCTTCGTCGACCAGCGCGTCGACGATGCTCTCCAGCGTCAGCGGCGAAAGCTCCTTCACCTCGCCAGTCAGCCCGGCCGGCTGCACGACCTGCACGCCGACGCCACCGTAGCCGGCCGCCAGCAGCAATCCGGGCAGGCGCAGACCAATGTTGGGATCGGCGCCGCGGCGCTGCACCACCTGCGTGTAGAGGTACACGTAGCGCCGAAAGGCCGGGGCGTCGGGATGCGCGAAGTGGCCGGTGAAGTCGATATCCTCGACCACCATCCGCCCGCCCGGCCGCAGGACGCCGCGCAGCTGCGCCAGCACCGCCTGCGGATCCGGCAGATGGGTGAGCACGAAGCGCGCGTAGGCGACGTCGATCCCGCCGGTGACCCCGGGCTGCGCGATGGTCGCGACGCGGAATTCGACGTTGGCGAGCCCCAGCGCCGCCGCCTCGCGACGCGCCAGGTCGATCTTGGTGGCGTCCATGTCGATGCCGATGACCCGCCCGCGCGGCCCGACCAGGCGCGCCAGCTCGACGCTGACGTCGCCGCCACCGCAGCCGACGTCGAGACAGGTCATGCCGGCGCCGACGCCGGCGCGCGCCAGCAGCGCGCGCGTGGTCGGCGCCATGATGCGCGCCAGCATGCGCAGCCGCTCGCGCCCCGCCTCGCCGCCGCGAATGACGTAGTGGCTGTCGGTCATGGCGGCGGTCCTGCGCTCGCCGCCGCGGGCAGTCAAGCGCGCGCGTCCGCCAGGCCGGCGAGGAGCAGCTCCAGGCCCTCGCGGAACTCGCGCTCGGCGCTGCTGTAGCGCGCCACCGTGGCCACCTCGACGAGGCGCGGGTAGCGCGCCGCCGGCAGGGCGCGGAAGCGCGCGATGACGGCGCGCGGCGACTCCACCGCCAGCGGCCCGGCGAGCTCCGCCTGCGCGAAGCCCATCACCAGCGCGGTGACGGCGCGAAACGCGATCAGCAGCCGGCGGCGCGAGCGGCCGCCGCGCTGCAGCGCGGCGAGCAGCGCCTCGCCCCAGTCGTACACCGCCGGCGACTGGCTGCGCCGCGTCAGGATGAGCGGGATGGCGTTCGGATGGGCGCGCACCGCGCGCCACGCCGCGGTTGCCAGCGCCCGCACCGCGTCACGCCAGTCGTCGTACGCCACCCGCGGCAGCCGCGCCTTGGCCATTACCGCCTCGACCACCAGCACGTCGAGGTCGCGGCGGTCGTGCACGTGGGTGTAGAGCGTCATCGGTCCGGTGCCGAGCGCCGCGGCGAGCGACCGCATCGACAGCCCATCGACCCCGTGCGCATCGACCAACGCCAGCGCCGCCGTCTGCAGCTGCTGGCGCGAGAACTTCGCCGGTCGGCCCACGCCCCGCTTGACCGTCATGCGGTGCGCGCTTTAGCGTACGCCGTACGTAAACTCAATTTGCCGGAGGAGCACGATGACTGGAACGTCGCTCGGGTTTGCCGCCGCCGCGCTGCTGCTCGCCGTCGGGGCGCGCTGGATGCAGCTGATGCTGCAGGGCCGCATCCGCCGCGTCGCGCCGTACGCGGCGCTCAACGCCGGCGCGGCGCTGCTCGGCGCACTGGCATTGCTGCGCGGGCCCGGCCTGGCCGGCGGCATCGCCGCCGGCATCGCGCTGGCTGCCGGCCTGGCGTTCCTGGCGCTGTATGCCGCCAGCGGCCAGGCGCGGACGCCGGCGGCGGTGGCGCCCGGCGACCGCGTGCTCGACTTCGTCGCCAGCGACGACGCCGGTCGCCCCTTCGCGCTCGCCAGCCTGCGCGGCCGGCCGTTCCTGCTCAAGTTCTTCCGCGGCCACTGGTGCCCGTACTGCGTCGCCGAGCTGCGCCGCTGGCAGGAGCTGCGCCCGGCGCTCGCCGCGCACGACATCGCCGTCGTCGCCATCTGCGCCGACCAGCCGGAGGAGATCCGCCGCGGCCGCGCCAAGCACGGCCTCGACGCCATCTTCGTCTCCGACCCGCAGCTCGCGGTCACCGACCTCTACCGCCTGCGCAACCCGCGCAACTTCGCCCCGCGCCCCGGCGTCATCATCCCGCTGCCGATCCCGACCACCATCCTGGTCGACGCGCACGGCATCGTCCGCTGGGTCGACCAGGCGAGCGACTACATGGTCCGCACCGACCCGACGCGCGTCCGCGACGCGATCCGCATGCTGGTAGCGCGGGCCTCCGCGCCCGCCAACCAGATCGACCACCTGGCCGTCGGCGCCTAGCCGATCGGCGCCTCGTCCGCGTCATTCAGGCGGCCGCGGAAGGCCGCGCTACTCGTACGGCACGGCCGCGCTACTCGCTGACGCCGTGGAACACCTCCGCCGAGATCACCACGCCGGCTTCATCGAAGCGTAGGTTCTCCGACACGCGGCGGCGGCGGCCGTCGACGATTGACGTGTAGATGATCGCCAGCTCACCTGACGCGGCATCCCAGACGATGCGATCGATGCTGAACTGCAGCGCGCCGACCGCCGCCAGCGCCTTCGTCCAGTACGCGCGCAACGCGGCCTTGCCGTGCACCGTCGCGGCGCCGGTGATCTCGACGGCGCGCGGGCTGGTGAACGCGACGGCGTCGTCGAAGTGGGCCAGCACTGCGCCGAGGTCGCGGCAGTTCCACGCCGCCGCCCAGCGCTCGGCAAACACCAGCGCCTCGCCGCGCGTCATGTCCAGCTGACGACGATCTTGCCGGTCGAGCCGCGGCCGCCGAGCAGCTCGTGCGCCTCGGCGATCTGCGCCGCGCCGAAACGGCCGCCGACGGTCGGGGTCAGCTCGCCGCCCAGCACCAGCCCGGCGACGCCCTGCAGCGCCCGCCCGAGCGCCTCGGGGCGGTGGTCGGAGAGGCGCAGCATGTTCACCCCGAGCAGCGATTTGCTGTTCATCAACAGCGGGATCGGGTGGACGAAGCCGAAGGAGAGCGCGAAGCGCACGTCGCGCAGGAGCTGCAGGCCGCCGGCCTCGCGCTCGGCGGCGCCGAAGCAGACGATGCGGCCGCCCGGCGCCAGCAGCGCCAGGCCCTTGCGCACCGCCGAGCCGCCGAGCGAGTCGAAGACGACGTCGAGCCCGGCGTCGCCGCGGAGGCGCCGCACCGCGGCGGCGAAGTCCTCGCGCTGGTAGTTGATCGGGTGGTCGACGCCCAGTGTGCGCAGGTAGTCGAGCTTGGCGTCGGAGCCGGCGGTGCCGTAGACGACGCAGCCGCGGCGCTTGGCGAGCTGCACCAACAGCGTGCCGACGCCACCGGCGGCGGCCTGCACGAGGACGTGATCGCCGGGGTGCAGGCGCACCATCTCCTCGGCGCAGTAGTAGGCAGTGCCGCCCTGGGTCGGCAGCGCCACCGCGATGCCGGCGTCGAGGTCGTCGGGAATCGGCACCACGGCGCGCGCGTCGGTGACCGCCGAGGTGGCGTAGCCGCCGAAACGGGTGAGCGCGGCGACGCGGGTGCCGAGCGGCGGCGCGCTGACACCGGCGCCGTGCGCGTCGACGCGGCCGACCACTTCGTAGCCGATCACGCAGGGCGGCGGCGGCGCGTCCATGTAGGTCCCCTGCCGCGCCGACACGTCGGCATAGTTCAGCCCGAACGCCTCGACCGCGATCCGCAGCTGCCCCGCAGCGGGCTCCGGCGTCGGCCGCTCCTGCAGGGCGAACGCCTCGCGCGGACTGCCATGACGCACCATCACGATCGCCTGCATACCGCCCTCCTCCTTGGTGCCCCGCGACGGCGGGGGACGGGGGCGTTTACACCGCGTCGTCGGCAGCAATCCACTCCGCGGCGCGATTGGCGATCATCGCCACCACCGCGTTGGGATGGCCGCGCGGCACGGTCGGCATGACCGAGGCGTCCGCCACCCACAGCCCGCCGACACCGCGCACGCGCAGGCGCGGGTCGACCACGGCGCCCGGGTCGGTGCCCATCCGGCAGGTACTGCTGGGGTGGTAGACGGTCTGCAGCACCTCGTGCAGGCGCGGCCGCAGCGCGTCGTCCGACTCGAGCGCGGGGCCGGGGAAGACCTCGCCGGCGCACAGGCCGGCGAGCGGCGCGGTCGCCGCGATGCGACGCGCCAGGCGCACGCCACCGAGCAACACCGCCGCGTCGATGCCGTCGGGGTCGCTGAGCAGGCCGAAGTCGATGCGCGGCGGCGCCAGCGGATCGGCGCTGCGCAACTGCAGCGTGCCGCGCGAGCGCGGCGCCACCACCGCCGGGGCGATGCCGAAGGCGTGCAGCTGCGGCGGCGTCAGGCCCTCGTCGCGCCACTCGAAGGGCACGAAGATCAGCTCCAGATCGGGAGCGCGGTGATCGCAGATGCTGGTGAAGGCGAAGGCCTCGACGCCGTTCGACGCGAGCATGCCGCGCTTGAACAGCAGGTAGCGCAGCAGGCTGGGCAGCGACTCGGCCTTCTTCAGCGTGTCCCGGCTCCGTGTGCGCGCGATGAGCAGCGACAGCGGGTGATCCTGCAGGTTGGCGCCGACCTCGGGCGCGTCGTGCCGCACCGCGATGCCGAGCGCCGCCAACGCCGACGCCGGGCCGACGCCGGACAGCATCAACAACTGCGGCGAGCCGAAGGCGCCGGCGGCGAGCACGACGCGGTGCGCCGCGTGCTGCTCCTCGCGTCCGCCGCGCCGCACCACGACGCCGGCGGCGCGCCGGTTGTGGAAGAGCAGTCGGGTAGCGTGCGCGTCGGTCACCACCTGCAGGTTCGGCCGCCGCAGTGCCGGCTCCAGGTAGGCGTTGTAGGCGCTGAAGCGCCGCCCATCCAGATGCGCCAGCTCGCACAGCCAGGCGCCGCGGTACGCGCCGCCGTTGTAGCCGGGCGCCGAGGGCAACCCGGCGGCGCGCGCCGCGGCGACGAAGGCGTGCGACAGGGCGCGCGCGTTGCGGTTCGGCGACACCACCATCGGGCCGTCGCGGCCGCGCGCCGCATCGTCGTCGCCGCCCAGCCAGCGCTCCTGGGCGCGGAACACCGGCGCGACGTCCGCCCAGCTCCAACCGTCGGCGCCGAGCCCCGCCCAGCCGTCGAAATCGGCCGGATGGCACCACTGGTGCACCTGCGCGTTCATGTTCGAGGAGCCGCCGAGCATCTTGCCGCGCGGCGTGAAGATGCGCCGGCCGCCGGCGGCCTGCTGCGGCTCGCTCTCCAGGTTCCAGTCGAGCGGACCCTTGAAGAGCTTGGCGAAGCCGGCCGGGATGCGCACGAAGCGGCTGGCCGGCGCGCCGCCGGCCTCGATCAGCAGCACGCGCTGGCGCCCCGAGCGACTCAGCCGCTCCGCCAGCACTGATCCGGCGGTGCCGGCGCCGACGATCACGACATCGTGCACGGCGCACCTCGACGCGTCATCGCGCAGCTCATACGCCGATCTCCTACGCTGCGTCGAGCCGCGCGGATTGCAGCACACACCCGCCAAGCAAGCGATTCACCGCGGAGACATCGAGACGCGGAGACTGCACGTCGCTCTCCGCGCCTCCGCGTCTCCGCGGTGAAGCCTCAGAGCGCTTTGCGCGCCGCCACCACCCACAGCGGGTCGGCGCCAGCCGGCGAGCGATCGATGCGCTCCACCGGGTCGAAGCCGCCGGCGAGATCCACGTAGCGCTCCACCAGGGCGAAGCGCTCGGGCGGGCTCAAGGCGTGCCAGGCCATGATCGCTTTGGTCGGGAAGCAGCGGTGCGAGGTGGCGATCAGCGCCAGGCCGCCGGGCTTCAGCACGCGGCGCACCGAGGCGTACACCTCGACCGGGCGGGTCAGGTACTGGATCGAGACGGCGTTGAGCACCGCGTCGAAGCTGTCGTCGGCGAACGGCAGCTCCGGGGTGGCGTTGAGATCGTGCACGACGCGCTCGCTCAGCCGCGGGTTGTGCTCCAGCTCGACGCGGTTCATGCCGAGCCCGGCGACGCGCGCGTACGGCAGCTCGGGCGGCAGGTGCGAGACCCACGACGACATCAGGTCGAGGATGGCGCCACCGGCCGGCAGCAGCTCGCGGTAGAGCTGCGTCAACGCCGCGATGGTTGCGTCGTCGATGTGCGTGACCAGCCGCGGCTCGGCGTAGAACGCGCCATCGTCGGCGTCGTCGAAGCGGCGGAAGAAGTCGGGCGGCAGCGGCATGCCGCAGACTAGCGCAAAGAACCGAAGACTTCCCCCGCTCGCGCGGGGGAAGGAACGAGATCGTGGAGCAGAGACGGTGCTCTCCGCGCCTCCGCGTCTCCGCGGTGAATCCTCTACGACAGGAATCCGAGATCGCGCGTGCCGAAGTTGGGCAGGGTCGGGAAGACCGCGTCGAGCTCCGCCTCGCTGGCGCCGAACCAGCGCGCCAGGGTGGCGCCGTACTGCGACAGCGAGGTGCTCGGCAGCATGCCGCCGCGCGTGTCGGCGTAGTCGTCGGCGCCGGCATTGAAGGCGAGATAGTTGGTCATCAGCGGGTAGCGGCCGTAGACGCGGCCGCCGCGCACGGCGCCGCCGACGATCAGGTGATGGTTGCCCCAGCCGTGATCGCTGCCGGAGCCGCTCGGCTGCAGGGTGCGGCCGAAGTCGGAGAGGGTGAAGGCGGTGACCCGATCGGCGACGCCGAGCTGCACGGTGGCGGCGTAGAAGGCGTCGAGCGCGGCGCTGACCTGCGACAGCAGGTTCCACTGCTCCCAGGCCTGCGAGCTGTGCGTGTCGAAGCCGCCCAGGCTGCAGAAGAACACCTGGCGGCCGACGCCGAGCTGGGCGTTGAGGCTGATGACGCGCGCGATCTCCTGCAGCTGCTCGCCGATGTCGGTGGACGGAAACGGCTGCGCAAAGGTCACCGCGCCGGCCGCCGCGGCGAGCAGCGGATTGAGCGCGCGGGCATCGGCCATCACCTTGTTGGCGGCGTCGATCATCGCGTTGCCGCTGCTCACCGAGACCAGCTGGAGCTGCGCGGCGGCGCGCGCCGCGGCAGCCGGGGCCGGCCACAGGTTGAGGCCGGGCTGACCGAGCGCGTTGCCGGGCTTGAGGCTGACGTCCTGCACGATGTCGCCGTCGCAGAACAGCGCCGGCCGGTTCATCGAGATCGCCACCGGGAAACTGGTGGCGGCGTTGATGCCCTGGTTGTACTGCAACTGGTCGAGCGTGCGGCCGCCCCAGCCGGTACCGCCGCCGGCGTTGGGAATGCCGGTCTGCATCTGCACCACCTGGTCGGCGTGCGAGCGCAGGTTGAGCGGCAGCGGGAAGCCGCTGCCGTTGGCCTGCGTGTACGAGGTCGGCTGCACCAGCTTGCCGACGTTGGCGAGCACCGCCATGCGGCCCTGGGTGTACAAGTTGCGCAGCTCGGGCAGGCCGTAGTGCAGGCCGAACGGCCCCTGCGCGGTGTCGGCGATGCCGAGCAGCTGGTTCTGCGGCAGCGCCAACGCGCCGCGCGCGGTGACATAGGCGCTGTACTGCTGGCTCTGCAGCGGCACGACGAGGTTGTGGCCGTCGTTGCCGCCGAACAGGAACAGGCAGACCAGCGCTTTGTAATCGGTGGCGGCGGCGGCCAGCGCGCGGTCGAGCCGGCCGAGGCCGAGCACCATGCCGAGGCTGGCGCCGAGTTGCAGGAAGCGGCGGCGGGATATGGCGTCGTGCGTCGTCATCTCGTCCCCCGCCTCAGCGCTGCACCAGGTACTCGCCGCACATCGAGGTCAGATAGACGGCGGTCATGGCGCGGGCGTTGTTGTCCGGCATCTGCGGCATCGCGTTGAGCAGCGCGCTGCGGGTGGTCGGCAGCATGCGCCCGTAGAGCAGCTTCTGGTCGACGGCGGTGACCAGCGCGTTGGCGTCGCCGGCGACGGCGACGAACGGCTGCAGCGCCGGATTGATCGGCCACGGGCTGTAGAAGAAGTTGTAGAAGAGGTTGGCGCGGTTCACCGCGTCGCTCGGCGAGTAGATCTGGAACTCGGGACCGAACAGGCCGCTCACCGGCATGCGATACATCGGCGAGTAGTGGCCGAAGACCGACGGCGCATCGAGCAGGCTCTCGTTCATGTCGGTGAACAGGTAGGCGAACTGCGACGCCGGCCCGACGTCGAGGCCGAGCGCGCGCGCCAGCGCGATGGTGTGTTGCATCGGCGTGCGCAGGCGGCCGAAGTTGGCGGGCGGCGTGTCGTTGCGCGCCTCCGGGTCGAGCAGCACGGCGCGCAGCACCGCCTTCAGGTCGCCGCGCGGACCGCTGCCGTCGAAGGCCGCGGCGACGCGCGCCACGTAGGCCGGGCTCGGGTTGCTGGTCACCAGGGCGCGGATCAGGCGCAGCGCGAGGAACGGACCGAGGTTGGGATGCTCGAACAGGATGTCGACCACCGCGTCGAGATCCTGCGTCGCGCTCTGGTTGGCGGGCAGCGCGTGCCCGAGCACGGTCTTGGCGGTCTTGTCGTGGTACGCCGCCACCGGCAGCATCGGCCCGGGGTAGTAGTTGGAGTTGGCCCAGGTGGGCGGGATGCCGCTCGGGTTGCCGTAGGTCCAGCCGGTGAGCGCGCGCGCCAGCTGCTGCACGTCCTGCTGGGTGTAGGTCGGGATCGGCTTGCCCTGCCCGTCGAGCTGCACGGAGCCGTCCGGGTTGAGGCGATACAGCCCGATCGAGAACAGCTGCATCACCTCCCGCGGGTAGTTCTCGTTCGCCGCGCCGCCGAAGAAGCCGCTGTTGGCGAGGTCGAGGAACTTGCCCATCGACGCGTCGATGGTGATCTCGCGCAGCAGCGTGCGGTAGTTGCCGAAGGCGTTGCGACTGAGCAGCTGCAGCCAGGGGATGATGTCCTCGTTGTTGGTGTTCTTGTTGCCCGACTCGACGATCACCTCGCTGAGCGCGAACAGCACGCGCTGGCGCAACTGGTCCTGACCGTTGAGCGCGTTGCCGAAGAAGGCGTTGATCACCTCGGAGCGATCGCTGCTGGTGACCGGTGGCCAGGGCGACTCGGCGGTGCTGAACTGCTCCTCCAGGTAGGCCGGGATGCCGAGCTGCGCGACGCGCGCCAGCGACGCCTGGGTGGGGCCGAAGCTCGCCTGGTCGAGGAAGCGGCCGTAGGTGACGGCGAGCGGATCGGGGGTCGGTGGCGGGCTGGTCGGCGGCGGCGTGCCGCCGGTCGCGGTGCGCGTCGCGGTCGGCTGGGCAGCGGTGCGCGTCGGCTCGGGCGAGCGCGGCACGGTCATCACCCCTGTCGCCGTGCGCGTCGGGCTCGCCATGACCGTCATCAGCAGGGTTGCCGTGCGGGTCGGCTCGCGCGTCGCCGTCGGCGGCATGGTCGGCTCGCGCGTGCTGGTCGCGGTCGGGACGCGCGTCGGCTCGCGCGTCGCGGTGGAGGTCGCCGTGGGCAGCGCAGTCGGGGCGCGCGTCGGCTCGCGCGTCGCGGTCATCGTCGCGGCGCGGGTCGGCTCGCGCGTCGCGGTGGCGGTCGGACGCGCGGTGGCGGTGCGGGTCGGCGTGCGCGTCGCGGTCGGGGCGCTGACGGCGAGGGAGAGCGAGGTCGATACCGAGCCGCTGCCCGGATTGGCGACGCTGATGCGCACCGAGCCGACCTGCGTCGCGGTGCCGGTGGCGGTGAGCAGCGACGCGGAGGAGAAGACGGTGGGCAGCGGCGCGCCGTTCCACAGCACCCGCGCACCGTCGACGAACTGGCCGCCGCGCACCTGCAGGGTGAACTCGCCGAGCGTCAACCGGGTCGGGCTGAGCCCCGACACCCACGGGGTCGGGTAGCGTACCGTGATGGCGCTGGCGCCACTTGCGGCGGGATTGGCGAGACTGGTGGCGCGCGCCAGCAGCGACACGCCCTCCGGCGGCACCGCCGGAGCGGTGTAGCGGCCGGACGGGTCGATCACGCCGAGCGCCGCGTTGCCGCCGGCGACGCCGTTGACCGACCAGGTAACCTTGCTGCTGGCGACGCCGTTGACGTAGGCGGTGAGCTGACGGCTGGCGCCCGGCGCGAGGCCGAACGACGCCGGCGACACGCGCACGCTCTGCGCCGCCGCCGGCGCCGCCAGCGCGGCGAGCAGCCACGCGACCCCCAACCACCGATAGCGGTCTGTCCGCACGCGCTGTCCCCCCGGCTGTGACGTCCGCCCAATCATCTGCGCGTCAGCAAGAGCACGATGCGTTCCGCCGCCGCGTGCTGCCAATGGACCGGGGCGGCGCGGGACCGCGACAACGCCCCGCAACCGCTCTCGTCACTTTTGTCGCGCCGCCCACGTGGCGAGAGACACTTTGCGGCGCCGCATTGCTGCGCCTCGGCGTGCGCGGCCGCATGCGGGAAAGCTGTCAGCTCTCAGCTGTCAGCCTTCAGCCAGAGGCCGAGGATCGGAGGGCGCTGCGCCCGCCGCACTGGAGCGCCGCAGCGTGCGCGGGCGCATGCGAGGTCGGCTGCCAGCTCTCCGCCGCTCTCAGCCAGAGGCCATTCTACTCAGAGCTGACGGCTGATGGCTGACAGCTGACAGCTATTCCACCGGACATCCGCGCAGCACGTTGTTCACGGCGGCGATCAGATCCGAGATGGTGACCATGCCGCCGCCGCTGTCGAAGGCCGGGCAGTTGCTGAGCGGCAGCTCGCCCAGGACGATGCGCACGCCGCGGATGATCTCGTCGACGGTGACGACGCGGTTGCCGGTGCAGTCGCCGATGCACGGCACCTCGCCGATCGCGATCGCGCCGGCAACGCCCGCGACCGGCAGCTCGAGGCCATCGCTGTCGGCGATGCCGGCGAACTCCGGCGTCAGCGCCGCGCTGGCGGGGATCTCGACGTCGGGCAGGACGTGCACCCCGCAGGTCGCCAGCAGGCCGTCGCCGAGCGGCGCGACCACCAGGTTGCGGGCGAAGATGGCGATGGTCACCAGGCCGGGCTCGAGCAGCCGGCCGCCGACCTGGTGCGTGGCGGCGAGGCGCGGCGCAATCTGGCAGGTGGTGCCCACCGGCGGGTTCACCTCGACCAGGTCGGTCGGGAAGCGCATGTCGAGGTCGGCGGTCGCCGCCGCCGCCGCGCTGTCGCCGGCCAGCTCGATGGTCACCGCGCTCGTACCGCCCGGCACGCCCGCGCCGCCGACGATCCTCAGTTGCGGCGTCTGCGCCTGCACCGCCCCGCACACCAGGAGAATCGCCGCCGCCCCCACCCATTGCCGCGTTCGCATCGCCTGGTCGTAGACCAGAACGCGGCATAGCGGCAATCCGTTACTCGGGACCGCCAGAGTAGCGGGATGGAAGTACCGGACGAGGCCGAGCGGCAGCGTCGCCGGCTCCGGCGGCACTGAATTCGAACGGCGCGCGGTTCGACGGTCACGCGCGCGCTTCCGGGCGAACGAAAGCCACGGATTACACGGATTTTACCGATAGAAGCGGCCCTGTCGGCGCCTTCCAGAGCCGCCGAAGCGTCCTTCAAACTGTCTCCCTTCCTATCCGTGAAATCCGTGTAATCCGTGGCAGCTCGGCGCTTCGCGGCGGCGCACGACCGCCCCTGCGGGAAGAGATTCTCCTTGCATCCCTCCGCCCGCCGTTCTACCAGTCAATCCGGATCTACGGATGAATACCGCCGCCACCTCCCCCATCTTCGGCTGGATGGCCTCGCTCGCCGATGCGACGCGGGCGCGCATGCTGCGCCTGGTCGAGCGGCACGAGCTGGCGGTGGCCGAGCTCTGCACCGTGCTGCAGCTGCCGCAGTCGACGGTCAGCCGTCATCTCAAGGTGCTGGTCGACGACGGCTGGCTGGCGGCGCGCTCGGAGGGCACCAGCCGCTTCTATCGGCTGGCGCTCGCCGACCTCGATCCGGCGGCGCGCCGGCTGTGGGCGTTGCTGCGCGAGCAGACCGGACAGGGCGGCGTCGCCGAGCAGGACGAGCGCCGCCTGGCCAGCGTGCTGGCCGGACGGCGAACGCGCTCGCAGGCGTTCTTCGGTAGCGCCGCCGGGCAGTGGGATCGGCTGCGGCGCGAGATGTGCGGCGAGCGCTTCGACCTCGCCGCGCTCGCCGGCCTGCTCGACGACAGCGGGACGGTCGGCGCCCTCGGCTGCGGCACCGGCCAGATGGCGGAGCCGCTGGCGCCGTTCGTCCGCCAGGTGATCG
>JANRJF010000450.1:0-1640 GCA_033764095.1 Deltaproteobacteria bacterium | reverse complement strand
GCGACCGTGATGATGGTCGCCGGGTAGATCATGGCGCCCTTGATCTTGGCCTTCAGCTTCATCGCCTTCTCCATGTAGACGGAGAGGCGCTGCAGGATGGTGTCGAGGATACCGCCGATCTCGCCGGCCGAGATCATGTTGACGAACAGGTCGTCGAAGATCTTGTTGTGCTTGCGCAGCGCTTCGGTGAAGGTCGAGCCGGCTTCGACGTCGTCCTTCAGCGTGCGGATGACGCCGCGGAACTTCTTGTTCTCGGTCTGCGAGCCGAGGATGTCGAGGCACTGCACGATCGGCAGGCCGGCGTCGATCATCGTGCCGAGCTGACGGGTGAACACCACGACGTCCTTCGTCTTGATGCTCTCGCCGAAGCCGGGGATCTTGATCTCCTTGTCGAGCCCCTTGCCGCGCTCGCGGATCTTGGCCGGAATCGGCTGGATGCGCTGGGCGCGCAGCCGCGCCAGCACCGCGTCGCGCGTCGCCGCCTCCATCTCGCCGCTGATCGTCTCGCCGCGCGGTGAAACTCCCTGCCACCGGTAGATCGCCATTTTTTTGACCCTCGTTCGCTGGATGAATCGCGCTGAAACTCGAATAGTTACGACGCCTGGCGCGCCGCGCTGCCGGTAAGGCAGCACGCGCTGTGCCACGTCGCCGAGGGCGAATTACGTCTCCACAGAACGCACGGCGGATCACACACCAGGTGCGTTGGAAGTGGACCGTCGAGTGTTGGCGTCGCGGCCAACGGAAAGTGGGCGGAGCGACGAGCGATGAACGATGCGGGACGGCGCACCGCCCATCGGCTCAGCGCTCGGCGCTCAGCACTGTGGCGAGGATGGCGATGCCGGTGTCGATCTCGTCCGGCTCGAGGCCGCCGTAGCCGAGCACCAGCACGGTGTGGCGCGGCGGGCGGGCATAGTAGGGCGCGGCGGAGTAGACGCCGACCTGCCGCTGCGCGGCGCGCCGCACCAGCGCGTCGCCGTCGGCGGCCGGCAGCCGCGGCAGGTGCAGCAGGATGTGCAAGCCGGCGTTGGCGCCGGAGACGCGCACGCGATCGCCGAGGTGACGGGTGATGGCGGCGAGCAGCGCGGCGCGGCGCGCGCCGTGGCGCTGGCGGGCGCGCCGCAGGTGGCGCTCGAAGCTGCCGCCGGCGATGAACTGCGCCAGCGCCTGTTGCTCGAGCGCCGAGGTGCCGCCGTCGGCGAGCGCCTTGGCATCGGCGAACAGCCGCGCCAGCGGCGCCGGCACCACCAGGTAGCCGAGCCGCAGGGCGGGGAACATCACCTTGGAGAAGGTGCCGAGGTAGAGGACCCGTGCCTCGCGATCGAGCGCCGCCAGCGGCGCCAACGGCCGGCCGTCGAAATGGAACTCGCCGTCGTAGTCGTCCTCGACGATCAGCGCGTCGGCGCGCCGCGCCCAGTCGAGCAGCGCCAACCGGCGCGGCAAGGACAGCACCGCGCCGGTGGGAAACTGATGTGCCGGCGTGACGTAGGCGAGGCGCGGCCGCGCGCCGGCCGGCAGGCGGGCGATGTCGAGCCCGTCGTCGTCCACCCGCAGTGGGACGACGCGCGCCCCGGCGGCGCGCCAGGCGCTGCGCGCGCCCTCGTAGCCGGGATCCTCGATCAGCGCGGCGTCGCCGGGGTCGA
>JANRJF010000449.1:0-7485 GCA_033764095.1 Deltaproteobacteria bacterium | reverse complement strand
ATCGACGTCGAGGGGTACCGCGTGGAGCTCGACTTCGAGGCGGGGACGCGCGTCGTAGCGGTCGACTGACCACAACGACACAACGGCACGACGACACAACGCCCAGACGAGATCGATGCTCGTCTGGGCGTTGTGTCGTCGTGCCGTTGTGTCGTTGTGTTTACCGGTCGAGCAGCGGCAGCTTCTCCCGCTCCTTGAACTCCTCGCGCAGCGCCGCGTAGTCGGCCGGGGTGAAGGGGCGGAACGTCTTGTCGCCGCGCTGCCGCCAGTAGATCGGCTCGTCGGGGAGCCGATTCCGGTCGAAGTGCACCTTCTTGTAGTTGCGCACCAGGACCTTCTGCGTCTGGGTGAACTCGAAGTCGTCGACGACGCGGACGAAGTCGGGGAACCACTTGCGGTCCATCGACGCGCCGCTGACCTGTTCCTCGCACCAGTCGAAGAACGCCTGCGGGTCGAAGCGGCCGCCGTCGCGCAGCTTGATCGCCGCCATCACCAGCTCGTCCGACACCGAGCACGGCACGCCGTAGGCCACCGCGAGCTGCACCTCGGGGTGCTCCGACAGAATGCGGCCGACCTGGCCGGCGGAGAAGTTCTCGCCGTCCTTGCGGATCCAGTCGTCGGTGCGGCCGTCGAAGAACAGATAGCGCTGGCCGTTGCGCACCAGCACGTGGCCGAGGTCGCCGGAGTGGTAGACGCCGTTGCGGAACTTGTCGTTGTTCGCCTTCGGGTTGTCGAAGTAGCCCTGGAACAGGCCGGTGTCGGGCGCGACCCGGCAGATCTCGCCGACCGCCTGCTCGTAGTTGAGCAGCTTGCCGTCGGCGCCGAGCTCGGCCGGCGGGCACTCCCTGCCGTGCGGATCGAGGATCTTCACCGCCGCGTCGAGGATCTCGCCGACGCTGCCGCGCGGATCGCCCTTGCGGCGGAAGGTGCTGATCGCCGCCTCGGTCGAGCCGTAGAGCTCGAACATGTCCTCCAGGCCCATCCAGCGCATGAAGCGGTCGATGTCGGGCGGCGCGGCGCCGTTGCCGACCGCGTAGCGCATCTTGTTCTTCGGATGGTTGGTGATCTCGGCGGCGATGCGCTGCTCGTCACCGCCGTACTGCTTCTCGATCGCGCCGAGCACGTAGTGCACCGGCTCGCCGACGTAGTTCCAGAACGTCACGCCGTGCTTCAGCACGTCGGGCACGAACTGACTGGCGCTGAAACGCTCGCGCAGCGCCATGCTGCCACCGACCCAGAAGGCCGGCATGAAGCCGACGAACATGGCGTTGGAGTGGAACAGCGGCATGCAGGCATAGCCGCGGTCGTCCTGGCCGAGGCCGAGGTTCGCCGAGACGCCGAATCCGGTGGCGCACAGCTTGGTGTGGTTGTTGTTGATGCCCTTCGGCAGCCCGGTGGTGCCGGAGGTGTAGATCACCATCAGGTTGGTGTCGGAGGTCACGGTGATCGCCGGCGCGTCGAGCGACTTGTGCGCCGGGCCGATCTCCTTCTCGACGCAGGCCATCAGGTCGGCCGACTTGTCGAAGTCGCCGGCGCCGGTGCGCAGCACCAGGATGTTCTCCGGCGCGACGTGGGTCAGCTCACCGCGCACGCGCTCGAGCTCGGGCCAGAAGCGCTCGTCGACGATCACCACGCGGGCGCGCGACTGGTTGAGCACGCCGGACAGCACCTCGCCGCGCAGGCCGGTGTTGACGCCGAACAGCGTCAGCCCGCCGTACGCGCAGCCGCCGTAGATGCCGAGCAGCTCCAGGTGGTTCTCCAGCACCATCGCCACGTGCCCGGCGCGCTGCTCGTCGATCGTGCCAAGGCGGCGCCGCAGGAAGTGCGCCATCCGCACGCTCTGGTCGCGGAACTGCTGGTAGGTCCACGAGCGGTCGTGCTGCACCATCGCGACCTTGTTCGTGGTCACCGGATGCTTGGCGCGGGCCTCGATCTGCTCGCCGACGGTGAAGCCGGCCTCGAACGCCAACGGGGGTGCTGTCACTGTGAGGTGCCTCCTGCGGGGGGAATGAGCCCCGGTGCCTAGCAGCAGCGGGAGGCGGTGGGAAGCGCTGGCGCCGGAAACCACGACGGCACCACGGCACAACGACACCAGGCCGGAAACGAGCAGAATTGCGCACGTTTCCGGCGTGGTGTCGTTGTGCCGTGGTGCCGTCGCGGTTACGGCGCCGGCGTCACCACACAGGCCCCGTCGACGCACGCCCCGAGCACGCCGTCGACCCGGCAGTCGATGCCGTTCGGCGCCGGCTCGCTGATGCAGGTGCCGCCGGCGTCGCGGTAGTCGTAGGTGCAGATGTTCGAGTCGTTGCACGTGTTGGGGGTGCACCCCGGCGTGCCCTCGACGCAGAAGGCCGACAGCGACGTGTCGCGCCGCGCCTCGCGCTCGGCATCGGGGCCCTCGTTGAAGGCGCCGGTGCCGGCGCCGACGAAGATCTGCCCGTCGACCATCGCGGTGGTGGCGGCGACGCCGCCCGGCACCGGCGCGGCGGCGAGCTGCTTGAGCAGCGTGCCAGCGGCGCGGTCGAAGACGTTGATGCTCGGCCGCGGCGTGCTGCCGCACAGCGCCAGGCCCGGGGCGCCGTTGCACGAGGCGTACGAGGTGTCGACGTCGGGATCCTCCCAGGCGATCGAGCCGTCGCCGGCGTTGAGCGCGTGGATGCCGGGCTTCTGCGGCCGCGAGATGCTGCGCCCGAAGCCGGTGGTGAAGACGATGCGGCCCTCGCCGACCGAGGCCGAGCCGATGATGCCGCCGATCGGGCCGCCCTCGACGACGTTGGTGGCCCAGTACGGCTCGACCGTGTTGGTGATCTCGTTCACGCCGTCGCGATCGAGCAGGTAGTAGGTGCCGTCCTTGTTGCCGATGCCGACCACCTCGCGCACCGCGCCGCCGATCTCGGCCTCGAACAGGTTGGGTAGCGCACCGAAGGAGAGGTCGTCGTTGTCCACCTCGCGCGGCCGCCATACCCAGGCCGGGTCGCCGTCGAGGGTCAGCGCGAAGAGCGCCTCGTCGTACGGCGGCATCGGCGGATTGGGACGCGGCGTGTTCGGATTGTCGTCGGTGTCGCAGTTGCTGGACGCGATGTAGAGCAGGCCGCGGCGCGCATCGACGGCGGCCGACGACCAGACGTTGGCGCACTCATACGGCGTGCGCGGATGGTCGCAGCCCGGCCGCGTGGCGAAGAAGTCGGCCGGCAGGCCGAGCTCGGCGGCGCTGTGGAAGCCGTCGTAGCGGCGGACGTCGTCGGTCGGCAGCGGCCGGCAGGTGGTGCCGACCTCCATGTCGAAGAACCACACCAGCCGCCCGTCGCGCGCGTCGAGCGCGTACATGCCGCCCTTGCCGGGGCCGCCGTCGTTGACGTCCATGCCGAAGATGACCTTGCCGTCGATCACCGCCGGGGTCGACTCGATCTCGGTGCGCTCCTGCAGCTCGGTGCAATCGGTGCAGCCGGTGCCGGCGTCGAACTGCCACTGCTCGGCGCCGGTGGCGGCATCGAGGCAGTACATGGTCTGCCCGCCGGGGACGAAGACGCGCGCCTGGCCGTCGACCCACTCCACCGTCGGCGAGCCGGCGAACGGATACGAGGCGCCGGGATGCGGCTTGCGGACGTACGTCCAGACGCGGCTGCCGGTGTCGGCGCGCAGCGCGTAGACGTTGCCGTCCCAGGCCGAGAAGATGACCAGCCGCGTCGGCGCGTCGACGTGTCCGGCGGCGCCGCCCTCCTCGCTCTCCGGCAGCACCACGTTCACCACCACCGCCTGCGCGGTGATCATGCCGTTGGTCAGGTAGCGCCACTGCGGCACCAGCCGCGCCGCCGACTCGCGGTTGATGACGCGCTCGCGCGGGTTGAAGTAGGTGCGGCGTAGGTTGCCGCCCAGCGTCAGCCACTCGCCGGCGCGCGACGGCACCACCGCGACGCCATCCGGGAAGCTGAGGCCGCGCCGCATCAACTCCGGCTCGGCGGGCTGGTTGCGGGCGTCGAAGCTCACCTTGCGCAGCGAGCCGGCGCCGGCGACGTCCTCGTTCTGCGCGTTGAGGCCGAGGTCGGCGTAATAGAGGTTGCCGTCGGCGTCGAAAGCCATGCCGGCCGGGTTGCCCCAATCACCCGCCGGCAGCACTTCGCGGATGAACGTGCCGCTGGTGTCGTGCTCGCGAATGCCGGCCGACCTGCCGGCCAGGCCGACGACGTTGGAGACGAAGAAGTGGCCGCTCGGCGATCGCGCCACGGCGAGCGAGGCGACCGCGTCGGTGTAGCTGATGAACGGCGCGCGCGTCGGTGCGACGGTGCCGCACTGGCTCGCATCGGCGGGGAACGGACCGCTGTAGCGCTGCACCTTCCCCGGCGGCCCCGCCTCCGGCACGTAGAGGTTGTCCGCGTCGTCCATGGTGAGGATGCCGGGCGTGTGCAGCGTCTGATCGAGGATGCAGCCCTGCTGATAGTCGGGCGGGAAGAAGACGAAGAGCTGGCCGTCGGCGCCGCCGTGCGTGCCGATCGCGGTGCCGAACAGGCGGCCGCTGCTGTCGATGGCGCAGCCGATCGGATCGCCGACCACCGTCTCGTTGTCGCGCGCCGGCATGGTGATCTTCTTCAGGAAGGTGCCGTCCGGCGAGAAGATGCCCCAGCCCGGCCGCACCTCTGGCTGGCCGGTGTCCTCGCCCATGATGAAGCGGCCGGAACCGTCGGGCAGCAGGCACGGCTGGCCGTTGACGTGCGCGCGCACCTGGGGAACCAGGTCGGTGACGGCACCGCTGGCGAGGTCGTATTCGTCGAGATGGTTGTCGGTCGGGCTGAACAGCACTTCGCCGCTCGGCCCGCCGCCGCAGCCGCTGAGGCCTTTGGTGACGGCGCGCACCAACTCGTTGACCGTCACCGCGCCGTCGCGGTTGTTGTCCACCGCGTCGCACAGCGTCGCGACCGCGCCGTCGCCGAGCGCCAGGCCGACCGCGCGCACCAGCTCGTCGATGCTCACCGCGCGATCGTCGTTGCAGTCGCCGACGCAGGCGAGCCCGGCGCGCGGCACCAGCCACAGCGCAGCCACAACGACGAGCCGGATCCCGAGCGACGAACGCATGCTGCCCCCTGCAAACGACCGGAAGGTAGATTGCGTTCGATAGTGCATGGCGGCGCGCTCTGTTGCCAGGCCGCGCCGCTGGCCGCGCGGTTAGGACGCGCTGCGTCGTGCCCCCGTCGCGTACGCGTCAGACGCCGCTGGGTGCCGCCCGACGGCGGACCATCAGGCGTTCAGCTCCTGCGCGGCCAGCGCGTAGATCCGCTCGCACTCGCCGATCGCGATGAAGTGGCCGCCGTCGGCAACCGGGTGCCAGACCGCGCCGGGAATCTGGTCGGCGACCAGCTTGGCGACATCGTGCGACACGAAGTGATCGGCGGTGCCCTGCCAGATATGGATCGGACGGCGAATCGCCCGCACGTCGAAGCTCCAGCGGCGATAGGCCAGCTCCGAATCGTAGATCATCGGCTCGGCCCCCTGCGCGAAACACTCGACGCTCGCCTGGGTGAAGCGCTCCTTGACCGCGGCGCGAGCCAGCACCGCGTCGTCATAGGGACTGCCGGCCTTCTCCAGCTGCTTGTAGTACGCGTTGGGAAAGTACACGGCCGCGACCTCGATGGATTCGTACATCAGCCTGAACCCCGCCTTCATGTGCATCGCGAGGAAGCCGCCGATCCGGTCGGCCATCGTCAGCCGCTTCGCGGCCCAGTCGTCGCCGAAGGCACCGTAGGGCGCGCCGGCGATCGAGGTGACGTGGCGCAGCCGGACGGGATCGATGTAGGCGGCGGCGGCATACGCCGACGGGCCGCCGCCCGACCACCCGGTGACGCCGAACTCGCGGTAGCCCAGCGCATCGGCGACCGCGACCATGTCGTTGGCCCAGTCGTCGTACGTCCAGCCCGGGTGCGGACTCGAGCGGCCGTACCCCGGCCGGTCGAGCGTCACCAGCCGCAGCCGGTTGGCCGCCGCGCCGTCGGCCAGCAGTGCCCCCTCGAGGCGACTGCTCGGCGCGCCGTGGTGGTGGAGCACCAGCGGTCCGTTCGGATCGCCGCCGTCGACGTAGGCGATGGTGCGGCCGTCGCGCATGGTGATGGTCTTCGTCTCGATGGCGCTCACGGTGCGCTCCATGTCTACCCGGTCGGTGCGGCGCGCATCGGTCCGGCGGGAGGCGGAAGCGGCTCGCAGCGCGCCCGACGGCGCAACTGATCGACCGCGACGAAGTGCTCGGGGTTCTCGACCACGCGCCGCACCAGCACGATGCCGCGGTCGCTCGGCGAGCGGACGACGCGGCGACCGCCGGCATCGAACGGCGGCGTGTGCGGTCCGGCGACGACGACGTCGATCGACGCCCCCTCCGCCTGGCGATCGTTGAGGGCGAAGAAGTTGTCGGTGTTGTCGGCGAACATCGACACCGAGGCATAGCCGTTGCCGACCGGCGCGCTGACCAGCAGCGGCGCGGCGCGGACGTCGAACATGCACGAGGTGTAGGCGAGGTCCGGGCTCGGCCGCACGATGGCGCGCGCTGCGCTGGTCGCCAGCGGCGGATGCAGCGGGGCGTTCCAGCCCGCCACTTCGGCGCCGCGCCGCATCACCACCCACATGATGCCGTACGGTAGCAGGCGCACGGCGGCAACGTGCACCACCACCGCCAGCCCCAGCGTGACCAGCAGCCACGTTGCCCAGCCGCGCATCACGAGCAGCCCGTGCGCGTGATACGCGGCAGCGGCGTGCCGGCGAGATCGGCGGTCAGCGCCGGCTCCGGATTGTAGAGGCGCAACGTCAGGTCGAACGGCTCGCCGGGCGCCACCGGCAGCCAGTTACCCGCATGCGGGCGCGCCGAGACGACGATGCGGAAGCCGCCGTCGGTCTCGCGGGCCACCGTCGTGCGGCTGAACGAGTAGCGCTCGGCGGAGTTCGGGATGAGGAAGTTGTCGGCGGCGTAGGCGGTCAGGCTCCACCAGCGCGTCGCCGGATCGCGGCCCTCGACGACGAAGTCGCAGTCGCCAGTGAGCGGATGGCCGGCGTCGTCGCTGGCGGCGCGATAGTACATCGCCTCGCTCGGATTGAGCGCCAGCAGTCCGGCAACCGCCACCTGGGCGCGGATGTACATGCCGGCGTCCGGCGAGCCGGTCTCGCGGCTGGTCTGCCACGCGCCGTTGCGCACCAACGCCTCGGCGATGCCGTGCCGCAGCATCCATCGCGCCGAGCCGAGCCCGAGCCCCAGCGCCACCAGCAGCGACGCGCCCCAACGCAGTGCCACCCGCATCGACACGCAGCTTCACCACGGATGGCGGGACAGCGCCACGGCAGCGGGCGGAACGGTCGGATCGACGCCGCGACGGCCTACAGCGCCGCGCCGAACAGATGGCCGATGCCGGCGGTGAGCGCCATCGCCAGCGCGCCCCAGAAGGTGACGCGCAGCGCGGCGCGCGCCGGCGGAGCGCCGCCGGCCGCCGCGGCGACCGCGCCGAGCGCGGC
>JANRJF010000448.1:0-15328 GCA_033764095.1 Deltaproteobacteria bacterium | reverse complement strand
GGCCAGATCGCCCAGATGCCCCACATGCGCGTGTCGCGCAGGCCCTGTGTCTCCAGCGTCGAGAACATCAGCCGCCCGTCCGCCAGCGGCGTCGGGTGCAGCGCGCTGCCGATGTTCATCGGCGCGATCTGCGTCACGTTGCCGCCGTCCTCGTCCATCACGAACAGCTGCATGGTTGGATTGGTCAGCCCGCGCGGCGGCACGAAGCCGTTGCGGTTGCTGGTGAAGACGATCCTGCCGCCGGCCAGCGGCGCGGCGCCGAGGTTCAATATGCCGTAGCCCAGCGAGTCGTAGTCGTAACCGGGATCGACCGGGTTGCTCTCGTCGAAGCGGCCGGCGCCGGTGTTGGGGGTGAACTCCTGGAAGGTGAGCTGCTGGATCTCGCGCGTCGCCAGGTTGATGCGGAAGATGTCGGCGCCGTTGTAGGGCAGGCCGCGCTGGTAGTTAATCGCCTGCTCGCGCACGTCGTAGAACAGCGAGTAGTAAACCCAGCGCGCGTCGAACGAGACGAACGGATCGGTGACCGCGCCGACGCCGCCGGCGACCAGCACTTCCTCGCTGCCGTCCGGGTGGAGCAGCATCAGATCGGCACCCGGGTCGATGCGGGCCGGATGCGCGACTTCGGGCCACGTCGTGTTGGTGTTGTCGCCGTAGCGCGGCTGGCGCACGTAGACGATGTCATAGGGGAGCGCGGCGGCCGGCAGGGCCAGGCCGAGCAGCAACAGGGTCGTCCCCACAGCATTCCACACGTCACGCCGCCTACGCTGTGCCGGCCTCGCCATCGTCACCCCATTGTGGGCAGCAACGCCGGTGCCATTCGCCGCGCTGCGCCGCGCCGGTTGCCGACCGCACCGCCCCCACTCCCCACGGTCACGGAGACGGCGGGCTCGGCCGCTTTGTGGCACCTGTCGGCGATCCGGGCTCCGGTGCGCGGGGCTCCAGCCCCGCGTCGGTGCCGCGAAGCGGCGCCGAAGTTCTCGGCCTGCTCCCCTACGCTCCGCAGGCACGGGGCTGGAGCCCGCGCCACCAGACTGGTGCGGCGGCCCTGCGTTCTGCTAGCCCACACGCTCCACAGTGGAGGACAGCATGGGATTGCTCGATTCGATCGTCGGCAGCGGTACCGGGCTCGGCGTCGGCGACAAGGCGCCGGCCTTCACGCTCAACGACCAGCACGGCAAGGCGGTCAGCCTCGCCGACTTCCGCGGCAAGAAGAACGTCGTCGTCTACTTCTACCCAAAGGACGACACGCCCGGCTGCACCAAGGAGTCGTGCACCTTCCGCGACCAGTACACGGCGTTCACCGACATCGGCGCCGAGGTGATCGGCATCAGCGGCGACTCGTCCGAGTCGCACAAGAAGTTCGCCGAGAAGTACAAGCTGCCGTTCCCGCTGCTCGCCGACAGCGGCGGCGAGGTGCGCAAGGCGTTCAAGGTGCCGAAGTCGCTCGGCCTGCTGCCCGGCCGCGTCACCTACGTGATCGACAAGCAGGGCGTCATCCGCCACGCCTTCAACTCGCAGCTCAACCCGACCAAGCACGTCGACGAGGCGATCGGCGTGCTCAAGTCGCTCGGCTGAGGAGACACGCCAGGCCGCTGCGTGACTGGCGCGGCGATCCTGTGCGGTGCGGCGGGCCGCGGAGATTACCACGTCGCCACCGACACTTCCGCCAGTCCGGCGATGTCATCCATGCCGACCGCTTCCGCCGATCGCTCACCCAACAGCGAAGCGCCCCCGCGAGGCTCTGTGCCCGCCGTCGCGACTTGTGCCGCTCGCGTAAGCCGATCGCCGCTCCCGGCATGCCGTCGTCTTGGAAGTGTCCCTACCTCGTGCCCTCAGTACGACTCCGTCGGCGGGTAGGCGTTGACCATGTCGCCGGGGCAACTCATCGTCACCACCGGGTTGCATTGCGCCGACTGTGTAGTGGTGAGCTGGGTCTGGACGTAGTGCACACGGAACCACACAGTGCGCGGTGCAGGCGTCATCGCTTCGCCATCGCGCGGCAGCGGGGTGACGGTCAGCGATATCCGCCAGTATGGATCGGTCGCCGAGATCGTGTCGTCGAGTGAGGGGAGCGAGTCGCTCTCGATCGTCAGCACCGGCAGGAAATAGCCGGTGATACCGGCGGACGCGTACTGCCTCGATTCGAACAGTGGCGGCCAGAAGATCTGCCAATGATAGGAAAGCGCGGTCTGTTCGACTGTGCAGGCGCGTGGATCGACGCTGTCCCCGGCATCGATGTAGGTGGTGTTCGAGCCGTCCAAATCCTGCAGCGCCCTGCAGCCCCCTTGGTTGATCGTCTGGGCGAGACACTGACCCGGTGCGGCGTCTTCGGGCCGCACCGGGATCTGCTCGTCGCCGTCCAGGCCCGGATTGATGTGAATGTGAGGAATCGGCTCACCGCTGCCACAGAAGGCCGCCGTCGGCGTTGGGCTCGCGGTCGGGGTGTCGCTCGGCGTGGCGGTCGCGGTGCGCGTCGGCGTATCGCTTGCCGTCGCGCTGGCGCTGGCCGTCGCAGAGTTGGTCGGTGACGCGGTCGCTGTGCCGGTGCCGGTCGCGGTGAACGTCGCACGTGCGGTCGGCGTCGCGGTGGGCACGGCGGTCGCCGTCACCGTTTGGCTGGCGCTCACAGTTGCCGTCGCCGGCTGACTCGACATTGCAGTGGCCGTTGCGCTGGCCGTCGCCGCTGGGGTTGCCGTGCGGCTCGCGGTTACTGGCGCGGTCGCGGAACTGGTGTGCGTCGCCGTGGACGGCGGCCGCGTTGAGGTCGCGGTACGCGTCAGGCTGGCGCTCTGCGTCGCGGTGGCAGTACGGCTCGCGGGTGCGGTCGGGGTCGCGGAGCGCGTGCGCGTCGGCGTGGACGGCGGCCGCGTCGCGGTGGCGGTGCGGGTCGGACTGGCGGTCGCGCTCGCCAGCGGGTCGCTGCAGATGCGCCAGCGACACAGGGCACCAGTGACCCATATGCCGTTGCGGCTGCTGCATTCGTTGCGATTGCCGGCGCTGATGCACGCGGCATCTGGGCGCATGCAGCAGCCGTTGCTGGGTGGCGGGGTCGGCGTGCGCAAGGCGGTGCGGGTGCGCGTCGGCGTCGCCGTTCGGCTCGGCGTGCGCGTCGATGCCGCCGGATCGACTTGGCACCCCTGTGGCGTGCAGCGCTGATCCTGCAGCAGCGACCCGCCGGCGAACAGACAGCGCAGGCTGGTGAACGCACCTGCATCGCAGCGATGCGAGCGCAATTGACAGCATGCGGCGCGCGCCGTGTGTGGATCGACCACGGCACCGGCCAGGAGCAGGAGCAGCAGCGCCGACGCACGTGCCGCCCTGGCGATCGTGCGACGCATGAAGTCGACCATCTCGTCGATCGAAGCGAAGCGCAGCGATTGGCCGGACTTGACGTGCTCGATGCGCCCCGCCACGGCGTCAGGCGACTCGACGTCGGCCCCGGCGAGGTGGACGACGAACGCAGAACGAGGCGACAGCGGGGGAGGGTGTGGGGTGCGTGGGTCGCTCATGCGCCGACGGTACGGCGTCGCGGGCGGCCCCGTCCTAACGAAGTTTCACTGTTTCTTTAACGTCACTTCCCTGCGACCGCCCACGTCACACACTCTCGAACCGGCGCAAAAGCAGTGGAGTCTGCAGTGCGGCGCGTGTACACACCGCCCGCATGCGCACGCCCGTCGCCGCTGATCCGCGCATCGACGACGACGGCGAGTGTATCTGGCGGGGGGACGAGCGCATCGCCCTGACGCCGAAGGCCTTCGCCGTGCTGCGGCGCCTGCGGCAGCAGCCCAACCAGCTGGTCACCAAGCAGGAGTTGCTCGACGCCGCCTGGCCCGACACCCACGTCATCGACGTGGTGCTGAACAATGCCATCGCGCAACTGCGCCAAGCGCTCGGCGACGATCGCAAGCGAGCGCGTTTCATCGAGACCGTGCACCGGCGCGGCTTCCGTTGGATTGGACCGCCACCCGGCGCACCGCCGGCGCCCATTGCGCCGTTCGACCCGGACGGCCAGCACTGTGCCGGTCGAGCCGGTGTCCTCGACGACCTGCAGACCTGCTACGCGCGCGCCGCGGCGGGCCGGCGGCAAGTCGTCTTCGTCACCGGCGAGCCTGGCATCGGCAAAACCAGCGTTGTGACGCACTTCCTCACCGGCACGGCATCGGCCACAGGTGGGACCGCGCCGCTGATCGCCTATGGCCAGTGTGTCGAACAATTCGGCGCCGGCGAGCCGTACCGGCCGTTGTTGGAGGCGGTCGAGACGCTGCTGCGCAACGGCACCGGCGAGATGCGCGCCATCTTCACCCGGCACGCGCCAACCTGGCTGCTGCAGATGCCCGAGCTGCTCAGTGCGGCAGCGCGCGAGAAATTGCTGAAGACGCTCACCGCGTCGACCAACGAGCGCATGCAGCGCGAGTTCGTCGGCGCCATCGGCGCCCTGAGCCGCGATCGTCCGCTCGTGCTGGTGCTGGAGGATCTGCACTGGAGCGATCACGCCACCGTCGCCCTACTCTGGGCGCTGGCGGCGCAGCGCGAACCGGCGCGCCTGCTCGTCATCGGCACGTATCGACCGGTCGACGCCATCGCCGATCACCATCCCGTCGTTCGCCTCACACACGAGCTGGTCAGCAAACGACAGTGTGTCGAACTGGCGCTCGCAGGCTTGGATCTCGCCGCGGTCGAGGCGGTGGTCGACCGGCGCTTTGCGCGCCGGCAGTTGCCGCGCGGCTTCAGCGCGCAACTGCACGCGCAGACCTCCGGCAACCCGCTCTTTCTGCTCAACGCACTGGCCGACTTCGAGCAACGCGGCTGGTTGAGCGGCGCGGACGGCACGTGGCGCTGCAGCGTCGGCCTGGACACCCTTGCAGCGGCCGTGCCCGACGGCTCGCGTGCGCTCATCGCCTTCCGCCTGGAGCAATTGCCGGCAGCGACGCTCGAGATGCTGGAAGCGGCGAGCCTCCTCGGCATCAGCTTCTCGACGCAGGCCGTGGCAGCCGCGATCGAGCGCAGCTGCGAGGAGGTCGAGGCGGAGTGCTCCCGCCTGGCGCGCGCCGTGCTGTTCCTCAGCGAAGGCAACGACCTCAGCTGGCCCGACGGCACGCGCGGCCGCCAGCACACCTTTCATCATGCCCTGTATCAGCAGGTGCTGGCGACGCGCCTCGCGCCGACCCGACGCCAGTTGCTGCATCGACGCATCGCCGCGCGCCTCGAGGCCGGCTACGGCGAGCGGGCGCGCGACGTCGCGGGCCAGCTCAGCCTGCACTACGAGCAGGGCGGCGAGGTGCCGCGCGCCGTCGACTGGATCGAAGAGAGCGCGCGGCAAGCCTACGCCCGCTGCGCCTCGCACGAGGCCGAAGTGCTGCTCGGCCACGCCGTCGCGTTGTTGCAGGGCGTCGCGCCAAGTCCGGGCACGCAGGAGCGCCTGCTCAAGCTGACCATCGCCTACGGTCTGGCGCTGGGCGCCTCGCGTGGCTCGACCAGCGAGGCCGCCGGACGCGCCTTCGAGGCGGCGCGGGCGCTCGGGCAGGCGATGCCGACCTCGGCCGAGCACCTGACCTCGCTCGCCAGCCTCGCCGTCGGCCGACTGATGCGCGCCAGACTGCACGACGCGCACGGTCTCGGTGCCGAACTGCTCGCTCTGGTCGGCGACGAGGGCCCACCGCACGCGGTGATCAGCGCCCATCTGGCGAGCGGCACCGCGCTCGTCTACCTGGGCGAGCTCGACGCCGGCTTGCGCGCACTGCACCGCGCCGCCGCGGTGGCGCAGGCGACGCCGGAGCTCAGCGACGGCTCGGCGCCGCTCCTCTACGACCCGCTGGTGCCGCTGGAAGCGACGCTGGGCATGGCACTGGTCCTCGCCGGCGAGACGCGGCCCGGCTGGGCGATGGTCGAGGCATGCGTGGCGCGCGCGCGCCGCATCGACATGCCGTGGTACCTCGGCTTCGCGCTCGCTGCGGCGAGCAGCACAGCGATCATGCGTGCCGATCGCGGCGCGGCGCGGCGGTACACCACCGAGCTGCTGGCGCACTGCGAAGCCAGTCAGCTGCCGCTGTGGCTGGAGATGGCGCGGGTCATGCACGCGTGGCTGGTCGTGCACGAGCACGGCGACTCGGGCTTGCTCGAGCCGCTGCGCGTCGCGGTTGATGAATTCCGCCGTGTCGGCCGTTTGGCCTCGCCGCGCATGCTGAGCCTGCTGGCCGATGCATACGTCGCCGTCGGGCGCTGCGAGGATGCGTTGGGGGCGCTCGACGAGGCCTTCGACGTGCGCGGCGAGGAGCGCTTCTACGACGTCGAGCTGCTGCGCCAGCGCGCTGCGGCCCTCCTCGCGCACGCAGGCCAGGATCGCGCCCGCCGCGACCAGGCGGCAGATTGCCTCGAGCAGGCCATCGCGATCGCGACAGCCCAAGGCAGTCGGCTATTCGGCCTGCGTGCGACCGCCGATCTCTGCCGCCTCTGGCTCGACGACGGCCGCGTTGCAGCGGCGCGGCGCCGCTTGACGGCCACGCTGAAAGGGTTCTCGCCGGCAGCCGACGACGCCGACCTGCTCGCCGCGCGCACACTCCTCGACACCGGCCGCTCGCCCGCAGCGCGCCGCTAGTGCACCGCCGTCGAGGTAGGGTCATGCAGATTGCTGGTCATCGGCGTGCCTCGCAAATGCTGCGGCTGCGCACCGCTTCAGGTGCAAAGCCTCGCTCAACCGCCGGCCGGGCAACCGCGCAGCGTGTTGTTCACCGCCAGCAAGAGCTCGTCGATGGTGACCGCGCCGCTGTGATCGGCGTCGCCACCGGCACAGACGAACAGCCGCTGCTGGCCGAGCGCAATGCCGACCAGACTGACCAGCTCGTTGATCGTCACCGCACCCGAGGCATCGCAGTCGCCGACACAGACGACCGGCACGGTGGGGCTCGTCGTCGGTACGACCGAGTCGGTCGGCGTCACTGTTGCCGTCACCGATTCCGTCGCCGCCGGCGGCACTGTGCGGGTCGCTGTTTGGGTGGGCGATGCCGTCGCGACGCTGCTGGCGGTCGACGTCGCGGGCGCGGTCGGCGTCGCCGTGGCGCTGCGCGTCGACGTGCCGGCGACCGTCGCGCTGGCGGTGCGCGTCGGGCTGGGCGGCGGTGTCGGCGTCGCGGTGTCGTTGGCGGTCGGCGTCGTGCTGCGCGTCGGTGTGGCGGACGCCGATGCCGTGGCGGTGTGCGGAGCGGTCGGCGACGCGCTCGGCGTCGGCGTACTGGTCGGTGTCGGTGTGCCGGTCGGGGTCGGTGTCGCCGGCCCGACCTCGACCGCGCCGACGTCGCACACCGCGCCTTGCGGCCGCGGCCCGCCGCGCTGATCGGTGGCGGGACAACTGTGGTGGGCCGCGCCGCCGCTCGCCGGGCTGCCGGGTTGCGGATGATGCGTCTCGGTCGCGCCGCCGTTGTTCGCCAGCGGTCCGAGCAGCAGGTTGACGTTGTCGCGCCCAGCGCCGAAGCCACAGCTCGCGTCGTCCGAGAGACTATTCTGGATCAGGGTCGGAGGGACGCTGTAGAAGCAGTTCGCGCCGCTGTCGCCCTTGGCGATCAACACGTTGCGCAATTTCAAATTGGGGTCGGGGCCGCCGGCGCCGTTGACGATGCCGCTTGCAGAGCCGGCGCGGTTGCCGGCCAGTGTGACGTTGGTCAGCGTCATCACGCCGCGACTGTTGTAGATGCCGCCGCCGCTCGACTGCGCGTCGTTGCCCGACAACGTCACGTTGGTGAATGTGTGCGTGCCGAGGAAAGTGTAGTAGCCGGCGCCGAAGGCCGCGGAGTTGTCGAACAGGGTCACGGCGGTCAGCGTCACCGTGCCGGCGAAGGTGCTGAAGCCGCCGCCCTGGCCGCCGTCGTTGCGCGACAAGGTCGCGTTGCTGAGCGAGGCCGTGCTGAGGTCGACGTCGATGCCGCCGCCATCGCCATTCGCCTTGTTGTGCTCGATGACCGTTCCGTCGAGGAACAGCATGGCGTTGTCGCGCACCGCGATGGCTCCGCCCTGACGCGCCTGGTTGTCGCTGAACGTCGATGAGCCGACCGTCGCCGTCGCGCCGCCGGTGATCAGCAGCGCGCCGCCGTTGCCGGACTGCATCGTGACGTTGCTGGTGACATTGTGATCGAACGTGCTGGCGGTGATGTTGGTCTGGTTGATCGCCGCGGCCAGCGCGATGGCGCCGCCGCTGCCGGCTTCGTTGCTGCTGAACGTCGCCTCGTACATCGCCAGGTGGCTGCTGGAATAGATCGCGCCGCCGCTCCACTCGGCGGTCGTCGCGTTGTTGCGAAACGTCGTGCGGTACAGGCTGACGGTGTCCTGATTGTAGATCGCGCCGCCGTCCCCGCCCTTGCTGAAGCCCTTCTCGATGACGATGTCGTCGAGCTCCAGCCGTGCCCCGGGTTCGACCATGAACAGCCGCCGCGCGTTGTCGCCGCTCAACGTGATCGTACCGCCGCCGTCGATGGTGACGTGCTTCTTGATGATCTTGGTCGTGCTCAACACGATCGTCGCCGTGCCGCAGTCGAAGGTGATCGTGCCGTCGCCACCCAGCAGGATCGACAGCTGCGCATCGTTGGTGCAGTCGGTCACGACGCCGTCGGCGTACACCGGCCACACCGTCAGCGCACAGAGCGCCGTCGCGGTGAGGATGGACATCCCAATGCGACGCTGAACCGAGTTCACGACGAGTGCAGCCTTTGACTCGCGATGATCGCCACCTGTCAAGCCTGAAGATCAACGCTCAGATGCGCTTGTCAGCGAAGGGTTGGCGAGACGTTGGTCTCATTAATGCGCCGGACAGCCCAAGTCGCTCGGCCTGCTTCCCGGCCGCGTCACCTACGTGATCGACCAGCAGGGCGTCATCCGCCACGCCTTCAACTCGCAGCTCAACCCGACCAAGCACGTCGACGAGGCGATCGGCGTGCTCACGCCGCTGGGCTGATCGCCCGAGCGGGTGGTGGGCTCGCGAGCCCACCGCGCGTCCCGCGCCGGTCCCTGACCGAAACCTGACCTTGGCGCCGTCGATTTCGGCGGCAACTCCGCGGTCACTCGTGAGAGAGTGTGGGAGTCACGCAGGCTGGCGCGGGCGATCGGCGCCGCGGGTGACGGAAAGCGAGGGTTCCATGCAACTGATCAGATCACTCGTCGCCGCGTTTGTGCTCGTCGGGTTGGCAGTCCTGGTGGGCGATGCGGCGCCAGCCGGCGCCCAAAGCGCCTGCCGGAAGCAGTGTGCCGTCGTGGCGCAGGCCTGCCAGGTGCCGTTCCGGCTGGCGTTCCAGACGCAGAGGGCGGGGTGTACCGGCGCCGGCAGGAAGCTGTGCATCGTCGCCGCCCGACTGCTGTACTCCGCCGGCCGCCAGCTCTGCCGCAGCACCGCCGCGGCCTGCCGGCAGTGCTGCCAGCGCGGTGCCACCCTGTGCCACTCGACCTGCGGCGACGGCATCCTCAACCCCGGCGAGCAGTGCGATCCGCCGGGCTGGGCGAGTTGCCAGGGCGGCGCCGTCTGCGGCGGCGATTGCCAGTGCCCGCCCGGCGCCCCGGCGCCCTGAGTCGCGCCCCGTCGTGCAACGCGCGCCGCGGTGCACCGGTCTCGAGGCCGGCCGCCGCGGCGCGCGCGTTGACGCTATTTGCTCGGCCGGGGTATCGCCGAGACATGGGGCGTTCCACTCTCGCAGTCGTGTTGGCAGCCGTGGCCTGGCTGCTGTCGTCCGCTCTGCTGGCGCCGGCGCGCGCGCAGATCGCCTGTGCCGGCGACTGCCATGGCGACGGACCGGTGACCATCGATGACCTGCTCGGTCTGGTCGACATCGCGCTCGACGCCGCGCCGCTGAGCGGCTGCAGCGCCGGCGACATCGACCACGACGGCGCCATCCACGTCGACGAGATCCTCGCCGCGGTGCACGTCGCGCTGAGCGAGTGCCCGGCCTTCGACTTCGACACCACCAGCGAGGCGCGCTGCGATCCGCTCGCGGCGCCGTGTCTGCTGCCGTTCCCGAACGACTACTACACGGTCGCCGACGGCGCGACGCCGACCGGCCGCCGCCTGGCGCTGGCCGCCGAATCGCTGCCGGCCAACGCCGCCGGCGCGCCGATCGATCCGAGCGACCAGAACCGCGCCGACGGCTGGAGCCCCGGCTCGGCGCTGCTGGTGCGCGTCGATGGGCTCGATGCCGTCGCCTCGCGCCTGCCCGGGCTCGCCGACGCGCGCCCGTCGCTCGCCGCCGACGCGCCGATCGTGCTGCTCGACGCGACCACCGGCGAGCGCCACCCGTACTGGGCCGAGCTCGACGCGATCGGCGACGCGGACGAGTCGCCGCTGCTGATGATCCGTCCGGCGCGCAACTTCGCCGACGGCCACCGCATCGTCGTCGGCCTGCGCGGGCTGGCCGCCGGCACCGGCGCGGCGCTGGCGGCGTCGCCGCAATTCGTCGCCTACCGCGATGGACTGCGCACCACCGACGCGCGCTTCGAGGCGCGCCGCCCAGCGATGGAGCGCATCTTCGCCGACCTCGCCGCCGCCGGCGTGGCACGCGGGGAGCTGCAGCTGGCGTGGGACTTCACCGTCGCCAGTACCGAGAGCCTCACCGGTCGCATGCTCGCCATCCGCGACGACGCGTTCGCCGCGCTCGGCGACGCGGCCCCGTCGTTCACCGTCGACACGGTCACCGCCGACCCCAACCCGGCCGTTCGCCGCCGTGTCGAAGGCACCTTCGCGGTGCCGCTCTTCCTCACCGACGGTGGGGCGCCGGGCGGCCGACTGGTGCTCGACGCACGCGGCCGGCCGCAACGCCAGCCCGGCACCTTCACCGCCCGCTACACCTGCAACCTGCCGCCGGCGGCGGAGAGCGCCCCGGCGCGCATGGCGCTCTACGGGCACGGCCTGCTCGGCGATCGCGGTGAGGTGAACGGCAGCCTGACGCGGCGCATGTCGGCCGACTTCAACATCGCCTACTGCGCCACCGACTGGTACGGCCTGTCGGAAGAGGACCTGCTCGCCGCCGTCGCCGCGCTCACCGACCTCTCCGCCTTTCCGGCGCTGCCCGACCGCATGCAGCAGGGCATCCTCGCCTTCCTCTATCTCGGTCGGCTGATGAAGCATCCGCAGGGCTTCAGCGCCCATGAGGCGTTCCGCTTCGGCGACGCGCCGGCGCTGAAGACCGACGAGCTCTACTTCGACGGCAACAGCCAGGGCGCCATCATGGGCGGCGCGCTCACCGCCGTGGCGCAGGACTTCACCCGCAGCGTGCTCGCCGAGGCGGGCATGAACTACTCGCTGCTGCTCGACCGCAGCGTCGACTTCGACGACTACCTGAACCTGGTGCTGCGCCCCAACTACCCGCGCCGCTACGACCGCGTCATCGGCATCGCGCTGGCGCAACTGCTGTGGGATCGCAGCGAGACCAACGGCTACGCCAACCACATCACCGCCGATCCGCTGCCCGACACGCCGCCGCACCAGGTGCTGCTGCTCGGCGCGGTCGGCGACCACCAGGTCACCGAGTACAGCCTGCGCGTCGAAGCCGCGACGCTCGGCGCCGCCGCCCACCAGCCGATCGCCGCCGCCGGCCGCGTCGTCGAGGCCGATCCCGGCTGGCTGCTGACGCCGATCGACGCGTACCCGCACGCCGGCTCGGCCTACTTCCTGTGGGACACCGGCTCGCCGTCGTCGCCGCTCGCCAACACCCCGCCGCGCGCGGGGCACGATCCGCACGACGACACGCCGAACATTCCCGCCGTGCGCGAGCTCAAGCACCAGTTCTGGCGCCCCGACGGGGCGATCGAGGACGTCTGCGGCGGTGCGGCCTGTGCGGCGCCCGTCCCTCCCGAGAACGCCGACTAGACATCAAAGCATCACTCATCTATGCGTTGATGCATGCGCACGACGGTCACCTTGGAAGACGATGTCGCGCTCGAGATCGCCAAGCTGCAGAAGGCGCGCGACGAGTCGTTCAAGGACACGCTCAACGCGTTGCTGCGCGCCGGGCTCGCCAGCTTGCAGGGGAAGCGCCCACGCGCGGCCGCCGTCTATCGCACCGAGGCGGTCTCGCTGGGGACGCCACGGCTGAAGAATCTCGACGACATTTCGGAGGTGCTCGCCTTCGGTGAGGGTGAGGACCATTCGTGATCCTCGTCGACGCCAACCTGCTGCTCTACGCCACCATCTCGGATTTCGAGCAGCACGCGGCGGCGCGTGACTGGCTCGATGCGCGGCTGAACGCGCCGGCGCGCGTCGGCCTCCCGTGGCCCTCGCTCCTGGCGTTCGTTCGCATCAGCACCAACGCGCGCGTCTTTCCCCGCCCGCTCGCGGTCAGCGTTGCCTGGCGGCGCGTCACGACCTGGCTCGACCTGCCCAACGTCTGGACGCCGGAGCCGACCGAGCGGCATCGCGAGTTGCTCGACGCATTTCTCACCGGTCCGGCCGGATCGTCGAAGCTGGTCTCCGATGCGCATCTCGCCGCCATCGCGGTGAGCCACGGCCTGCTGCTGTGCAGCACCGACGGCGACTTCGCCCGCTTCCGGCCGCTGCGCTGGGAGAACCCGCTCGCCGGTTAGCCTCGACCAGAGAACTCACCACAGAGGCACCGAGTGCACAGAGGAGAACGGGGCCCGGCGAGATCAGGCACGTGGTTCCCGAACCCCATTGCGGATGGCTCTGCAGCAAGGGCCGCGCGCGGACCTGCGGCAGTCCTCTCTGGGCCTCTCTGCCGCTGTGGTGAGTCCTTGGTGTCACATCAAGGCCAGCGCGCCGCGCCGTTCGATTTCACGGCGCCATGTCGTCGAGCAGGCGGCGGGCGGCGATGATCTCGGGGGCGGCGGGCGGGTGGTCGGCGAACCAGGCGTGCACCTGGCTGAGCAGCGTGCGCGCTTCGCGGGCGCGGGCGCGCTCGCGCCAGTGGCGCGCCAGCGCCACCGCGGCGCGCAGCTCGAACAGGCGGGCGCCCTGTTCGCGCGCCAGCTCGAGGGCGCCGCGCAGCAGCGCCTCGGCGGCGTCGGCGGCGGCCGCCGCGGCGCGGCCGCGTTCACGCCCGGCGGCGGCGAGGAACTGGCTCTTGGCGACCAGCAGCGCGACCTCGTGGACCCGCTCGCCGCTCTGCTGCGACAGCGCGATCGCCTCGTCGAGGCGCGCCGGCGCGGCGCTCGGATTGCCTTCCATCACGTCGGCGACCGCCAGCATGCCGAGGTAGGACGGCCGCACCAGCGCCGCGCCGGCGCGCTCGACCAGCGCGATGCCGTCGCGCAACTGCGCGATCCCCTGCTGCGACTGGCCCTGCATGATCAACGCCCAGCCGCGGCTCACCGTCGAGGTGGCGAGCATGTACGGGAAGCCGTGTTCCTCGGCGAGCCGCACCGCCTCGCCGGCGCTGACCGCGGACGACGGCCAGTCGCCGTGCAGCTGCCGCACGATGCTCGCCGCCTGGTGCGCGTAGGCGAGGGTGAACGGCTCGCCGTGGCGCTCGGCGAGTTGCAGACCGTCGCGCTCGAGCTGCGCGGCGGCGTCGAGCTCGCCGCGCAGCGTCAGCGTCCAGGCGAGCCAGAACGAGCAGGCGACGCCGGGATCGTAGCCGCCGTAGACGCGGATGTGCTGCGCGTGCGCTGCCGCGTCGTAGGCGCGCAGCGCGGTCTCCAGGTGCGCCTGCGCGCCGGGCAGCACGCCGAGATGGAACAGCGTCGTCCCCTGGCCGTAGTGCGCCTGCACGCGCAGGAGGTGGTCCGGCTTGTGCTCCTTGGCGTGGGCCAGCAGCTGCAGGCCGAGCTCGCGCGCGGTGGCGAGCTCGGCGCGCACCTGGTGGAAGGAGACCAGGCCGCGCAACACCGGCGCGTGCTGGGGACCGGGCGGCTGCGCGGCGCACAGCGCGTGCGCGCGGGCGAAGGCGCGCTCGGTTTCCGGCGCCGCGTAGCCCTGGCTGGCCATCAACAGCGTCGCGCGCGTTGCCGCCAGATCGAGCTCGCGGCGCGCGCGTTCGGGGCTCTCCGGCGTGTGCGCGAGCGCCTCCAGGGCGGCCCCGTAGTGCCGCACCGCTTCGTGCGCGGCATGCCGGTCGAGCGCCGAGGCGGCGGCGAGCTCGTGGAAGCGCAGGGCGCGCGGGTAGAGGCAGCCGCGTGAGAAGTGCATGGCCAGCTCGGCGGCGTGCTCGGCGGCGCGCGCGCCGAAGCCGGCCTCCTCGCGGTGCCCGATGCGGCCGTGCAGCGCAACGCGCCGCGCCGCCGCGATGCCCTCGTAGAGGGCGCGGCGGTAGAGCGCGTGGCGAAAGCGGTAGCGACCAGACACCGACTCGTCCGGCCATTCGGCGATGCCGGCGTCGACGATGAACGGCCCCTGCGCGGCGAGCTGTGCGCAGGCGTCCTCGACCGCCGCGACGTCGGCCTGCAGCGCCGCGGCGACGGCGGTGACGGCGAACTCGTCGCCGACCACGCTGGCGGCTTCGAGCACGGCGCGCAGCTCGGGCGCGAGCTCGCGCAGGCCGCGCCCGATCAGCTCCTGCAGGCCGGTCGGCAGGCGGTCGGTGGCGGCGTCGATCTCCGCATCGACCCGCCACTGCCCGTCGCGCCAGGCGAGGTGGCCGCCGCTCACCAGGTCGTTGAGCAGGTTGACCATGAACAGCGCATGGCCCTCGGTGTGGGCGTGTACGCGCGTCGCCAGGCGACCGAGCGCCGCCGCCGCCGCGCCGGGGAAACGGCGCTCGAGGTAGACGGCGACCTCGTCGCGCGACAGCCGCTCGAGCGACAGGATCTCGCACAGGCCCTTGGCCTGCAGGTCGTGCTGCACGCCGCGCAGCGCACTGTCGTCGGCGATCGGGCGCAGACTGCCGATCACCAGCAGGCGGGCCGGATGGCGGCGGCGGGCGAGGGCGGCGATCAGGTCGACGGTGGATGGATCGCTCCACTGCAGGTCTTCCAGCACCAGCACCAGCGGGCGGTCGCGGCTGAGGATCTCCAGGGCGTCCGCCATCTCGCGCAGCATGCGGGCCGGCATCGGCGCCCCGGCGGCCGGCGTTTCATGCCGCCGGCCCGGCCGCGCCGCCGGCGCCAGGGCGGCGAGCTGGGGGACCCAGGTCGGGGCGTGGTGGCGCAGCGTGTCGCGCACCTCGCCGCCGCGCTCGTCGCGCGCCAGGCGGCCGAGCGCTTCGAGGATCGGCAGGTACGCCTCGCCCTCGCCGTACTGCTCCAGGCACTGGCCGCGTCCGACGCGGACGCCGTCGGCGGCTTCGACGTCGGCGACGAAGCGGTCGAGCAGCGTCGTCTTGCCGATGCCGGCGTCGCCGCTGACGAAGACGAAGCGGCGCTCGCCGGCGACGGCTCGCCCGAGCGCCGCGGTCAGCGCCGCGAG
>JANRJF010000447.1:0-4662 GCA_033764095.1 Deltaproteobacteria bacterium | reverse complement strand
TGGCGCAGCGCGCCCAGGTGAACTGCGCGGCGCGCCGCGGGCCACGCGCGCGCAGCGCGGCGCGCAGCGCCGCGTCGTCGAGCAGGCGGGCCAGGGCCGCCGCCAGCGCGTCGTCGTCGCGCGGGTCGACCAGCAGCGCGGCGTCGCCGGCGACCTCGGGGAGCGAGGCGGCGGTCGAGGTCAGCACCGGCGCGCCGCAGGCCAGCGCCTCGACCACCGGCAGGCCGAAGCCCTCGTAGAGCGACGGATAGGCGAACAGCGTCGCGCCGCGATACAGCGCCGGCAGGTCGGCGGTCGGGACGTGCTGAAGGCGGCGGACGCGCTCGGCGCAGCCGCTGGCGGCGATGGCCGCCTCCGGATCGCCGTCGCCCCAGCCGCGGCCGCCGACCAGCGCCAGCGCGGGGGGATCGGGGCGCGTCGCCGTGGCGCGCGCGTAGGCGCGCACCAGGCGGGCGAGGTTCTTGCGCGGCTCGCGCGTGCCGACGTGCAGCAGATACGGGCCCGTCAGCCGGTGGCGCGCGCGCACCGCGGCGTCGGCGGCGGCGTCGCCGTCCGGTTGGAAGACCGGCGCGCAGCCCGGGTAAACGACGCGCACGCGCGCCGGCGGCACGCCGCACAGCGCGTGCAGGTCGTGCGCGGTCGCCTGCGAATCGGCGATGACCACGCGCGCCTCGCGCCAGGCGCCGGCGACGCGGCCGACCAGGCGGCGCAGCGCCGGGGTGCCGAGCTCGGGGTGGCGCAGCAGCGCCAGGTCGTGCACGGTCAGCACCAGCGGCAGGCGGGTGCGCGGCAGCGCGTAGTTGGTGGCGTGGAACAGGTCGACGTCGGCGAGCCCGGCGCCGAGCGGCAGCAGGCGCGGGACGCCGCCGAGCGGCGCGCCCATGATCAGCGGGTAGAGCGCCGAGCGCCGCACCGGCACCGACACCTGCGGCGCCGGCAGCCCGGCGCAGGTGAACAGGGTCAGCTGCGGCGCGTCGGGGAGCGCGGCGAGCGCGGCGACCAGCTCGCGCGTGTAGACGGCGATGCCGGCCGAGCGCACCTGCAGCGGCAGGCCGTCGAGCCCGACGCGCATCACTCGGGCCCGCGCCGCCGCGCCGCCAGCGCCGTGTAGAGCTCGTGCACCACGGCGCCGAGCCGCGCCCAGGTGTAGCGGCCGAGCACCTTGGCGCGGCCCGCGGCGCCGAGCGCCGCGGCGCGCGTGCGATCGCCGAGCAGTGCCGCCAGCTGGTGCGCCAGCTGCTCGGCGTCGGCGGCCAGCTCGCCGTCGACGCCGGCGCTGATCAACGACGCGACCGGCCCGCAGCCGGCGTTGCCGATCACCGGCTTGCCGCGCATCCACGCCTCCAGGAAGACGATGCCGAAGCTCTCGTGCTCGGAGGGCAGCACGAACACGTCGCAGGCGTCGTAGGCGTCGAGCAGGTCGGCGCGCGCCAGCGGGCCGAGGTGGACGGCGCGCGGGCTGGCGAGCGGCTGACGGTCGACGTCGGCGCCGATCATCACCAGGCGGACGCGCGGGTCGGCGAGGCGGTCGACCGCGGCGACGGCGAGATCGTAGCGCTTGTGATGTTCCTTGCGGCCGACGAACAGCACCAGCGGTGCGTCGCCGAGCCCGAAGCGCTGTCGAAAGCGCGCCCCGTCGATGCGCGCGTCGCCGAGCTCGTCGACGTCGACACCGATGCCGAGCTCGATCGGGTTGGCGCCCGGGCACAGGCGGCGGAACAGCGCGGCGCTGTAGCCGGTCTGCGCCAGCAGCGCGTCGGCGCGCGCGAAGCAGCGGTAGAAGACGCGGAAGTGGTGGTAGACGTCCTCCGGGTGGAAGAGCGGCAGCAGCACCAGCGGCACGCCGTGCTGCCGGCACAGCCGTTCCGCCATCCACAGCGTGGCGAAGGGCGTGAAGCTGGCCAGCACCACGTCGACCTGGCGCACCGCGCGGCGCGCCGCGGCGTAGAGCGGCCAGGAGAGCGGCCCGCGCCCGAGCTGCGCCAGCGCCTCGACCAGCGCCGGGCGGGCGAGGGCGCGGCGGTGGAAGGACTCGATCGCGGCGGCGGAGCCGCGCGGGAAGACCCCCTCGCGCGCCTCCTCGCGGCGCCACTGGGCGAAGACGACGCGCGACAGGGCGTGGCCGCGCGCCGCCGGCGGCGCCAGGCTCACCGGGAAGCGGCGCACCGGTACGCCGAGCACCGCGTCGGCGCCGGCGCGATGGTCGGCCGGCCAGCCGAGCCCGAAGGCGGCGCGCGGCTCGACCGCGGCGCTGCACGTCGCCAGCACCTCGACCGCGACGCCGCGCTGCATCAGCGCGCGGCTCAGCATGGTCTGGACGTACGAGGAGCCGGCGTGCAGGTCTGGGCCGAAGAACGGGAACAGGTGCAGCGCCCGCATCGTCGCGCCGCCGCGCTCAGCGCAGCGCCAGGCGGGCGATGCCGACGCCGAGCGGCCGGCCGCCGGCGTCGGCGTTCGCCGGTTGGCTGCACAGCTGCAGCTCGTAGGCGCCCGGCGGCACGTCGCAGTCGAGCCGCGCCTGCGACCACGCCGTGCCTGGCAGCGCGCGCCGGTGCCACACCACGGCGAGATCGTCGAGGCGGCGCAGGCGCAGCGTCGTCACCACCTCGGGGCGGGCGGCGCGCCACTCGATCTCCAGCCGCGCGGCGGCTGCCGGCGCGCGCACGAAGGCGGCGGCGTGCGCGGCGGTCCAGCGCATCGACACCGGGCCGTCGTGCTCGGGGGGATACCAGCCGTAGCTGAGCGGCGAGGCGGCGTCGTCGCGCGTGATCGGCAGCTGGTCGGTGGCGGCGGCGGGATCGGTCTGGGTGAGGTGATTGGTCGGCAGCGGCGGCGGGAAGGTGCCCCAGCTCGGATCGATCAGCGCGTCGAAGTAGCCGCGCCGCGGCCCGTAGCGTTGCCGGAGCCGCCAGGTGGAGGCGAGGTTGGCCAGGTTCCAGCCCCAGGCGCGCCAGGGCACCGCCCAGCGCCACGCGCTGCGCGGCAGCAGCAGCGAGCCGAGCTCGCGCAGCGCCCAGGCGGGCAGCAGGTGGGCGGGAAAGTACTTGAGGATGGTGCGGATGCGGTTGCGCTCGCACAGGTCGATCTTGTTGCGGTTGAGCGCGTTCGAGGAGCCGAAGCCGTGGTCCACCCAGGCGCGCGGCGCGCACAGCACCTCGAGGCCGAGGCGCCAGGCCCACGTGCCGACCTCGACGTCGTCGTAGTAGTTGAACAGCGCCTCGTCGAACCCGCCCATCGCCTCCAGTACCTCGCGCCGCACCACCATGCCGCAGCCCATCGGGTAGAGCACCGCGTGCGGCAGCTCGGCGAACTCGTACGGCTCCTGGAAGCAGTAGTCGCCGCCGTAGCCGCGCCGGTTGAGCGTGCCGCCGGCGCCGTTCAGCACCAGGCCCTGGCGGTCGAAGAAGACCAGCGGCGCGATGGCGCCGATGCCGGGCCTGGCGGTGAGCGCCGCGACGCACTCGGCGAGCCAGGCCGGATCGGCGTACCCGTCGTTGTCCATGAAGGCGATGATCGCGCCGCGCGCCGCCGCCAGCCCGGCGTTGCGGCCGCCGGCGCAGCCGCGGTTGACCGGGCTGGCGACGGTGCGCACGCCGCGCGCCGCGTAGGCGGCGAGCACCGCGTCGCTGCCGTCGCTGGAGGCGTTGTCGACGACCAGGATCTCGCGCGCGGCGTAGGTCTGCGCCAGGAGGTGGTCGAGACAGCGCGGCAGGATGGCGGCGCCGTTGAAGTTGAGGACGATGACGCTGACCAGCGGTGCGGCGTCCATCGGTTCAGCGCACGCCGATGACGGCGTAGTCGAAGCTGCCGTAGAGCAGGTCGTTGAGGTACTGCGTGGCGCGGTTGAACGCCGCCAGCCGCTCGGCGTCGGCGCCCGCCAGCTCGAGCACCGGCAGCCGCACGGCGCCCTCCGGCGGCGGCACGAACTCGACCCGCACGTCGTGCAGGCCGAGCGCCGCGAAGAGCTGGCGCAGCGATTCCGGGTGGACCAGGCGCTGGTGCGTCAGGTCGGCCCAGAACCAGCGGTAGAGCACCAGCAGCGACTCGGGATTGAGCGTCTCGACCACCAGCAGGCCGCCCGGCTCCAGCGCGCGCGCCGCCAGCTCGAGCAGCCGCAGCATGTCGGCGGTGGGCAGGTGCTCCACCACCTGGGCGCAGAACACGCCGTCGAGCGACCCGGGCTCGAGCTGCTCGAGCACCGTCAGCGCGTCGGCGCAGGTCACCTCGAGGCCCTTCTCCTGGCACCACAGCGCCATGTCGAGATCGGCGTCGACGCCGCGCGCCTGGACGCCCGCCTCGCGCAGCAGATCGAGGAACTCGCCGCGCCCGCAACCGAGGTCGACGACGCGGCGGCGCCCGGCGAACAGCGGCACGTAGCGGCGCTGGCGTTCGCGCAGCTCCGCCTCGTCGCCGCGGAACGCGGCGGCGACCATCCAGGCGTCGATGGTCTGGCGCGCCGCCTCGCGCGGCGGCGCGGCGGCGCCGGGCGGCGTGGCGGGCGGCGCGTAGTCGTGGCGCCGGCGCAGGATCTCGGTCTGCGTGCGCAGCCAGGCGGCGGTGTCGCGCAGATCCTGCACCGCGCCGAGCAGCATGCGGCGCTGCTCGCGCGCGCCCTCCTGCTCCTGGCTGATCGCCGCGAGCGCGCCGGCGTGCTGCGCCGCC
>JANRJF010000446.1:0-4450 GCA_033764095.1 Deltaproteobacteria bacterium | reverse complement strand
GTCGATGAAGGCGGCGGCGGGGGTGAGGGTAGCGCGGGCCTCCGCGCCGGCCGAGTCAGTAGCGCGGGCCTCCGTGCCCGCTCCGGATGACGTGGCGCGGGACTCCAGCCCCGTAGTCGAGGTCGGCGACACGGCTGCTGCGACGTCGACGAGGGGCGCCTCGTCAACGCGCGGTCGGCGCGGATCGGCGAGCTGGGTGGCGGGGCTGGCTACTTCATTCGGAGCGGCCGCGGAGGGCCGCGCTACTGTCGTGGATGGCGAAGAGGGCTGTGTTGCCAGGCGTAGCGGCGACCACATCCCGCCGTTGGCGAGGGATCGATAGGCGCCGACCATCTCCCACAGCGTGACGTCGGCGGAGCCGAGCGCCAGCGACGGGCCGTAGTACTCGCCGCTCTCTTTCACGCCGGCGAAGCCGAGGGCGCGCAGCGTGGCGGCGAAGTCGGCGGCGCCGACCAGGCCGAGGGTGCGCACCGCCGGCACGTTGAGCGAGCCGGCGAGCGCGGTGCGTACCGAGACCGGTCCGCGGAAGCGGTCGTCGTAGTTGCGCGGGCGGAACAGGCCGCCGCCGACCGGTACCTCCAGCGGTGCGTCGTCGAGCAGCGCCGCGGCGGTGAGCAGGCGGCGGTCGAGCGCCAGGCCGTAGAGGAACGGCTTCAACGTCGAGCCGGCCTGGCGGCGCGCCTGCACGCCGTCCACCTGCGGCGCCGGCGACAACGCCCCGCTCGAGCCGACGTAGGCGAGCACCGACCCGTCGGCGTTGTCGACCACCAGCACCGCGGCATCGTGCACGGCGCGTTCGCGCAGGCCGAGCAGGTGGCGCTCGACCGCGTCGCGGGCGGCGCGCTGCACGCCGGCGTCGAGCGTCGAGCGCGTATCGCTGCAGCCGCCGCCGTCGCGCATCAGGCGGCGCGCGGCATGCGGCGCGAGGGAGACGCGGGTGACGCCGCCGGCGGGGGTGTCGATGACCTGTGCGATGGCGTCGGACACTTGCGCGCGGAGCTGCGGGGGCGCGGAGGTGCCAGCGGTGCCGATGAGCGCCTCGGCGCGGCGGGTGAGGGCGTCGCGCGTCGCGTTGGGCGAGCGCACCAACGCGGCGAGCACGGCGGACTCGGCGCGCGTCAGCCCGTGCGGCGCTTTGCCGAACAGTTGCGCGCTGGCGGCGGCGATGCCCTGCAACTCGCCGCGGAAGGTGACCAGGTTGAGATAGGCCTCGAGGATCTCGCGCTTGCTCCAGCCCGCTTCGAGATCCCACGCGGCGCGCATCTGCGCCCACTTGTCGCGTGCCGAGCGCGGCGTGCCGCCGCGCCCCAGCGTCGGATCGAGCAGCGCGGCGAGCTGCATCGAGATGGTGCTGGCGCCGCGCGGCGCGCCGCCGCGCAGGCGTTGCCAGGCGGCGGCGCCGACCGCGCGCCAGTCGACGCCGCCGTGTGCGAAGAAGCGCCGATCCTCGGAGGCGAGCAGCGCATCGACCAGCGCCGGCGAGACCGCGTCGAGCGGCGTCCATGCCAGCCGCCGGCGCGTGCGATCGATGCGCCGCTCGTGCACCACCTCGCCGTGGCGATCGAGCAGCCGCGCGTCGGACGGGCAGTACGCGGCGCGGGTGGTGGGGAAGTCGGCGGCGTGCAGCGGCGATGAGAGAAAAAGGAGAAGAAGAGTCTTCAACGCAGAGACGCGGAGACGCGGAGAGCGCAGAGCGTAACACATGATTCTGTGCAGCAACGGCCAGTGCTCCATGGTTGAAAGAAACTCTCTCTCCGCGACCTCGGCGTCTCCGCGTCTCTGCGTTGAATCAGGGCGCCACCTCGACCGCCGCGTTGGGGCTCTCGCCGAACATCTCGGGCGAGTAGAGCGCCTCGACGCGGGTCGGCGGCAGGTCGAAGCGGCCGCTCTGGTTGAGGCGGACGACGTACTCGACGCTGCTGCGCCCCTTGGGGAGGAACTGGAAGTAGGCGCGGTAGGCGTCGAAGCGGCGCTCGACGTAGTCGGGCGAGGCGAGGTCGGTCGCCTGCGTTGCGGCGGCGCCGATGCGGCTGTCGTTGCCCAGCCCGGTGCCGAGATGCGAGGCGCCGGCCGGCACCGGATCGTCGAACACCACCCAGGTCATGTCGGCGTCGGCGTCGACGTCGAGCCGCACCTTGAGCCGGTCGCCGCGCGTCAATTGCCCGGCGGTCTTCGGCTCGAGCGGCGTGATCGTCTTCTCGATGCGGTAGCCGCTGGCGAGCGGCGCGGTGAGCGGGATGGCGGCGCGCGAGGCAATCGTCGCCCACGGCGCGCCGCTGCCCTGCTGCGTCACCGACAGCGGCATCGGCGCCGGCGGCCACGGCAGCAGCGCTGCCGCGGGCGTGCCGCCCGACCAGTCGAGCGACTGCGCGTGCTCGCCGAGCCCGACGGCGGTCTGCCCGCCGACCGGGGCCGATTCGAACGCCGCGGCAAAGCGCGCCAGCGCCAGCACGCCCCAGGCATTGGCCGGCGTCGTATCCCAGTGGCCGAGCTGCTGGCGGGCGAGCGCGCCGCGCATCAGGCGCGGCACCTCGTCGCGCCAGCGGTCGGACTCGAGCAGCTGCAGCACCAGGCGCACCGCGTTCTGGTCGGCCGAGGTCAGCAGCCACCACGGCTCACCCTGGTCGGAGAAGGTCAGCACCGTGCCCTGCACGTTGAGGCGCGCGCGCAGGATCTGCTCGACCGCCGCCAGTCGCGCCTCGCGATCCGGAATGGCGCTCTCCTGCTGCAGCAGGCTCCACCAGTCGAGCACCGCCGAGGTCGGCCACAGGTTGGGCTCGATGGCGAGGCTGTCGAGCTGCGCGGGCTCGAAGCTGTCGACGCGGGCCAGCGCGGCGAGCGCCATGAGCTTGCGCAGCGTCAGATCCGGCGCGCGCAGCAGCGAGTCGCGCACGACGCTGCCGGCGACGAAGCCGCGCAGGCCGCTGACCATCTTCTCCTGCACCGCATCGGGCAGGCTCCAGCCGGCCGCCTTGACGATCGAGAGGACGTAGGCGGTGAGCTGCTCGCTGCCACTCGCCATGGTGGGGAAGAACTTCAGCAGGCCGTCGCCGTCCTGGTACGACGGCAGGCCGTCGGCGATGGCGCGCCAGCGCGCCTCGTCGCGCAGGCCGACGGCGATCGAGGTCTGCTGCTCCAGGCACGAGTACGGAGACTTGCGCAGGTAGGTCTCGACCCCGGCGGTGCTGGTGCCGAGCGAGGCGGCGAGCGCCACCTCGACGCCGCCGCGATCGGCCAGCGCATCGGCTGGCCGCGCCACCTCGATCGACAGCGCTTTGTCGACCTGCACCAGCGTCGCCTGCAGCGTGCGCACCGGCACCGCCGGCCGCACCTGCTGGCTGACCGCGAGCTGGTCGCCGGCGTCGCCGGCCTCGGCGGTGATGGTGTAGCGCAGCGTCTCGGCGCCGAGCGGCACCTCGATCGGCCACTCGCCGACGCGCGCCTCGCCGGCGGCGAGCGTCACCGACTGCGCCGCCAGCGCGATCGGATCGGCGGCGCCGGCGTCGACCGTGCCGGCGAGCCCGACCTCGAGCGACTGCTCGGTGGTGTTGCGCAAGGTGAACTGGGCCGGGAAGCGGTCGCCGGTGCGCACCAGCGGCGGCAGGCCGGAGAGCAGCATGAGCGGCTGCGTCGAGCGGATCTCCGCCGCGCCGGTGCCGAACAGGCCGAGCCCGCCGCTGGCGACGGCGACGATGCGGAAGGCGGTGAGCGAGTCGTTGAGCGGCACCTCGACGGTGGCGTTGCCGGCGGCGTCGAGCGGCAGCTTCGCCTTCCAGATGAGCAGCGTGTCGAACAGCTCGCGGGTCGATTGCCGCCCGCCGCCGCCGCCGTGCGGCAGCGCCTTGCGGCCGAAGTGGCGCTTGCCGATCACCTGCAGCTGCGCGGTGGCGGTGGTGATGTCGTAGCCGCGCCGCCCCATCATCGCGTTGAGCAGGTTCCAGCTCGGGTTGGGCGACAGCTCCAGCAGGCCCTCGTCGACCGCCGCCAGCGCCACCTCGCTGCCGGCCGGCGGCGCGGCACCGTCGGCGGTGCGCACCGCGATCGAGACCTTGGCGGTCTCGCGCACCCGGTAGGTCGGGCGGTCGGACTGCACGCTGACGTTGAGCGTGTGATCGCGCCAGCCGACGCGCAGCTCGGCGATGCCGAGCCGGAAGGCGGGCTTGCCGAGATCGAGCATCGCGGTGGGTTGCGTGCCGGCGACGCGACCGCGCACCACCAGCACCGAGATGAAGGTGTTCGGCGCCATCGAGCCTTCGATCGGCACCTCGACCACCGGGTTGTCGCCGCGCAACGTCACCACGCGCGCCGCGCCGATGCCCTCGCGCTCGACGGTGACCAGCGCGGTGGCCGCCTGGAACGGCATGCGCACCTGCAGGCGCGCGGTGTCGCCGGGCTCGACCTCGCGGCGCTCGGGCAGCACGTCGATGCGGTCGCTCGCCTTGACGCTGAA
>JANRJF010000445.1:0-1651 GCA_033764095.1 Deltaproteobacteria bacterium | reverse complement strand
GCGCGCCAGCAGCGGGCTCTCGATGCGGCTGAACCAGCCGACGAAGCGCGTCAGCAGGTTCCGCGGCACGCGGTTGGTCAGCAGGAAGTTGACGTCCTCCTGCCGGAGAATTTTTAGCAGCTGGGCGCCGATCGTCACGGTGTTGTCAAGTGAACGCGGTAACGACTGTCGTCATGGTCACCGACATCCCCACCGTCCTCTCCCTGGCGCTGGGCGCCATCGGCCTCACCTACTCGGCGGCGCGGGTGAAAACCCGCCTCGAGCTGTCCCAGGCGAAGCACCGTTCGCTCGCCGGGCACTCGCGCCTGTCGCGGCGCGTCGCCGCCTTGGTACCCGCCTACCATTACGACGAGGTGCGCTTCTTCGCCGCCGACGGCGCGCCGGCAGAAGTCGTGGCCGAGCGCCGCGCCGATTTCGAACGGCTGGCCGCGCTCTACCGCGACCGCTTCCCGAAAAGCGTGGCGCTGACCAAGGAGGCCGCATCCTACATTTCCGACATGCAGTTCACCGCGGCCTATCGCGTGCCGTTCCAGTTCAGCCCTGTCGTGCGTCGCCACTTGCCGACCGGCAGCTTCCTCGCGAGCTCCGCCGGCGTGACCTTCACCGACCTCGACGGCAACAGCTTCTACGACCTCACCGGGTCCTACGGCGTCAACCTGCTGGGCTACGACTTCTACAAGGACTGTGCGGCCGAGGCGCTCGGCACCATGCAGGCGCTCGGCCCGGTGCTCGGCTCCTACCACCCGGTCGTGGCCGACAACGCGGCGCGGCTTGCCCGGCTCTCCGGCATGGACGAGGTCTCGTTCCACATGTCGGGCACCGAGGCGGTGATGCAGGCGGTGCGGCTCGCGCGCTACCACACCCGGCGCTCGCACCTGGTGCGGTTCTGCGGCGCCTATCACGGCTGGTGGGGCGACGTGCAGCCGGGCATCGGCAATCCGGTGCCGGCGCACGAGACCTACACGCTCAGGGAAATGTCGGAGGAGACCTTGCGCGTGCTGGCGCGCCGCCGCGACATCGCCTGCGTGCTGGTCAATCCGATCCAGGCGCAGCATCCGAACGCGGGGCCGCCGGCCGACGCGGCCCTGGTCGACAGCTCGCGCCAGGCCGGCTTCGACCGCGACGCCTACGCCGACTGGCTGAAGCGCCTGCGCGCGGTGTGCACGGAGCGCGGCATCGTGCTGATCTTCGACGAGATCTTCGTCGGTTTCCGGCTGGCGCCGGGCGGCGCGCAGGACTATTTCGGCGTGCGCGCCGACCTCGTCACCTACGGCAAGACGCTGGGCGGCGGCCTGCCGATCGGCGTGGTCTGCGGCCGTCGCGAGCTGATGCGGCGCTTTCGCGAGGACCGGCCGGCGGATGTCTGCCTCGCCCGCGGCACCTTCAACGCCCATCCGCAGGTGATGGCGGCGATGAACGCCTTCCTGCGGCGCTTCGAGCAACCGGATGTGCAGGCGCTGTACCAGGATCTGGACGCCACCTGGAACCGCCGCGCCGTCGAGCTCAACCGGCGACTGGAAGCGCGCGGGTTGCCGGTCCGGGTGTCGAACATGCAGACGATCTGGATCGTCTGCTACACTGAGCCTTCCGCCTACAACTGGATGTTCCAGTACTACCTGCGGGCGGAAGGCATCGCGCTCAGCTGGGTCGG
>JANRJF010000444.1:0-11223 GCA_033764095.1 Deltaproteobacteria bacterium | reverse complement strand
GCCCCGGCTTCGGCGGCGGCGCCACCTTCCGGCGCGATGGCGCGGGCGGCGGCCCGACCGGCGCCGGCGCGGTGGGCGGCAGTGCGCGCCCCGGCGGGCTGCTCGGACATGGCAGCGGGACGCGCGGCGCGGACGGGATGTCCCTGCCCGGCGAGCCGATCGCCAAGGCGGCCGCCGACCGCGCCCACGAGCTGCCCGACGCGCGCGAGCATCGCGAGAAGGTGCAGCGCGACGTCGCGGTCGAACCGCCGCAGAGCGGCGATCCGGATCTGCTGCTGTCGGTGCCGTTCAACGGCGCGGTCGATACCGAGGCCGGCGTTCCGCCGGTGAGCGCCGAGGGGCTGACGGTCGGTCAGGACGGCACCGTGCAGTTTGGCGACGAGTCGATGGTGCAGTTCCAGACCGACGGCAACTTCAACGGCGAGGCGGGCAGCATCGGCTTCTCGATCACACCCGACTGGTCCGGCAACGACCCCACCAACCAGTCGTTCGTGCAGGTGCTGAGCGGTGACAACGTCTGGGAGAACCGGCTCTCGCTGGTGAAGAACTACAACAACCTGCGCTTCATCCTGGTCGACGACACCGGCGTCGAGCGCAACGTCGGCCTGGAGATCAACGACTGGGCGCCGGGCGAGCCGCACCACGTCACCGCGACCTGGGGCGACGCGCAGATGTCGCTCTACGTCGATGGACGTCTGGTCGGCCAGCAGACCTACGAGGGCACCCTGCGGGTCCCCTCCGGCGCCCCGATCTACCTGGGCTACAACCGGCCCGGCGGAACCTACGTCGGGCCCGGCGGCGCGATCAGCGACTTCAAGATCTACGGCCGCAGTCTGGACCAGGCCGAGATCGGGCAGTAGGACCCCGAGCCTGATCTTCCCCGCACCGCGGGGGAAGGCCAAGTCACCGGTGACGCGTTTCCGCGCGGCGCCTTGACCGGCCTGCCGCCCTCTGCGACATGCGCCCGCCATGGTTCAGGCGGTGCTCTGGGGTGTCGCGGTGGCGATCGTCGCGGTCTACGCCCTCGCGCTCTGGTGGTTGCTGCGCGGCGAGCGGCCGGCGACCTACACCGCCCTGGTCGCCTTGTGCGGCCTGTCGCTCGCCCTGCGCCTGGTCCTGACGCAGAGTTATCCCACCGGCCTCAACGAGGACGAGCCGAAGAACCTCAACTGCTCGATGCTGGCGGTCGAGCGCGGCACGTACCTCGGCGAGTCGTGCAACGGGCCGCCCTTCCTGCTCAGCGTCCTGTTCGCCGTGCCGGTGGCCGAGCTCAGCGGTCCGAACCGCTGGGCGATGCGCGGCTACTCGACGGCGCTCAGCGTTCTCTCCACGCCAGCCGCGTTCGCCGTGGCGCGCGCCATGGGCGTGCGCGTCGCCGGCGGGCTGCTCGCCGCCGGCCTGGTGGCGGTGCTGCCGTGGGCGCTCTTCTTCGGGCGCATCAGCCTCGGCGGCGAGCTGTTCTTCCATCAGCTCCTGCTGCTGGCGGCGCTCGCACGTCTGATCTGGCCGGAGTGGATCGCGCGCCGCACCGCGCCGCCCGGCGTCGCGGTGGCGCCGGTCGATGCCGGCTGGCGCGAGGCGCTGCTCGCCGGCTTCGCCCTGGCGATGCTGTTGTGGGACTACTACGCCGGCCGCGCCATGGTCGGCATGCCGCTGCTGGCGGCGCTGCTCGCCACCGGCCGGCGCCGCTGGTGGTGTCTGAGCGTGCCGCTGGTCGGCTTCATCCTCTGGCTGCCGCACCTCTCGACCAACCCGCCGTACGCGATGGTCGGGTTCAGCACCATGGGCATGCACGAGGGCGCCCAGCAGGATCCGATCGGCGTGTTGCGGACCCGCCTGCAGTACGCGCTGTGGACCTTCGTCTGGCCGGTCGGCCAGGACAGCATCTTCACCGTGCGCTCGGCGGCGATGCATCCGGTGTTCGTCCTGGCGCTTGCCGGGCTCGGCGCGCTGACCGGCCTGCGGCGTTGCCTGTTCCTGGTTGGCGGCTTCGTCGGCGGCATCCTGCCCGGGGCCGTCAGCAGCATGTTCGGCATCAGCACGCACCGCATCATGATGGCCTACGTCTTCGTCGCCCTGGCTGCCGCCTGCGCGGTGAACCTGGCGCCCTGGCGCTGGCTGCGCGGCGCGCTCGCCGCTGGCGTACTGCTCGCGGCGGCGGTGTGGAGCGTCGCCCTCTACTTCTCGCCGGCGTTCTGGCCGCCCGAGTCGGCCTACACGTTCGACGGCGACCGGACGGCGTTGCACGAGGCGTTGGTCGCCGAGACCTGGCAGCCGCAACAACGCATTGTCATGCACCAGCTCGGCGAGTACACGCCGCCGGCGCTGAACGAGCCGAACGACATCCTCACCGTCGACAACTGGTTTCCCGAATCGAACAAACGCCTCACCTACGCGTTCACCTGGCAGGGTGAGCCGCTGCGCCCGCAGTACGAGCGCCTGTTCCCCGGGCGCGTCAAGTCGGCCGGCAAGGTGTCGTTCTACGTCATGATGGAGTCGGCCGACTGGCAATGGCTGCGCGCGCACGGCTGGTGGTACGAGGTGCGCTGCGAGGGCGGCGCCCACGCCACCCAGGTGCCCTTCCTCTACAGCGCCGCCATGCCGACCTCGTCCTTCCGCTGCCGCGGCACGCCGACGCACGTCTGGCGGGCGCACTGGAACGGGCCAGAGACGAAGATGCAGATGGAGTTCAGCGGCAACCTGCAGATCGAGGCGCGCGGGCTGCTGTTGCGCGGCGAAGGGTTCGAGCAGCGCCTGCCGTTCACCATGCCGGCCGATACCGACGTGACCGTCACGCTCAGCTTCGGCGGCGGCGTGCCGTGGGCCTCGATCGTGCTCTACGAGTTGCTACCGAGCGGCCGGCGGGTGCCCGATTGGGAGCGCTTCACGCCGATCATGCCGCTCAAGCAGGCGATGGAGGGGACGCAGCCCTGAGCGGCGGCCGCCGCTCGCGCTCGTCGCGCATCGCTCATCGCTTCGCACTTCGCTCGACGATGCGCGCGGCTCGCTCGGCGTGCCGCAACAGCGGCTCGCCGTGCACCGCCCAGCCGGGGCGTGTCATGTGCTGCTCGACGACGTCGTGGGCGACGCCGTCGATGGTGGCGAAGCCGGGCAGGGTGGCGTGGGTGGTGAGGCCGCAGGCGGCGTGGAACGACACGACGCGCTGATTGGCGGCGAGGGTGCGGCAATAGAGCAGGTCGAGCCCGAGCGCCTCGAAGCCGAGCTGGTACATCAGCCAGGCGCTCTCCGGCGCGGCGAGCGAACCGTGGCGCAGCACCCAGCGCCCCCACTCGGCGCGGCGCGCGCCGGCGTCGCCGGCGAGGTCGTAGATGCCGAGCGCCCCCTCGGCGCCGCCGTCGGCGCGTCGCTCGACGATGAAGTAGTAGTCGTCGGGGCGCTCGAAGTAGCGCGCCAACCAGTCGCGCTGCGCCGCGACGTCGGGCGACACGCGGTTGAGGAACTGCGCCAGGCGCGGGTCGGTGCGCAACGCGACGATGAAGTCGGCGTCGTCGAGCGTCACCGGCCGCAGGCGAAACGCCGGGCCTTCGCGCCGCAGGTCGTGCCGCATCAGGCGCCGGCGACGACGTAGATCTCGCCGGCGATCTCCGGGTGGCGCTCGCCCAGCCGCATGAACGCCTCGACCATGTCCGCCGTCCAGGTCGCCTCGATCTGCGCGTTGGCAAGCGGCTTGAGCCAGTAGCCGCCGCTGGCGTGGATGGTCAGCCCGGCGGCGACGACGTCGGCGCGGAAGCCGGCCCAGTCGTAGACGCGACGGTGGCCGTGGCGGCGGTCGGCGTCGTTCAGCGCGTGCTCGTCGGGCAGCAGCCCCATCAGGACCGCCGCCTGCCGGTGCAGGCTCATCGCGTTCGGCACCGCGGCGCAGACCACCCCCTGCGGCGCCAGCCAGCCGCGCACGCGGCGCAGCACGCCGACCGGATCGTCGACGTGCTCCAGCACGTGGCCGAGGACGATGGTGTCGAACGGCTGCGTCGGCTCGAGCTCCTCGAAAGCGGCGCAGATCACCGTCGCCTGCGGCAGGCGGGCGCGCAGCTCGGTGCAGAAGCGCTCGGCGCCGTCGACCAGGGTCAGGTCGGTGAAATGCTCGGCCAGCAGCGCACTCACCACGCCCTCCGCCGGTCCCAGCTCCAGGCAGCGCGTCTGCCGCCAGTGGCGGCGGAAGACCTCCACCGAATAGCGCATCGAGACCGCATTGACCCCCGACGAGTACGCGTTCACCGCCGCGATGGCATCGAGGCGGGCGCGTTCGGCGCTGGAGTCGCTGTCGGCCATGCGAGGTTGTTGGTTGTTACGTTGTTAGGTTGTTAGGTGTGGAAAGCCAACCGGTGCGGATCAACGCGACGACGGCGGAGCGGCTCTCATGTTCACCTATGTCACCTACATCGCGACCACGCCCGAGCGCCTGTGGACGGCGCTCACCAGTGCGGAGGACACGCAGCGCTACTGGTCCGGGCGTTGCATCGAATCGGACTGGCAGCCAAGCGGGCTGGTGACGATCTGGGCCGACGCGCAGCGCCGGACGCTCGACGTGACCGGCGAGTTGCTGGTCGTCGAGCCGCCGCGCCGCCTGTTGTACTCGTTCCAGGCCTATCCCGGCGGCGAGGTGCTGCGCGAGCGCCCATCGCGCGTCGCCTTCGACCTCGTCCCGCTCCCCGGCGGCGTGGTGAAACTCAGCCTCACGCACGACCAGCTCGACGCCGACAGCATGGTGATTCCGCTCATCCGCGCCGCCTGGCCCGCCATCCTCTCCAGCCTGAAGAGCCTGCTCGAAACCGGCACGGCGCTGCCGCTCGATGCGGACTGGGAACTCTGAGTCAACGCAGAGACGCAGAGACGCGGAGCTCACCGAGGGGACCAAGGGTTTCCTCCGCGCCCTCGGCGTCTCCGCGTCTCTGCGTTGAGTCCTTTTTTCCCTAGCTGCCCCGCGCTATGCCTCCGCCGTGCGCGTGCATCACGTCGGCCTGGTGGTCGCCAACATCGAGACGGCGCTCAGCCAGTCGTTGTGGACGCAGCACGGCGCGGCCGTGGTCGACCCGATCCAGCAGTGCCGGTTGTGCCTGGCGACGCTGGCCGGCAGCGCGCAGCCGTACATCGAGCTGGTCGAGCCGCTGCATGACCGGGCGCCGACCTGGGCGACGCTGCAGCGCGGCGGCGGCTGGCACCACGTCTGTCTGGCGGTGGCGAGCCCCGACGCCGGCGACGCGTTGATGCGCGAACGCCGGCTGCTGCCGGTGACGCCCTGGCAGCCGGCGGTGCTGTTCGGTGGCCGGCCGGTGCGCTTCGCCTACAGCCGCAACCGCGAGCTGTTGGAGCTCCTCGCCGGTGAGCCGAGCTGAACCGTCCCCGCCGGGGCTCGACGCCGCGCTGGCCGCGCCCGACCGCGCCGCGCTGCGGGCCGAGCTGGCGCCGCGTACGCCGCTTGCGCCGGCGGCGGTGGCGCGCCTCACCCAACGCCTGCGCGGCTTCGCGGCGCCGCGTACGCCGCTGCGCCTCGCCGTGCTGCGCACCTATACGACCGAGCTGCTGCGCCCGTACTGGATCTTCGAGGCGCTGCTCGAAGGGTTGGAGCTCGAGCTGTACGAGGCGCCCTACGGCAGCGTCTGGACCGAGACCGATCCGCGCGCCGGCCTCGCCGCGCACCGGCCCGAGCTGACCGTCGTCTGCCTGCGCTGGGAGGATCTCGATCCGCGCCTGGCCGCGCCGCTGCAGGGACTGGCGGCGGACGAGCGCCGCGCGCTGGCCGACGCCGCCGTGGCGCAGCTGAGCGGCGGGCTGGCCGCACTGCGCGCGGCAACGCCCGGCACCATCGTGCTGACGCTGCTGCCGCACCGCTTCGCCGCCGAGCTCGGCGCCTACGACGCGATGGCCGAGCACTCCGAGGCCGGCTTCCGCGCCGACCTCAAGCGCGCCCTGGCGGCGCGCCTGCGCGCCGAGCTGCCCGGCGTGTACTTCGACGACCTCGACGCGCTGATCGAGCAGCACGGTCGCGCCGGGCTGCTCGACCGCCGCCTGTGGCAGACCAGCCGCTTTCCGTTCTCCACCGCCGGCGCCCAGGCGGTCGCCCGCCACCTGTTGCGCTACGCCGTGCTGGCCGCGCGCGGGCCGCTCAAGTGCATCGCGCTCGACGCCGACAACACGCTGTGGGGCGGCGTCGTCGGCGAGGACGGTCCCGACGGCCTGGCGCTCGGCCCCGAGTATCCCGGCACCGTGTACGCCGACTTCCAGCGCCGTCTGCTGGCGCTGCAGCAGCGCGGCGTGCTGCTGGCCCTGTGCAGCAAGAACAACCTGGACGACGTGCGGGCGGTGCTGCGCGGCCATCCGCACCAGCTGCTGCGCGAGGCGCACTTCGCCGCCATGCGGGTCAACTGGGAGCCGAAGTCGGCCAACCTGCGCGCCCTCGCCGCCGAGCTCAACCTGGGCCTCGACGCGTTCGCCCTGGTCGACGACAGCCCGCACGAGCGCGCCGAGGTGGCGGCGGCGCTGCCGATGGTCGAGGTGGTGCCGTTTCCGGCGCAGCTGGTCGACCTGCCGCATTGCCTCGACGAGCTGCCGCGCCTGGAGATCCTGGCGCTGACCGACGAGGACCGGCGCCGCACCGCGCTCTACGCCGGCGAGCGCGCCCGCCAGGCCGCCGCCGGCCAGGCCGGCAACGTCGACGACTGGTTGCGCTCGCTCGGCATGGTGATGACCGTCGGCGCCGACGTGTCGCGCCATCTGGCGCGCATCGCGCAGCTGACGCAGAAGACCAACCAGTTCAACCTCACCACCCGCCGCTACGGCGAGGACGCGGTGCGCCGCATGCTGGACGACCCGGATTGGCTGGTCGCCGACTTCAGCCTCGCCGACGTCTACGGCGACAGCGGGCTGGTCGGCGTCGCGCTGGTGCGCGGCGTGGCCGGCGCCGAGGCGGAGATCGACACCTTTCTGATGTCCTGCCGGGTCATCGGTCGGCGCGCCGAGAGCGCCTTCCTCGCCTGGCTGCTCGAACGGCTGGCGGCGCGCGGCCTGCGCCGCGTCGAGGCGCAGTACGTCGAGACGGCGAAGAACGCCCTGGTGCGCGAGTTCTGGAGCGCGCACGGCTTCAGCGCGGTCGCGCCGGGACGCTTCAGCCTCGATCTGAACGGCGACTGGCGCGCCGCGCTGCCGGCGGCGCCGATCGAAGTGCGGGCCAGCAATGGAGGTGGGGATGGATCGCTTTGAACAGCTGCGCGAGATCATGGCGCTGACCTTCGACGTGCCGCCCGAGTCGATCAGCGCCGCGACGACGCGCGACAGCCTCGCCAAATGGGACTCGCTCGCCCACCTCAACCTGATGCTGGCGATCGAGGACGGCTTCGGCGTGACGCTGACGGTGGATGAGATGTCCGAGATGACGTCGGTCGCCGCGATCCTCGCGCGGGTTGGTCAGGGATAGCCCAGTGCACCATGAGCACGGTGGTCATGACGATCGACAATCCCACGTTGAGGATCGCATTCGCCGCCGGGATGGTACTCGCGGGCATTGGAGTGGCCTGGGTCGTCGTACCGGCGTTGTTCCAACTGCTCATTGGGTACGCCGTGACGGACCGGGGGCTGACCGTACGACTGTTTCATCTGATCCCTCTGATAGCGATCGACGGCGCCGACATCGCCGAGATCAAAGTCATTTCCGGCACGGAGTCGGTGAAGGTGGCGTGGCGCCATCCGTTCTCTCTGCTCCGATTGGGAAACCGATTTACGTCCCGTGGCGTATTCATCGTTCGCAGAACTGGCGTCTTCAGGAGAGTGCCCATCACGCCGCGTGATCCAGAGACGTTCGTCGCCAGAGTGCGTGCCTGTCAGGCGGGGGCCAGGAACAGATGAGGAACGGCTCCCGTCCAGGCCGCCGCGACGCGCCTCCGCTCGTTGCCGTGGCCGTGTCGTTCCGCGCGATATCCTCGCTTGCAAAGGTGCCACGTGCCGACTAGCTCAGCGCCCGTGACGCTCGATCCGCGCCAACTCGCCAAATCGTTCAGCGGCGCCCGCGTGCTGATCACCGGCGGGCTGGGGTTCATCGGCTCCAGCCTGGCGGTTCCGCTGGCCGAGGCCGGCGCCGAGGTGACGCTGGTCGACGCGATGATTCCCGACTACGGCGGCAACCTGTTCAATATCGCGCCGGTGCGCGAGCGGGTGCGGGTGAACTTCTGCGACGTGCGCGATCCGCACGCGATGAACTACCTGGTGCAGGGGCAGGACTTCATCTTCCACTCGGCGGCGCAGGTCTGCCACATCAAGAGCCTCTCCGATCCGTTCCCCGACATCGACATCAACATCAAGGGCACCGCGGTGCTGCTGGAAGCGTGCAAGCACCACAACAAGACGGCGCGCATCGCCAAGCTCGGCACGCGCGGCCAGTACGGCGCCTCGGCGCGCCTGCCGGTGGCGGAAGACGACCCGATGAACCCGAAGGGCATCTACGAGGTGTCGCTGCTCGCCGCCGAGAAGATCGCGCAGATCTACAACGACGTGCACGGCATCCCGACGACGCTCTTCCGCCTCACCAACATCTACGGCCCGCGCGCGCAGATGCGCCACTCGCGCTTCGGGGTCGCCAACTGGTTCATCCGCCTGGCGGTGGACGGCGAGACGATCAAGGTCTTCGGCGACGGACAGTTGAAGCGCGACTTCGTCTACATCGACGACTGCGTCGCGGCGATCCTCGCCGCCACCATCAGTCCGCAGGCGGCCGGGCAGGTGCTCAACGTCGGCAACGACCGGCCGTCGTGCTTCCGCGAGCTGGCCGAGACGGTCACCCGTATCGCCGACACCGGCGGCTGGGAATTCGCCCCGTTCACCGCCGAGCGCGCCGCGCAGGAGCCGGGCGACTTCTACTCCGACATCAGCCGCATCCGCGCCCTGACCGGCTGGTCGCCGACCACCTCGCTCGACGACGGCGTGCGCGCCTCGCTCGACTACTATCGCCGCCACCGCGCCGAGTACTGGGGAAGCGACGCCGCCTGAGCGGCGCGCCGTACCGATGACCCGGCCGGTGCCGTTCGGCGACCTGGCGCGCGAGGCCGCTGCCATCGCCGCCGACCTGGAGACGGCGTTCGCGCGCGTCGTGCGCAGCGGCTGGTTCGTGCTCGGACGCGAGGTCGAGGCCTTCGAAGCCGAGTTCGCCGCCTGGATCGGCGCCGGCACGACGGTCGGCTGCGCCTCCGGCACCGACGCGATCACGCTGGCGCTGAAGGCGGTCGGCGTCGGCCGCGACGACGAGGTGATCACCGCCGCCAATACCTGCGGCCCGACCGCGGTCGGCATCGAGAACGCCGGCGCGCGCCTGCGCCTGGTCGATGCCGATCCCGCCACGCTGATGCTCGACGCCGGGCAGCTCGCCGCCGCCATCACGCCGCGCACCCGCGCCATCGTGCCGGTGCACCTCTACGGCCATGCGGCGGACATGGACGCGATCGGCGCGGTCGCGGCACGGCACGGCGTGCCGGTCGTCGAGGACTGCGCGCAGTCGCACGGCAGCGAGTGGAACGGGCGCCGCACCGGCACCTTCGGCGCCATCGCGGCGTTCAGCTTCTATCCGAGCAAGAACCTCGGCGCGCTCGGCGACGCCGGCGCCTGCCTGACCGCGGACGCCGGGCTCGACGCGCGGCTGCGCCGGCTGCGCAACTACGGTCAGGCGGACCGCTACACGCAGGCCGAGCGCGGCCTCAACTCGCGCCTCGACGAGGTCCAGGCGGCACTGCTGCGCGCCAAGCTGCCGCACCTGACCGACTGGAACGCGCGGCGCGCCGCCATCGCCCACCGCTACGCAGCCGGGCTGGCGTCGTGTCCCGACGTCGCCCTCGTCGCGCCGCCGCCGGCGGCGCGCTCGGTGTACCATCTGTTCGCCATCCGCCACCCGCGCCGCGACGCGCTGCAGGCCTTCCTGCGCGAGCGCGGCGTCGCCACCTACGTGCACGACCCGGTGCCGGTGCATCTGCACCCGGCGTACGCCGACCTCGGCTACGCCCGCGGCGCCTTCCCGGTCGCCGAACGCGCCTGTGCGGAGCTGCTGTCGCTGCCGATGCACGCCTTTCTCTCCGACGACGAGGTGGACGCCGTGTGCGAAGCCGTCTGGGCGTTTCAATGAACACAACGGCACCACGCCACAACGACACGACGAGTCGTTGTGCCGTTGTGTCGTGGTGGTGAAACCATGCCCCGTTTCAGCATCGTCATCCCCGTCTACTGGAACGAGCCGTCGCTGCGCCCGTTGTACGAGCGGCTGAACGACGAGGCGGCGCAGCGCCCGGCGATCGAGCACGAGTTCGTTTTCGTCGACGACGGCTCCGGCGATGCCTCGTTCGCGGTGCTCGACCAGCTCGCCGCGCAGGATCCGCGCGTGCGGGTGGTGCGGTTGACGCGCAACTTCGGCGCGCACGCCGCCTGTCTCGCCGGGATGAGCGCGGCGAGCGGTGACTGTGCGGCGGTGATCGCCGCCGACCTGCAGGAGCCGCCCGACCTGCCGTGGAAGATGTTCGAGCGCTGGAGTCCGGCGACGCCGGTGGTGGTCGCCTCGCGTCAGTCGCGCGACGAGGAGGCGTCGAAGGTCGCCTTCGCCCGCCTGTACCACGGCATCATGCGGCGCGTCGCCTTCCCGCACATGCCCGAGGGCGGCTTCGATTGCTTCCTGCTCGACCGCCGCGTCATCGGCGAGGTGCTGCGGCTGGAGGACAGCAACGCCTCGCTCACCGGCCTGGTGCTGTGGACCGGCTTCAACTTCGCCGAGGTCAGCTACGACCGCCTGCGCCGCCAGCACGGCACCAGCCGCTGGACGCTGGCGAAGAAGCTCAAGCTGGTGGTCGACTCGGTGGTCGGCTTCTCCTACGCCCCGGTGCGCGCCATGTCGCTGGTCGGCACGCTGATCGGCCTGGTCGGCTTCGCCTACGCGCTGCTGGTCGTGCTGCGCCGCATCGTCTACGGCGAGGACATCGTCGGCTGGTCGTCGCTGATGGCTGCCATCATGGTGCTCTCCGGCGTGCAGCTCATCGCCCTCGGCATCCTCGGCGAGTACGTCTGGCGCACCCTCGACGCGGCCCGCAAGCGGCCGTCGTTCATCGTCGGCGAGACGCGCAACCTGTCGCGAGAGGAGTGTCCACAAAAGCACGAATGCACCAAGGCCCACCAAGCCCCCCCGCAATAACGAAAAACCGCGGGGGCGGGTGCCGTGGTGCCGTCGGGGCGTTGTGGTGA
>JANRJF010000443.1:0-7696 GCA_033764095.1 Deltaproteobacteria bacterium | reverse complement strand
GCGCCCCCCGCGCCCCCGCGTCTCTGCGTTGAAGTGGTATACGCGCCGCCATGTGGCGACTCGTGACGATCACCCTCGGGATACTGCTTACGGCCTGCGGCGACAGTTCCAACCCGCAGCCGGTACCGTTCAGCAACCCGCCGGAGTGGGTGAGCCACGACGGCGAGCTCACCGGCCTGTTGGCGGCCGAACCGGCGCGGCTGCGGGTGGCCGGCCGGACGGTCAACTTCCGCGCCGTCTACAACGGCCTCTACATGCCGCCGGTGCTGCGCGTGCAGCCGGGCGACTTGGTGCGGCTGACGCTCGGCAACTTCGGCCCGATGTCGACCAACCTGCACTACCACGGCCTGCAGGTCTCGCCGCTCGGCCGCGGCGACAACGTCTTCATCGACGTCGCGCCCGAGCAGACCTGGCAGTACGAGATGCCGATCCCCGCCGACCACGCGCAGGGGCTGTTCTGGTACCACCCGCACTTCCATCCCGACGTGAACTCGCAGATCGCCGGCGGCCTGTCCGGCGGCATGATCGTCGGCGACATCCTCGCCCCCTTTCCCAGCCTGGCCGACATCCCCGAGCGCATCATGCTGCTCAAGGATCTCAAGCTCGCGCACGGCGCGCCGGTCGAGTTCCCCGACCCGGCCGGCCCGACCAGGCGTACGATCAACGGCCTCTACCAGCCGCGCATCACCATGCAGCCCGGTCAGCTGGAGTTCTGGCGCATCGGCAACATCGGCGCCAACATCTACTACCAGATCGACCTCGGCGGGCAGCCGTTCTACGTCATTGCGCAGGACGGCAACCTGCAGAACCAGATCACCGAGACCGACGAGCTGCTGCTGCCGCCCGGCAAGCGCATCGAGCTGCTGATCTACGGGCCGCCGCGCGGCACCTACCGACTGCGCGCCGCCGCCTACAACACCGGCCCCGACGGCGACGCCTACCCCGGCCAACTGCTGGCGACGGTCGCCTCGCAGGGCGCGCCGCTCGACCCGCTCCCGCTGCCCGACGACTTCCCGGTGGTGCGCGACCTGCGCCACGACCGCATCGACATGCGCCGCACCATGACCTTCGCCGACACCGACAACCCGAACGTCTTCACCATCAACGGGCGTCCGTACGACCACCACTGCATCGACACGCTGGTGCCGCTCGGCAACGTCGAGGAGTGGACCATCCTCAACACCTCGCGCGAGGAGCACGTCTTCCACATCCACCAGATCGACTTCCAGGTCACCAAGGTGAACGGCGTCGAGCAGCCCTTCGTCGGCTACCAGGACACCGTCAACCTGCCCGCCGCCCCGAGCGACGACACCCCCAGCTCGGTCACCGCCATCCTCCCCTTCACCAACCCGATCATCCTCGGCGAGTTCGTTTTCCACTGCCACATCGTCCAGCACGCCGATCAGGGCATGATGGCGAACATCCTGATCTACGATCCGGCCCTGCCGATTCCGCCGCACCACATGTGCGATCCGTTCAGCTGACGGGGCTTCAGGAAGCACCACCAAACCCCAAGGCACCAAGCTTCTGCGGTCCGCTTGGTGGCTTGGTGGTTGGCCCTTGCTCTGGGCGAAGGCTTGCTCACCGCTCCAGCTGCACCGCCGAGTCGACCTGCGCGCCGAGGAAGCGCGCGGCGACCTTGACGAAGCGCTCCGGCGCGTCGGTGACGAAGAAGGAGGACTCGCCGCCGCGCGTGCGGCGCAGCAGCTGGTGCGCGGCAAGCACGTCGCGCGCCACGGCGGCGGTGGCGACGCCGGAGTCGATCAGCTTCACCTTGGCGCCCATGGTGTGGCGGATGACGGTCTTCAGCAGCTGGTAATGGGTACAGCCGAGGATCAGCGTGTCGATGCCGCTCTTGCTCAGGCTGGTCAGGTAGAGCTGCGCGGCGCGGCGGGCGACATCGTTGTCGACCCAGCCTTCTTCGGCGAGCGGGACGAACAGCGGGCAGGCGCGCGTGTAGATCTCCAGATCGGCGCGCTCGGCGCGCAGCGCGCGGGTGTACTCGCCGCTGCGGATGGTGCCCTCGGTGGCGATCACGCCGACCTTGCGGTTCCTGGTCGCCGCGGCGGCGGCGGCCGCGCCGGGGGCGATGACGCCGACGATCGGCACCTCGACGTGCGCGCGCAACGCGTCGAGCGCCACCGCCGACGAGGTGTTGCAGGCGACGACCAGCGCCTTGATGCCCTTGTCCAGCAGGAACTGGGCGTTCTCGAAGGAGTAGCGCCGCACCACGTCGGCCGACTTGGTGCCGTACGGGTAGCGGCCGGTGTCGCCCAGGTAGATCAGCGACTCGTCCGGCAGCAGCCGGGTCAGCGCCCGCACCACGGTCAGCCCGCCGATGCCGGAATCGAAGATGCCGATCGGCAGCTCGCGCTTCGGCGCCCGGCGCGTGCCGTTGCGCAGCGCCGGCGCACGCGACGCCGACGCACGGCGTGTACGATCGGATGTTTTGCGGGTGGCCGGCATGCGCAGTCGCGGGAGAGTGGCACAGGCTCGGCGCGGCCTCAACGCGCCGGAGGATTGACCACCAAGGCACCAAGGACACCAAGGAGAGATCCGGATCCTTGGTGTCCTTGGTGCCTTGGTGGTCAATCTCCAAAGCGCGCCAGATTTGACCCAAGCGACGCGCGCACCGTAAACGTAGCCGAAGTCTGCGCGCCCCTGGGGGACCTGGATCGAATCGTGGACCGGCGCGCCGTTCAGCGGAGGATCGAGATGTCGAATGTACGCGGGTGGGTCGCAGGTGGAGCACTGCTCCTCTGCGCGACCGTGGCGATGGCCGACGAGCTCAAGCCGGGCATGACGCTGGACCAGAGCAACTGGCAGCTCGCCGAGGGCCTGCTGCCGCCCGAGATCCTCGAGCACTACAAGACCGGCGGCTACGCCAACCCGATCGTCGAGTGGCCGGTCGGCACCTTCAACGTCCCCCCCGACTTCAAGGCGGCGACCGAGAAGAACGCCGGCCAGTTCAAGATCAGCGAGACCGGCACGGTGGTGCTCAACTCCACCGGCGAGCAGCCCGAGTACATCATGGGCTACCCGTTCCCGATCATCGACAAGGCCGACAAGGACGCGGCGATCAAGATCCTGTGGAACTTCTTCTACCTGACTTGGTACTACGGCAACCTGCACGCCGAGTCGCAGGTGAACTGGGTTGGCCCCAAGGCGGTCGAGCGCAAGACCGACCAGGATGTCAACTTCATGTACTACGACGGCATCCCGGAGAAGGACCGCATCCCCAACCCGCAGAACTTCGCCAGCCAGCAGCTGGTGGTGGCAAAGACGCCGACCGACCTCGCCGGTACCGCCGCGCTCGCCTGGCGCTACCGCGATCCCGACAAGCGCGACTCCGCCTGGGCCTTCGTGCCGGCGCTGCGCCGCGTCCGCGCCGTCAGCCCGGCCAACCGCTCCGACGGCTTCCTCGGCTCCGACATGAGCCAGGACGACGGCCCGTTCTTCGACGGCAAGCCGGAGGACTTCACCTGGTCGCTGGTCGGCGACACCGAGGTGCTGCGCATCGTCGACCCGCTCAACCTGCAGGGCAAGTCGAACCCGATCTGGCAGCCGGGTGGCGGCTGGCGCTCCAACTGGGACCCGGACATGAAGATCATCGGCTACATGGATCCCACCTGGAAGGGCCTCGCCTGGGCGCCGCGCAGCGCCGCGCTCGCCAAGCGCCCGGCGTGGATCATCGAGGGCATCCCGAAGGACAAGTACTACCTGTACGGCAAGCTGCAGCTCTACATCGACAAGGAATCGTTTCAGGGCTCGTGGAACCGCAAGTTCACCTGGCAGGGCGAGTTGCTCAACGTCCTGCAGGTGATGGCGTACAACCTGCAGCCCAAGACCCGCCCGGACGGCTACACCGACTACATCCAGGGCTCGAACATGTCCTACAACGTCGCCGAGAACATCAAGGCCAACCGCGCCACCGTCGCCGGCCTCAAGTCCGACCCCAAGGCCGCGCTCGACACGCACGTCCCGTACAACCCCTCGTTCTTCGACATGAACTCGCTGTCGAGGTTCGGCAAGTAGGATCAGTCAGAGTTGGGAACCACGGATGAACACAGATAAACACAGATAAAAAAACTGAGATCGCGTCCTCGAGCACGACGCGTACGGGCTCAACGAAGCGGCCTCCCTTTCTTCTATCCGTGTTTATCTGTGTTCATCCGTGGTTCCGTTTTTCTTCTTCCCCCACGCATCGATCACCCGCCAGAGCTCGCTGATCCCATCGCCGGTCTCGGCGGAGACGCCGATCACATCGGCGCCGATGGCGCGCAGCGCCCCGGCGCGGGCGCCGCGCGTCAGCTTGTCGATCTTGGTTGCGACGATCTGCGCGGCGATGTCGTGTGCGGCGAGGAAGTCGAGCAGTTGTTGGTCGTCGGGCAGCAGGCCGCGGCGGATGTCGACCAGCACGCAGACGCCGCGCAGCGGGCGGTCGGCGGTGAGGTAGCCCTCGACCAGGCCGCGCCAGGCGTCCTTCACCGCCAGCGGCACCTTGGCGAAGCCGTAGCCGGGTAGATCGACGAACAGCAGGCGGGCGTCGATCGCGAAGAAATTGATCTGCTGAGTGCGGCCCGGCGTCTTGCTCACCCGCGCCAGGCTGCGCCGCCGCGTCAGGCGATTGAGCAGCGACGACTTGCCGACGTTGGAGCGGCCGGCGAAGGCGACCTCCGGCAGTCGCGGCGGCGGCAGGCGATCGAGCCGTGCCGCGCCGGCGACGAAGATCGCCTCCGCCGGCCCGCCCACTCAGCTCGCCGGAGTCGGTAGCAGCGTGCCGCCGGCCTGCTTGGTGATGCCGCGGATCATGGTGACGAACACCTCGCGGTTGGCGCTCTCGATCACGCCGTCCGGGAACGGCACCGGGATCTTGTCGGTCGACACCGCCTCGTAGGTGAGCAGCGTCTTGTCGCCGTCCGCCTCCAGCGAGTAGGTGCCCTCCAGATCGGCGGCCTGGGCCTGCGTGGTCTTGAACTTCACCGCGTGGTTGGGCTCGTCGAGCGTGAACACCATGACGAACTGCTGCAGCGGCAGCGAGCCGGCCTGCAGCTGCATCAGCACCGTCTTGCTGTTGCCCTCCTGCTTCACCAGCTCGGCCTTCTTGATGCTCTCGATCACGCCGGCGCTCTTCTCGACGCCCCAGACCGCCTCCTGCACCTTGTCGAGCGGCGCGTTGACCACGCCGACGTACTTGATGTTGGCGACCTTGCCGTCCTTCTTGAAGCTCTCCTCGGCGATCTCCGAGGCGCCGCGGAACTTCGCCTCCTGACGCTTGTACTGCACGTAGAACCAGCCGACGCCGATGAGAATCAGCAGGACGATGACGCCGATGATCGTCTTCGCGTTCATGCAACCCCCTTAGGATGTGGCCGGCGTCAGCGCGAGCGCTCCAACGTCGGTCCGCTGAAGTAGATCGGGTCCTTGCCGCGCAGCATGTCGGGCGTCACCGCCCAGGTGCCGCCGAAGGCCGGGGCGAGAATGCCGTTGGCGATCTCGCTGTCGCCCGCCGTCACGCCCCACGCCATCAGGCCGACCAGGCCGCCGCCCATGGCGTAGAGGAACTTGGCCGGCATGTAGCCGAGGTTGGTGCCGACCGCCGCCATGCCCATGCCGAAGTCCGACCAGACGCCCGGCTGGTCGTCGCCGAGCGGCTGCTCCTGGTGATACGAGCCGCCCGAGCCGCTGCCCAGCGTGTCGTCGCTCAGCGAGTCGTCCGCCCGCAGCGGCGCCGCCGCCATCAGCATCGCCACCATCAGTCCCGCAATCATCCGCAACATGACCATCCTCCTCCTCCACACAATCGACAGAAGAATTCACCACAGAGGCACAGAGACACGGAGAGAACCCTGAGAATTCTTCCGTCTGTCTCTATCAGATCTCCGTGCCTCTGTGCCTCTGTGGTGAATTCTTTTTCACTCGGTCCGCACCACGCTGTCCGCCCGCAGCAACCCCAGCAGTACCGCCAGCGCCCGCTCGACGTAGTCGCGATCCTTCGACTCCAGCGTGATGCGCACGCTGTAGTCGGGGTCGTTGAGCTTCGGGTACGAGCCCAGCAGCAGCTCGGGGAACTGCGCCAGGGTGTCGTTCAGGTGCGCCGCGATCGCGCTCTCCAGCTCGCGCGTGTACACCACGCGCAGGTGGAAGGGATCGGCGGCGAAGCGCTCGCGCAGCGCCAGCACCTTCTCGCGGAAGATCTCCGGGATGCCGGGCAACACGTAGATGTTCTCCACCCGGAAGGTCGGGAAGCTCACCTTGCCGGCGGTGTCGAGCTCGGTGCCCTCGACCACCTCGGCCAGCTTGAGGTGCGCCTGGTTGACGCGGTCGCCGAAGTGCCGGCGCAGCAGCCCCTCGATCGCCGGATGCCGCACCACGCCGCGCCCCAGCCCGCGCGCCACCCCCTCGATGGTCACGTCGTCGTGCGTCGGCCCCACCCCGCCCGAGGTGAACAGCACGTCCACCGTCGGCGCCAGCTCGCGAATCGCCGCGGCGATGACCTCCACCTCGTCCGGGATCACCACCATCCGCCGCAGCGTCACCCCCCAGCCGCGCAGCTGCTGCGCGAGAAAGGTCGAATTGGTGTCGGCGACCTTGCCGGAGAGAATCTCGTTGCCGATGACGACCAGCGCCGCCGTGGTATCCCGCACGATGTAGGCTGTTACGCTGTTAGGCTGTTACGCTGTTAGGGGGGAATTTCAGAGCCATCCTGACAGCGTCAATCACCTGACCGCCAACAGCCGTCCTCTCTTTCCCCTAACAGCCTAACAGCGTAACCGCCTAACAGCCTTCCTCAGATCGAAATCGCGTCCTTGCGGAAGTCACTGCCGCCGATCTTGATGTTGATCAACGCCGGCTTGTTCGCCTTGATCGACCGTTCGATCGCCGGGCGGATGTCCTCGGCGCGCTCGACGTACTCGCCGTGGCCGCCGAGCGCCTCCACCACCTTCTCGTAGCGGGTGAAGGACAGTCCGGTCGCGACGGCGCGTTCCTCGCCGTAGAGCTGCACCTGGCCGCGGCGGATCTGCGTCCAGCCGGCGTCGTTGCCGATGATGCCGATGACGTTGATCTTCTGCCGCACGCAGGCCTCGAACTCCATCGCGTGCAGGCCGAAGGAGCCGTCGCCGTAGATGATCACCACCGGCGAGTCGGGCTTGGCCAGCTTCGCCGCCATGGCGTAGCCCGGGCCGACGCCGAGCGTGCCGAGCGGGCCGGGATCGAGCCAGTGGCCGGACTGGTAGACGCGCACCACCGACGCCGCGGTGGCGACGAAGTCGCCGCCGTCGCCGACGTAGATGACGTTCTCGCCGAAGGCGTCGGCGATCTCCTTGCAGGCGCGCAGCGGGTTGACCGGCACGTCGGTCGACTCGAGCTGCGGCTTCACCTTCTCCTGCTCCGCCGCCTCCTTCTTGCGCATGTCGTCGAGCCACGGCTTGACCATCGACGCCTGGTAGCCCTCGGCCTTGGCGGCGTTGACCAGCTGCTCCATCACCAGGCCGGTGTCGCCGACGATGCCGACGTCGCATGGCCGGTTGCGCCCCAGCTCGCGCGGATCGATGTCGATCTGGATCAGCTTGGCGTTCGGGTTGATGTGCGAGTCGCGCCCGTAGCCGATGCGGAAATCCAGCGGCGTGCCGAAGATCAGCACCACGTCGGCGTTCTTCAGCGCCGGCTTGCGCGTCTTCGAGAAGAAGTTCGG
>JANRJF010000442.1:0-31060 GCA_033764095.1 Deltaproteobacteria bacterium | reverse complement strand
ATCGACGCCGCGCAGGCGGCGGCGCTGCTCGGTCGCGCGCTGCTGGCGCAGGGCCGCGCCGACGAGGCCGAGCGGCTGAGCCGCGACAGCGAGGCGCTGGCCGGCGACGACCTCAAGGCGGCGATCGCCTGGCGCGGCGTGCGCGCCGAGGCGCTGGCGCGGCGCGGCGAGCACGGCGAGGCGATCGGCCTGGCGCGCGCGGCGGTCGAGCTGGCGGCATCGACTGACGCGCTGCTCGACCACGCCGACGCGCGGCGGGCCTTGGCGGCTGCACTGCGCGCCGCCGGCCGCGCCGCGGAGGCCGACGCCGAGGACGTTCAGGCGGTGGCGCTGTGGGAGGCGAAGGGCGCGACGGTGCTCGCCGATCGGTTCCGCGGCGCCGCATCGCGCGCGGCGGTTGCGCCGACCGATGCGGGCAGCGCGGCTGCCGCGTCGCGCGTGCGGCCGAACGCCGCGTCGGCTGCGGCGGCGTTCACCAACGCCGCGACGCGCGCCGTCGAGCGCTTCCTGGCGGCCTGGGACGCGCGCGACTGGGATCGCATCACGGACAGCTTTGCGGCGACGCACGCACTCGACGATCGGCGCTCGCTCTTCCGCCTGCAGGTCGCCGGCAGCACCTTCTTTGCGAGTCTGCGCCTGGTCTTCGACGCAGGAATTCGCTGGCAGGCGACGCTCCTGGCGACGCGTGGCGGGCGCTTGGCCCTGTACGCCGTCGAGGCGGTCGGTGGCGTCGAGGGCGGCCCGGTGAGCAGCGCGCTGCTCTGGTTGGTCGAGGTCGACGGCGACGGACGCCGCACCCATCTGGTCGCGTTCGATCCGCAGGCGCGCGACGCCGCCACCGACGCGCTGGACGACCGCTATGCCGCCGGCGAGGCGGCCTCCTACGCGGTGCTGCTCCACAACCTGCGCGCCTATCTGCGCGCCGCCATCGAAGGCGACGGCGGCGCGCTGGCGGCGCTGCTGCCGGCCGACTTCACCCTCGTCAGCCACCGCCAGCTGGTCGGCACCGACGTGCCGGTGACGCGTGAGACGTACCTGGCGACGCGCGGCGTCCTGGAGGATCTCCGGCTACGCGGCGCGCTGCGCATCGATCACCTGTCGCAGCTGAGCGGCCGCGCTGCGCTCGGCGTCGCCACCTGGTACGGCACCCTCGCCGGCGGCGGCGCCTTCGAGGATTCGTTCGCCGTCGTCTGCGCGCACGACGGCACGCGCTTCCACCGGCTGGAGCTCTTCGACCTCGATCAGCTCGATGCTGCGCGGGCCCGCTACGAGACGCTCACCCGTCCCGACGCGGCCGTGGCGCGGCCGTACCTGGACAACGCCGTGACGCGCGCCAGCGAGCGACTGGGTGCTGCCATCGCGGCGCGGGACTGGACGCGCGTGACGGCGGTGTTCGCCGCCGACTTTCGCCTGCAGGACCGCCGCGCGCTGCTCCGCCTCGACGTCGACCGCGAGCATCACGTGCAGTTCCTGCGGATGGTCAGCGGCATGACGGCGGCGCGCTTCATCAACACCTGGCTGGCGACGCGCGGCACGCGCCTGCTGCTCACTCGCGGCCGCTTCGAGGGGCGCGACCAGTCGATCGGCGACAGCGTCATCGAATGGCTGAGTCTCGCCGAGACCGACGCCGCCGGCGCGCTGAGCCGGCAGGTGATGTTCGATGCCGGCGATCTGGCCGCGGCGCTGGCCGAGCTCGACGCGCGCTATCTCGCCGGCGAGGGCTCCGCGTCCCTGCCGGCAGCGCTGGCGATGCGCTTCGTGGGCGCGTTCGCGTTGCGTGACTGGGCGGCGCTGGCCGCCCTGCTGGCCCCCGACCTGGAGGTGCACGACCATCGCGTGCTCGGCTGGGAGACGCTGCACGGACCCGACGCCTACGTGCAGGCGCTGCGCTCGCTCGCCGAGCTCTCCCCCGACGTCCAGTTGCGGATCGACCATCTCGAGGCGACCGGCGCGTGTCTCCTCTGCGTGCCGGTGTGGGTCGGCACGCACGAGGGCGGCGTCTTCGAGAACGCCAGCGTCTTCGTCACCGAGATCGACGCGCAGCAACGCGTCCGCCGTTTCGACGGCTTCGACGTCGAGCAGCTGGCGGAGGCACGGCAGCTGTACGAGGCGCGCTGCGCCCGCGCGGGGCTCTGCCCAGCCAATCGCGGCGGGTCCGAACTGACTTCCTGAGCAAGTCCCGCGAGGCGGAGGTGGCCGCGGCGCGCGGCGGGGCGCGTCTCAGACGTAGCTGGGGTCGATCGCCAGGCCGGTGTCGCGCACGTAGGCGGCGAACTGCTCGTCCACCCCGGGCTCGTAGCCGTCGTAGAGGTAGACGATCTTGCCGCCGGCATAGCGCACCCGGCCGCGGCCGCTGAGCACGAAGGGCTTCAGGCCGGGCTTGCCGTAGGTGACCTGCCACTGCATGCGGATCTCGTCGTCCGCGACGTGCGGTCCGTCGAGCACGGCGATGTCGCGCGTCGGGAACTTGCGGTCGAAGCCGTCGAGCGATTTCTTCATGCCGGCGAAGATGGCCGGGCGTCCGACCAGCCGGCAGGCCGTCTTCGAGCCGGTGACTTCGTAGACCGCGTCGTCGGCGAAATAGGGCTCCAACCGCGTCCAGTCGTCGTCGACCAGCGTGCGCTCGAAGTCCGCCGCGTACTTCAGAAACGCCTGTAGGTTGTCCATGTGCCTCGCCTAGCGCCGCCGCGCTGGCACGACCAGCCCCCCTCGGCGCGCACGGTACGGAGCAAGCGGCTCGCCTCCGTGTCCGCTGTGGTTCTCTGCGTTCATCTGTGGCCATTCCGTATCCGTCTGCGCTACGACGCGCCGCATGCCTGACAACGCATGGTGGCGACACGCGGTCTTCTACGAGATCTACGTGCGCAGCTTTCAGGACACCGACGGCGACGGGGTCGGCAACCTGGCCGGCATCACCCAACGGCTCGACTACCTGAACGACGGCACGCCGCGCTCGCTCGGCGTCGACGCGCTGTGGCTGACGCCGATCAACCCGTCGCCGATGTACGACTTCGGCTACGACGTCAGCGACTACTGCGCGGTCGATCCGCTGTTCGGCGATCTCGCCGACCTCGACCGGCTGATCGCCGAGGCGCACGCGCGCGGCATCCGCGTCATCCTCGACCTGGTGCCGAACCACAGCTCGCACGAGCACGCCTGGTTCGTCGAATCGCGCGCGTCGCGCACGGCGGCGAAGCGCGACTGGTACATCTGGCGCGACCCGGCGCCGGACGGCGGGCCGCCGAACAACTGGGTGGCGAGCTTCGGCGGGCCGGCGTGGACGCTCGACGCGGCCACCGGCCAGTACTACCTGCACTCGTTCCTCGCCGAGCAGCCCGACCTCAACTGGCGCAATCCCGAGGTGGTGGCGGCGATGCGCGAGGTGCTGCGCTTCTGGCTGGCACGCGGCGTCGACGGGTTTCGCGTCGACGTGATCCACAAGATGATCAAGGACGATCAGTTCCGCGACAACCCGCCGCCGGACGAGAGCGACCCCCACCCGCTGCGCGATTATTTCGGCCAGCAGCACATCTGGGACCACGACCGGCCGGAGGTGCACGACATCATCCGCGACTGGCGCCAGGTGCTCGAGGCGCACGGCGAGCGCATGATGGTCGGCGAGGTCTACCTGCTGGAGCCGGCCAGGGTCGCGGCCTACCACGGCGCCGACAACGACGAACTGCCGCTGGCGTTCAACTTCGCTTTCCAGTGGACGCCGTGGGACGCCGACCTGTTTCGCCAGCGCGTCGAGGAGGTCGAGCAACTGTGGCCGGCCGGCGCGCAGCCGACGTACGTGCTGTCGAGCCACGACGCGCCGCGCCACCGCACGCGCTTCGACGACCACGACGCGCCGTCGCCCGGCGCGAGCGTTCACCCCGCGCCGCGTGCCCGCCTCGCCGCGCTGCTGCTGCTGACTCTGCGCGGCACGCCGTTCCTCTACTACGGCGAGGAGATCGGCATGCGCGACGGCGAGATCCCGCCCGAGCGCCTGTGCGACCCGCTCGGCAAGCGCTTCCCCGGCCTCGGCCGCGATCCGGAGCGCACGCCGATGCAGTGGGACGCCTCGCCGTACGCCGGCTTCAGCAGCGCGCCGCCGTGGCTGCCGCTGGCAGCCGACGCGGCGACGGTGAACGTCGCCGCGCAGATCGACGATCCGCGCTCGCTGCTGTCGTTCTACCGACGCGTCATCTGGTGGCGGAAGCAGTCCCCCGCGCTGCTCGATGGCGCGCTACGCGTGCTCGACGGACCACCCGACACCTTCGTCTACCTGCGCGAGCACGACGACCAGCGCCTGGCGGTCGCGCTCAACTTTGCCGCCGAGCCGCGTACGGTGGCGCTGCCCGGTGCCGGGCGCACCGTGCTCTCCACCGACCCGTCGCGCGACAGCAGCGGCGATACCTTCACCCTCGCCGCCTACGAAGGCGTCGTCGTCGAGCTTGAATCCCCCCTTTGAAAAAGGGGGGCCAGGGGGGATTTCCCGATATGGACTGGAAACTCATCGCCTCGACCTTCGGCGCCATCTTCCTCGCCGAGCTCGGCGACAAGACGCAGCTCGCGGCGGTGACGCTCGCCGCCTCGACCAAGCAGCCGGTCGCCGTGTTCGTCGGCGCCAGCCTGGCGCTGGTCGCGGTCAGCGCGCTCGGCGTCGCCGTCGGCGCCGGTTTGTCCGAGGTGCTGCCGCTGGCGCTGATCCGCAAGATCGGCGCCGTGGCGTTCGTGCTGGTCGGGGTGGCGATGCTCTTCGAGTGGATCTGAGGAGCAGCGATGAGCGACGAGCGATGAGCGACGAGAACCGACGCAGCCCTCATCGCTCGTCGCTCATCGCTCATCGCTCGCGGAGCCGAAACGCGCCAGCTCGATCTCCGACCCACTCTCCGCCGCCGCGTACACCGCCGCCGCCAGGCGCTGCGCCTCGACGCCGACGGCGAGGCCGGGGTTGGGGTCGCGGCCGGCGCGCAGCGCCTCGATGAACGACAGGTCCTGCAGCAGGTAGGGCACGCCGTACCATTCGCGGAAGCGGTCGTCGCGGCGCCCGAGCAGGGCGGTGAAGCGGGCGTGGACCTCCTCCCAGGCGAGGCGCTCGCCGGCGCCGTCGCCGCGCTGCAGCAGGATCGAGCCGCTCATGTCGGCCTCGCTGGCGAGGAAGGCGCGCGGGCAGAAGATCTCCAGGCGCCGGTTCGAGGTGCGCTGCGCCATGTCGTGCCAGACGTTGACCAGCTGCGCGCGCAGACCGCTGGCGAAGGCGAGCTCGACCGCGACGTAGTCCTCGATGCCGGCGTGGCCGGCGCGGTTCTGGCTCCAGGCGCGCAGCGTCGCGACCGGGCCGAACAGCCAGGTGAGCAGGTCGAGGTCGTGCACGCCGTGCTCGATCAGCGTACCGCCGGCGGTCAGGCGGCGGTCGGCGCGCCAGCCGGTGTCGTGCAGGCCGCGAATCGGAAAGCACTGGTCGTCGCGGAAGACCACCGCCATCGGCGCGCCGGCGTCGGCCTCGCGCAATAGCGCGCGCATCACCCCGTAGACGGCGGAGAAGCGCAGCACCAGGCCGATCTGCGCCCGCACCCCGGCGCGCGCGACGGCGGACTGCATGGCGCGCGCCTCGGCGAGCGACATCGCCAGCGGCTTCTCGGCGAACAGGTGGCGGCCGGCGGCGGCGACGTCGCGCACGATCTCGGCGTGGAAGGCGGTCGGCGTGCAGACGAACACCGCGTCGACCGGCGCGCCGGCGAGCAGCGCGGCGTGATCGGCGTAGGCGTGCCGCCAGCCCGACAGTCCCTGCAACCGCTCGCGCGCCGCCGCATCCGGATCGGCGACCGCGGTCAGCTCCACCGCCTCCGGCAGCGCCTGCGCGATCGTCTGCAGCACCGCCGAGTGCGTACTGCCGATCATCCCGGCGCCGACCAGGCCAATGCGCAGCGGAGTCATTGAGCGGGACTTAGCCACAGAAGGAGAAGATTCACCACGGAGGCACAGAGACACGGAGAGAAAGACAGAAGAGCTCAGGGGTCTTCAGTTCTCTTTTCGTCTTCGTGCCTCTGTGTCTCTGTGGTGAATCCTCTGCCTGGTCATCGGCGCGCATCTGTGGTTTCTCATCTGCGCTGTGTTCTCCAAGTACGTGACCATCGACGGGGTGGCGGTGAACTACTTCCACACCGGCGCGTCGACGCTGCCGGGGACGCCGCCGGCGCTCGACCAGGGGGAGCTGCTGCTGTTCGCGCACGGGGCGGGCTCGAACGCGCACACCTGGCACCGCCAGCTGGCGCACGTCGCGGCGGCGCACTCCGGCGTGGCGCTCGATTTCCCCGGCCATGGGCGCTCCGGCTCGACCGAGGGACTGCCCGATCTGGCGGCGCACGTGCGCTGCGTCGCGGCGTTCGCCGACCAGGTGGCGCGGCGGCCGGTCGTCTTCGTCGGCCGCGCGCTCGGCGGCGCGGTCGGGCTCGGCTTCGCCGCGGCGCATCCCGAGCGGCTGCGCGCCCTGGTGCTGGTGGCGACGCCGGCGCGCTTCGCCATCCCACCGGCGAGCCTCGACACCTGGCACGCGGTGACGATGGGCCGGGCGACGCAGCCATTCGACATGCGGCTGTTCGCGCCCGGCGCCGACATGGCGGTGGTGCGCGAGTGCTTCATGGAGCAGGTGAAGACCGACCCGCGCGTGCGCTACACCGATCTGCTCGCCGGCAACGGCCTCGACTTCACCGCCCAGCTCGGCGCGCTGCGCGTGCCGACGCTGGTGATCACCGGCCGGCACGACCACTTCTGTCCGCCGGACAAGGCGGAGGACGTGCAGCGCGCCATCCCCGGCGCGCAGCTCGCGGTGATCGAGAACGCCGGCCACATGCTCACCAGCGAGCAGCCCGACGCGTTCAACGCCGCCGTCGACGCATTCCTGGCGACGCTCCCTCCGATTCCCTCCCCCGCGCCAGCGGGGGAGGGCCAGGGTGGGGGCTACTGATGAGTGGCGCGCTCTCCCAGGCCGTCATCGCCGGCGTCTACGAGCACCCCACCCGTTGGGCGCCGGACAAGACGCAGTTCCAGCTCTGCGCCGAGGCGGCGCGCGGCGCACTCGCCGACGCCGGCCTGACCATCGCCGACGTGGACGGCTTCTGCACCGCCGGCGTCGGGCCGATCGGCATCATGACGCTGGCCGAGCACCTCAATCTGACGCCGCGCTTCCATGACGGCACCAACATCGGCGGCTCGTCGTTCGTCGCGCACGTGCTGCACGCCGCCGCGGCGATCGCCGCCGGGCTCGCCGAGACGGTGCTGATCGTCTACGCCAGCACCGCGTCGTCGGAGCGCTTCGCGGTCGGCACCGGCGGCTTCAACGCCGGCGATCCGCCCGATCAGTTCGAGTCGCCGTACGGACCGACGGTGCTCAACTCCTACGCGCTGGTGGCGCAGCGCCACATGCACGAGTACGGCACCACCGCCGAGCAGCTGGCCGAGATCGCCGTCACCATGCGGAGGCATGCCGGGCTCAACCCGCACGCCAAGTATCGCGAGCCGATCAGCGTCGCCGACGTGCTCGCCTCGCGCGTCGTGTCGTCGCCGCTGCACCTGCTCGACTGCTGCATCATCTCCGACGGCGCCGGTGCGATCGTGGTCACCAGTGCCGCGCGCGCCCGCGATCTGCCGAAGGCGCCGGTGCGGCTGCTCGGCGGCAGCGAAGGGCTGAGCCACACCAGCATGGGGTCGCGCGACCTGCTCACCATGGCCGCCGGCCAGTCGGGCCCGCGCGCGCTGGCGATGGCCGGCGTGCGGCACGACGAGATCGACCTGTGCATGCTCTACGACTCGTTCACCATCACCGTGCTGCTGACGCTGGAGAACCTCGGCTTCTGCGCGCGCGGCGAGGGCGGCGGCTTCGTGCAGGGTGGGCGGCTCGGGCTCGGCGGGGCGCTGCCGACCAACACCGACGGCGGCGGCCTGTCGTCGAACCATCCCGGCATGCGCGGCATCTTCCTGGTCATCGAGGCGGTGCGGCAGTTGCGCGCCGAGTGCGGCGCCCGCCAGGTGCCCGACTGCGAGGTGGCGCTCTGCCACGGCACCGGCGGCATGCTCGGGCTGCGGCACAGCGGCGTGACGTTGGTGTTGGGAAGATAGCGATGAGCGATGAGCGACGAGCGATGAGGTGGCGGGTTCAAGGAGTCACTCGTCGCTCATCGCTCATCGGTCATCGCGGCCGACGATCATGACCAAACGAGATTATTCCAAGCCGCTGCCGCGGCTCGACGAGGAATCGAAGGGCTACTGGGAGGCCTGCCAGCGTCACGAGCTGGTGGTACAGCGCTGCGGCGACTGCGGCACGCTGCGCCACTACCCGCGCGCGCTGTGCCCGGCGTGCCTGTCGGAGCGTGTCGAGTGGCAGCGCTGCTGCGGCCGCGGCACCGTCTACACCTTCACCGTCACGCACCAGAACCAGGCGCCGGGCTTCCGCGACGCACTGCCCTACGTGCTCGCCTACGTCGAGCTCGACGAGGGCGTGCGGCTGCTCACCAACATCGTCGACTGCGCGCCCGACGCCGTGCGCATCGGCATGCCGGTCGAGGTGGTGTTCGAGGACGCCACACCGGAGATCACGCTGCCGCGCTTCAAACCAGTCTCGAGCGACGAGCGATGAGTGAAGGGTCGCAAGGGTGCGGGGCCTCGTCGCTCGTCGCTCATCGCCTCCCGGCGTCTTGAAGCTGAAAGCTGAACGCTGATAGCTGTCAGCTGTTGTGATCCTCGACCTGCACGCCCACTCGGAGGCCTCCGAGGACAGCCGCGCGCCGCTGGAGACCTATCTCAAGTGGTTGCAGCGCAAGCGCGATCTGCTGCCGATCGACGGCATCGTGCTGACCGAGCACCGGCAGTGGGATCCGCACGCCGACTACCGGGAGCTGGAGGATCGCTACGGCATCCGCATCCTGCGCGGCGCCGAGGTGGAGACCGACTACGGGCACATCCTGATCTACGGCGTGAACGACGACATGACGCGGCGCTTCGACTTCGCCAACGTGCGCCTCGCGGCGCAGGAGGTGGTCAGCGAGGTGGCGCGCCTGGGCGGCGTCGCGGCGCCCTGTCATCCCGGCCGGCCGACCATCGGCCTGTGCGAGCACTACGCCGCCGGCAAGCCGCCGCTCGACGGCGTGGTGGCGGTCGAGGCGCTCAACGGCGGCAGCCGCAAGGGTGAGAACGAGCGCGTGCAGGCGTTGATCGACGCGCACGGCTACGGCGCCTTCGGCGGCAGCGACGCGCACCTGGTCAGCCTGATCGGCATCTGCGCCACCGAGTTCGACGACGACGTGCGGTCGATCGACGACCTGGTCGCGGCGTTGAAGGGCGGGCGCTATCGCCCGGTGGACTTCCGCGAGCAGGTGCGCGCGGCGCGCGGGGCGGCATGAGTCGCATCGACCGCTCGATCGTCGGGCAGGAGTTCGACCGCACCACCTTTTCGCCGGTCACCGCCGAGCAGATCGTCGCCTACGCGACCGCCGCCGGCGAGACCGACCCGCGCTGGACCGTTCCGCGCCCCGACATGGTCGCGCCGCCGACCTTCACCCTCAGTCTGCGCGGCAAGCATTTCATGCCGAAGAACATGCCCGCCGAGCTCGGCCGCAACGGCTTCGACGCCGGCAAGGACATCGAGCTCGGCGCCGCCATCCGCCCCGGCGACGTGCTCACCGCCGTTGCCACCGTGCACGACGTCTACGAGAAGACCGGCCGCACCGGCGCGATGACCTTCATCGTCTTCCGCACCACCGTCACCAACCAGCACGACCAGCTGGTGGCGCACATCGACCAGAAGATGATGTTCAGGTGATTCAAAAACGGAACCACAGATGAACACAGATAAACACCGATGGGATCCGCATCATTGCGAGCGCATCCTGTGTGAATGGGTGCACGACTGCATATCGCTCTCCGTGTTCATCCGTGTTCATCCGTGGTTCCGCGGTGAATGAAGTGATCAGCTTCGACTCAGTCGACGTCGGCGACGAAGTGCCGGCGCTGCAGCTGACGCTCAGCCCGGCCGAGGTGAAGCAGTATGCGCTGTCGGCGCACATGCCGGGCGGGCGCTTCATGAGCGACGAAGAGGCGCGCGCCGAGGGGCTGCCCGGGCAGATCGTGCCCGGCAACTTCAGCCTGGCGCTGTTCGCGCGCCTGCTCACCAGCTGGAGTCCGGCGGTGCGCGTGCAACGCCTGAGCGCCACCTTCCGCGCCCTGGTGCGGCCGAACGTGCCGCTGCTGGTGCACGGCGTGGTCACCGAGAAACACGCCAGCGACCACGGCACCTTCCTCGAGTGCGACCTGCTGCTGGAGAGCGCCGAGGGCGACCGCCTGGTCACCGGCACCGCGACCATCACCCTCGCGGCGTAGTCGGCGTGCCGATGGCGATGCGCCGCGCCTGGTTGGTCTGTGCGCTCGGTGCAGTCGTCTGCGCGGCCGGGCAGGCGCTGGCGAACGAGGCGACGCTGGTCCGCGACATCAACGGCGCGCCGCGGGTGATCTCGGGTGCGCCACGCAAGTTCCTGTCGCTCGGAGCGCGGACGATCTTCCTCGCCTACAGCCCGGAGTATGGCGAGGAGCCCTGGGTCACCGACGGCACGCCGTCCGGAACGCGCCTGCTGAAGGATCTCGAGCCGGGGCCGGATGACCTGGAGTCCGGCGGGTTCAACTGTGCCGCGCGCGTTGGCGACGGTGCGCTGCTGCTGTCACCGTCGTCGGCGCGCGACGAGTCGGGTGGACGAACGCTGGCGCTGTGGAGCACGGACGGCACGCCCGAGGGCACCGCCAAACGGTCGCTGCTGGGCGGTGGCTGGTGCGCGATGGTCGCCGTGGACGACGGCGCCGTCATCGCCGTTGGGCGGCAGGAGTCGTTTCAATCGTGGGTGCTGGCGCTGTGGCGCAGCGACGCCAACGGCATGAATCTGCGACTGCTCAAGGAATTCCATACCGAGTACGCCAACCTCACCGAGCTGCATGCGGCCGGCAAGCAGGTTTTCTTCACGCCGTATACCGACGCAGGCACGGAGCTCTGGCGCACTGACGGGACGGCCGCCGGCACGAGAATGGTTGCCGATCTGGTCGCCGGTCCGGAGAGCTCATACCCGGGCATACTCGCCGGTCTGGGGCGCAATGTTCTCTTCACGGCCATCGGTGATGGCGGTGGTACCGACGCGTTGTGGCGCAGTGACGGTACGGCGGCCGGGACGATCCGACTCACCGAGCTGCCGACCTACAGCAGGTTCACCCCGCTGGCGTTGCCGGACCGGGTGCTGATCGCCACCGACGAGTCGATCATCACCACCGACGGCACGCGCGCGGGGACCACTGTGCGTCCGATCGATTTCTCGATCGAGGGATGGGAGCGCCTGGGCGACGATATCGTCTTCTTCGACACGAACCATCCGACCGGCCTGTGGCGCTGGCGCGATCTCGCCGGCGATCCGGAGCGGATTGCCGAAGTGCCCGGTCTGGGAGGCCGGCGGCGCGTCGTTGGCGGGCTGCTGTTCTTTCTCGGTTACGGAGCCGACGGTGCGAGGGGCGTGTGGCGGACTGACGGCACGACGGACGGCACCATGCCGGTCTTTTCGGAACCCGAGTCATTCGTCCCGTTCGAGCTGGGTAGCAACGACGAGCGCGCCTTCTTTCCCGCTTGGACGGTGGAGCACGGAGCCGAGCTGTGGAGCAGCGACGGGACGATGGCGGGGACGGCGTTCCTGGCCAACACCGGATCGGACGACGTGTATAACGAGTCGTCCAATCCGCACGGATTGGCGGCGGTTGGCGACCGCGTCGTATTCAACGCTGCGGTGGACGGCGGACCGTTCAACTCCCTGTGGAGCAGCGACGGCACGGCGGCTGGAACGACGATCCTGCGTGCGGCCGAGGCGCGGCTCGAACGCGGCCTGCGCGACAGCCGGCCGGTGACGTTCAGCGGTGCGTTGTACTTCCCCGACGTTGGCGGCCTCTGGAGCACCGACGGCAGGCACGGCGGGACCGCGCTGGCGGTGCCGACCGATTTACAAGGCTTGCGCGATCTCACCGCGGCCGGCGACTCGCTGTACTTCGTGAGTGGTGGCGACGCATCGCCCAACAGCGTCTGTCGATCGCACGCGTCCATCGTGAGCTGCAGTCCGCCGATCGATCGCGTCGGATCGCTCCACGCGCTCGGCGATCGCGTCCTTTTCAGTGGTGGCCCGTATCGCGATCAGGAGCCGTGGATCAGTGACGGCAGCGCTGGCGGCACACATCTGATCCGCGATCTGCTGACGCGTGAACCAGGCGAAGACCAGGGCTCGCGGCCGTCGCAGTTCACGTACTTCGATGGCGAGCTGTTTTTCGTCGGCTGGAGCGCGTTTGGCGAACAGGGGCTGTGGCGCAGCGATGGCACCGACGCCGGCACCCGCCTGGTTTGGTCCGGCACGCGCATCGCCGGCCTCACGGCTGCAGGCGCGCAGCTCTTCTTCCTCACTGAATCGCCTTTTGATGACGGCGGAACGCTGTGGGTCAGCGACGGAACGACAGAGGGCACCAGGTGGCTCGAAGGCCCACTGGTGTCGCTGCCCAGCTCGGATTCGCCGCGCATGCCGCAACTCGGCGGCTCGGTGTTGTTCGCCGGATTCGATGCGATGCACGGCTGGGAGCTGTGGATGAGCGACGGTACCTCCAGTGGCACGCATATCGTCCAGGATCTGGTCCCCGGCAGCCGCAGCTCCGCGCCAGGGAATTTCGCGTCCGCCGGCGATCGCGTGATATTCACCGCCGAGACGGCGGTGGGCTCCGAGCCGTGGGTCACCGACGGGACGAGCGACGGGACGCATCTGTTGGCTGACGTCGCGCCGGGCATTGCTTCGTCGGATGCGCGCGAGCTGTTGGCGGTCGGAGGAGGAGTCTTCACTTCGGCCACTGATGGATTCCGCGGGCGCGAGCTGTGGCGCATCGCGCTCGACGACACGTCCTGTGCCGGCGACTGCAGCGCGGACGGGACGGTGTCGATCGCCGATCTGATCAGTGCGGTCAGCGTCGCGCTCGGCCTGCAGCCGGTCGGCGCTTGCGCGGCGGCCGACGCAGACGCCGATGGCGAGGTCTCGATCAGCGAGCTGATCGCGGCGGTGCGCGTCGCGCTCGACGGCTGCGCCTGAGCAGGCGTCGCATTGCGGATTGCCCCGCGCGCGTCGCTTCTGCTACGCCGGCCGCCGGATGGATCTCTCGCTCAGTGCGGAGCACGAGGCGTTTCGCGCCCAGGTGCGGGCCTGGCTGAAGGCGAACCTGCCGAAGCGCGAGGTCGGCGAGCCGAGCCGCGAGCACGGCGACCCGGCGCGGGTGCGCTGGCTGAAGCAGTGGCAGCGCACGCTCTACGAGGGCGGCTACGTCGCCATGGGCTGGCCCAAGCAGTACGGCGGCCGCGGCCTCGGCGTGATGGAGCAGACCATCGTCAACCAGGAACTGGTGGCGGCGAAGGCGCCGCAGCAGATCGGGGCGATGGGCGTGCTGATGGTCGGGCCGACGCTGATCCAGTACGGCACCGACGAGCAGCGCGCGCGCCACCTGCCGAAGATCCTCAGCGCCGAGGAGATCTGGTGCCAGGGCTACTCCGAGCCCGGCGCGGGATCGGACCTGGCGTCGCTGAAGACGCGCGCCGAGCTGGTCGGCGACGAGTTCATCGTCAACGGCCAGAAGGTGTGGACCTCGAACGCGCAGATCGCCGACTGGATGTTCTGCCTGGTGCGCACCGACCCGAGCGCCCCCAAGCACCGCGGCATCTCCTACCTGCTGATCGACATGAAGACGCCGGGGATCACGGTGCGGCCGCTGGTGCAGATGACCGGCGACGCCGGCTTCAACGAGGTGTTCTTCGAGGACGTGCGGGTGCCGCGCAAGCACCTGGTCGGCGAGCTCAACCAGGGCTGGCAGGTGGCCAACGCGACGCTGGCGCACGAGCGCAACATGCTCGGCTCGACCACCCGCACGCAGCAGATGTTCAACGGCCTGCTGCACCTGGCGCAGACGCGCCAGCGCTACGGCCGGCCGGCGAGCGAGGATCCGGTGGTGCGCCAGAAGCTCGCCGCGCTGCTCGTCCGCGTCGAGGCGATGAAGTACCACTCGCTGCGCCAGCTCACCGACGCGCTCAAGGGCCGCTCGCCGGGCATCGCCGCGTCAGTCAACAAGCTGGTCTCCACCGAGCTCAACCACGACATCGCCGCCTGCGCGCTGGAGGTGATGGGCAGCTGCGGGCCGCTGGCGCGCAGCGCCAGCCGCGTCGCCGACCGCGGCATCTGGCCCTACGAGTTCATGTTCACTCTCGGCCTGGTCATCGGCGGCGGCACCTCGCAGATCCAGAAGAACATCATCAGCGAGCGCGGACTGGGCATGCCGCGATGAGGAAGGCTGTTAGGCTGCTAGGCTGTTGGCTGTTAGGGGAAGACGGACGCGTCCCCAACACGGCGTTGGCCTTTCCTAACAGCCTAACAGCGTAGCAGCCTACAGCCTCCCGATGGATTTCGGCCTCTCCGAGGACCAGGAGCTGCTGCAACGCACGGCGGCGGAGTTTCTCGCGCGCGAGTGTCCGACCTCGCTGGTGCGCGAGGTGGGGCGTGACGAGGAGGGGCATCCGCGCGCGCTCTACAAGCGCATGGCGGAGCTCGGTTGGTTGGGGCTGATCGTGCCGGAGCGCTACGGCGGCGCCGGGCTGACCATGCTCGACCTGGCGCTGCTCTGCGAGCAACTCGGGCGCGCCGTGGTGCCGGGGCCGTTCCTGTCGTCGGCGGTGCTGGCGACGCTCGCCCTCTCGCTGGGCGGCACGCGGACCCAGCAGCAGGCCTGGCTGCCGCGTCTGGCGAGCGGCGACGCCTTCGGCGCGCTGGCGTTTCTGGAGGAGAGCGACCGGCTCGACGCGCCCGGCATCGCGGCGCGCGCGCGCCAGCGCGGCAGCGGCTGGACACTGTCCGGCACCAAGCTGTTCGCCACCGACGCGCACGTCGCCGACGTGCTGGTGGCGGCCTTCCGGACGAGCAGCGCGGCCCTGCGTGGCCGCACGGCGAAACCGGCGGCCACCGAGGGCCGCGCTACTGCCGACGGCATCACGCTCTTCCTCGTCCCGCGCGACACGCCGGGCGTGCACATTGCGCCGCTGCCGGTGATCGACCAGACGCGCCGGCCGATGGAGGTGCGCTTCGAGGGCGTCGAGCTGCCGGCGTCGGCCGCGCTCGGTACGGTCGGCACCGGCTGGAAGACGCTGGCGCGCGTGCTCGACGCCGCCGCCATCGCGCTCGCCGCCGATTCGCTCGGCGGCGCCGAGCGCGCGCTGGAGATGGCGGTCGAGTACAGCAAGGTGCGCGAGCAGTTCGGCCGCACCATCGGCTCGTTCCAGGCGGTGAAGCACATGGCCGCGGAGATGGTCAGCGAGATCGAGCCGGCGCGCGCGCTGGTCTGGTACGCCGCCTACGCCTTCGACGCGCTGCCGCGCGACGCGGCGCGCGCCGCCTCGCTGGCCAAGGCGTGCCTGAGCGACGTCTATGCCCGCGTCGCCAATCGCGCCGTGCAGATCCACGGCGGCATCGGCTTCACCTGGGAGCACGACATCCAGCTCTGGTTCAAACGCGCCAAGTGGAACGAGCTGGCGTTCGGCGACGCGACCTACCACCGCGAACGGTTGGCGGCGTTGTCGCGCTGGTAGCTCCAACCGTGCGGGCTCGTTGCAACGCGCTGGGCCACGGAGGCACGCTGCCGTGCTCGCCCAAACGCGCTGGGCCACGGAGGGCACGGATCCATTCTAGGATCACACGGAGTCGGATCAGTTTCTGTTTCTCGTAAAGGAACAGAATCAGACGTTCCGAAATCCGTGTAATCCTAAAACGAATCCGTGCCCTCCGTGACCCAGCGCGTTCCATGAGCACGCGCCGCAACAAAGTCGCCGCAGCGGTCATCACTCAGGACATGTGGCATGCGGGGGGACACGCGCTGCTGTGCGACTGCGCGTATCGCGGGCGGCCGGGTGTAGATCTTGCTCCGCGTCAGCTCCGCTATGCGTGAACGAGCGAAGCGGCGGTGGCGCCTGGGCTGGTGGGCCGTCCTGTGCCTGACGATCGCCAGCCCGGTGACGGTCGGGCGCGCGGCGGCGGTGACGAATTCCGTCGCTCCCGTCATTCTCTTCGTCACCCAGCCGCCGTTCGGCGGTGACTTCGCCTCGACCAACGCGGTGTTCGGCAACCACGACCCCTACGTCGGCAGCACGCCGCGCGGCGGCGACCTGTACATCCGCTACGCCGACGGGACGCTGCGCAACCTCACCGCAGCCGCCGGCTACGGCCTCACCGCTGCGCAGGCGATCGCGGTGCGCGAGCCCTGCGTGCACTGGGACGGCAGCAAGGCGCTGTTCTCGATGGTGGTCGGCGGTACCACCCAGAACGACTACCGGCCGGTCTACTGGCAGATCTACGAGGTCAGCGGCTTCGGCGCCGGCGAGACGGTGCGCATCACCAAGCTGCCGCAGCCGGCCGACAGCAACAACGTCTCGCCGATCTACGGCACCGACGACCGCATCCTCTTCACCTCCGATCGGCCGCGCAACGGCGACCGCCTCACCTACCCGCAGCTCGACGAGTACGAATCGACGCCGACCGTCACCGGCATCTGGTCGATGCGCGCCGACGGCACCGATCTCTTCCTGCTCGACCACGCCGTCTCCGGCGCCTTCACGCCACTGGTCGCCTCCGACGGGCGCGTCGTCTACACGCGCTGGGACCACCTGCAGCGCGACCAGCAGAGCAACGAGGGCACGCTCGACTACGGCGCCTTCAACTACGTCTCCGAGGCCAGCGCGCAGACCACCACCAGCACCACCGAGATCTTCCCCGAGCTGCGCCGCCGCGCCAGCGGCAGCCCGATCCACGGCCACACCTTCAACGTCTTCTTCCCCTGGCAGATCAACGAGGACGGCAGCGGCCTGGAGACGCTCAACCACGTCGGCCGCCACGAGCTGAGCCGCTACTTCGACGCGGCGCGCGACGGGCTGCCGGAGTTCATTGCGCCGCAATCGCGCCGCGACGCCGAGCTGATCCTGCAGATGGAGGAGGACCCGCTGCGGCCGGGCTACTTCTACGCCACCACCGCGCCGGAATTCTCCACCCACGCCGCCGGCCAGATCATCGGCTTCGATGCGCCCGAGGGGCTCAACGCCGACGACTTCGTGGTCGACTACATCACCGCGCCGGAGACCGCCGACTACACCCCGGACGGCGGCACGCCGCCGGCCAATTTCCCCGGCCATTTCCGCAACCCGGTGCCGCTCACCGACGGCACGCTGCTCGCCGTGCGCAGCGCCTCGCCGTACGCCGATCGCGCCGAGAACGGCGTGCTCTCCTCGCGCTACGACTTCCATCTCACCCGCCTGCAGTCGGCCGGCGCGTACTGGACGGCGGGCGCGCGGCTGATCCCGGGCGGCATCAGCAAGTCGATCTTGTACTGGGACAACCAGGTGTACCGGCAGGTGAGCTACAGCGGGCCGCTCTGGGAGCTCGATCCGACCGAAGTGCGGGCGCGGCCGCGTCCGGCGCGCCACGCCAACCCGCTGCCCGAGACCGAGGCGCAGATCCTGCGCGACGAGCTCGGCGGCGCCGCCGGCATCGAACGCCTGCGCGCCTTCCTCGCGGCGCGCGACCTGGCGCTGATCGTCAGCCGCAACGTCACCCGTCGCGCCGACCGCCAGCAGGATTTCAACCTCAAGGTCGTCAACGGGGTGCAGACGGCGCTGCCCGGCGCGACGCCGGTGCCGATCGAGTTCATGCAGCTGCTGCAGGGCGACCTGATCCGCGGCTACTCGCAGTTCCACGCCGGCCGCCGCGTGCTGGCGCAGCTGATGCACGACGGCCTCAATCCGCCGCTCAACGGCGCGCCGGCGAGCAGCGTGCGGCTGGGCACCGACGGCAGCATGGCGGCGTTCGTGCCGGCGCACCGCGCCATGACCTGGCAGCTGGTCGGCAGCGACGGCACGCCGGTGGTGCGCGAGCGCTACTGGGTGACCTTCGCCGCCGGCGAGATGCGCATGTGCACCAACTGCCACGGCGTCAACACCACCGACACGGTGCTGCAGCAGCCGCCCCCGACCAATCCGCCGCAGGCGCTGCGCGACCTGGCGCGCTGGTGGGCGGCGAACTACGACGACGGCAGCACGCCGCTGCCGAGCCCGACCGGCGCGGCGACGGCGACGCCGCCGGCCACCGCGACGCGCACCGCGACGCCGATTCCCGCTACCGCCACCAACAGCCCGACGCGCACGCGCACGCGGACGCCGCTGCCCACCGTCACCGCCGCAGCGCCGATCGCGCCACAACTCGACGCGTTGACCACCCCACTGGTGGTCGGCGCGTCGAACTCGCTCTCCGGCAGTGGCTTCACGCCCGGGTCGCGGGTGATGCTGTTCGTCGCCACCAGCGGCGGCACTGCGTCGTACGGCCCGTACGTGCCGACCGCCCGCACGGCGACGACACTCACCTGGCTGCTGCCGGCGTCGATGCCGCTCGGCAACGGCTTTGCCACCGTGGTGGTGGTCAATACCGACCAGGGCTACCTGCAATCGAATCCGCAGTCGCAGATGCTGCGCGGTGCCGCCGCGGCGAACATTCCCACCATCCTGTCGGTGAACAGCGTCGCCTGCCGGCCGCTCGAGCCGGGCGTGCCGCTGGCGTCGATCGACACCGTCCTGGTGCCGGGCAGCACCATCACCATCGGCGGCAGCGGCTTCAACGCGCCGCTGGTCAACCTCTACAGCGCCGGCGGCGCGCACGGTCCGCTGACGCCGCTCCCCGGCGGCAGCGCGACGCAGATCCAGGTGGTGCTGCCGGCCAATCTACCGACCGGACCCGGCGCGCTGCTGGTGGTCAACAGTCCGTACGTCGGCAACGTCGTCTCCAACGCCGTGTCGCTGCCGATCGGCGCGACGCTGAGCATCAGCGCCGTGTCGCAGTCGGGCACGACGGTCACGGTGGACGGCACCGGCTTCTCGTCGCGCTCGGTGATCAACCTGTTCAACCTGCAGGGCAGCGCGGTGCCCAACCTCGGCGGCCTCAACCCCGACGGCAGTGGGCGCATTCCCCTGACCATCGTCTCGGCGCAGCGCTTCCAGTTCAGCGTGCCGGCCGGCGCGGTGAGCGGCCCGGCGTACATCCAGGTGCTCAACCCGCCGTTCACCGCCTATGCGTCGAGCGGCGGCGATCCGGACGGCGCGTTCACGCTGGCGGCGCCGTAGCGTACGTCCGTACCGGCGCGGCAGGAGCCACGGATTACACGGAGTCATTTCAGGATTTCACGGAGCGGAGCTGCCCTGAAACGGTGTCCTGAGTCAGAGCAGTTCTGTTCCGTGAAATCCTGAAATGACTCCGTGTAATCCGTGGCTCCGCTGCCTGGCTCCGAGGCGTGCATCACGAACCGGGGTCCTTCGCTGGGCGCGTGAACCAGTTGGCCTTCGGCACGGTGACCGCCTCGGACGGCTGCGTTTCGAAGTGCGGTGACATGATCTGTACGCCGAATTCGTTGAAGGCGTCCTGGATCTGCGCGTGCAGGGCGGAGAGGATGGCGGGGCGCTGTTCGGCGCGGTCGACGTTCACCAGCAGCAGGTAGTCGACGTAGAAGTCGTCGAGCTTGCGCTGCACGACGCGCGGCGCCGGCTGCCTGCGCACCTGCGGCGTGCGCTCGGCGGCGAGCAGCAGCAGCGCCTCCACCTGGCGCCAGGGCGCGTCGTAGCCGATCGTCACCGAGGTCGTGACGACCGCGCCGTCGGCGTCGGCGAGGCGCGAGTAGTTGGTCGTTGCGCTGCCCACCAGCACGGCGTTGGGAATGGTCACTTCCTCCTTGCGCGCGGTGCAGAGCTTGGTCGACAGCAGGCCGACCTCGGAGACGACGCCCTCGATCTCGCCGATGCGCACGTACTCACCCGGGCGGATGGCGCGCGCGTAGACGACCACCAGGCCGCTCATCACCTGGTTCACCAGGCCGGCCGAGCCGAGCGACAGCATGAGGCCGACGAAGACGCTGACGCCGCGGAAGGCGTCGGTCTGCGAGCCGGGAATGTACGGGTAGGCGACGGTGACGGCGAACAGCCACACCAGCAGCGTCGAGATGCGACGGGTTGCCTCCGCGGTCTCCGGCTGCAGGAAGGGGAGGGTGAGCGCGCCGCGCTCGACGCCGTCGAACAGCGCGTGCAGCAGGCGGACGATGAACCGCGCCGCGACGAAGATGAGGGCGACCGCGAGCAGTCCGGGAGCCGCATGCGCGGCGCCTTGCGCGAGCTCGCGCACGACGCTGCTCAGGCGCGAGCCGAGCGCCTCGCCCCAGGGCGCGGTGTAGGGGAACTGCGACAACACGAAGGTCAGCCACAGGTCGAGCGCGACCAGACCGAGCGCCCAGGCGCCGACCTGCGCCAGGCGGCGCCAGACGACCACCAGGTAGCCGCGCACCTGGCGCAGGGCGGCGCCGGAGCGGCGGTCGGCGGCGGCGGTGAGCCGCGCGTGCACGCGGCGTTGCCCGCGTATCAGCGCCCACACCACCAGCGCGAAGGCGACGGTCGCGGCGGCGCTCCAGGCGATACCGCGCAGCAGCAGCGGCAGGCTGCGCTGCTGCTCGCGCGCGGCGAAGACGGCGCGCAGGTGCTGCTCGGTCTCGGCGCCGAGGCTCTGCAGCGTCTCGCCGGATTCGTGGTCGACGTCCTCGGGCAGCAGGCCGAACAGCGTGCGCGCGCCGGCCACCGCCATCAGGCCGTCGAGGTTGCCGACGCGCGCCGACACCACCCGCGGCAGCTCGCCCAGCTCCTCGTCGGGAATCGCCTCGATGCGCCGCGCCGCGCGCTCGGCGCGGTCGGCCGGAGTGGAGGAGCCGATCGAGGCGCGTAGCGTGACGATCGAGCGGTTCCACACCTCGACCGTCGCCGGTGGCGCGTTGACCGCGACGATCGCGCCGTCCGGCGGCGGCGGCACGGTCTGCGCCAGCGCCGCGCCGGCGACGAGCCACACGGCGGCGGCGCAGATCGCGCTGCGCAGCACGCGTGAGGCGCTGTGGCCGCCGGCGGTCATCGGACGCCACGCCGACTAGCGCGCCCCCGCCGCGCGCGCAATCCGCCGCGCCGAGAGAGCGCTGCGACCGCGCCTACGGCAGGAACGCGCGAATCGCGGTGAGCAGCTCGCGCGGGCGGTCGAAGTGGACCATGTGCCCGGCGCCGGCGATCTCGACGAAGTGGTGCTGGCGGAAGCAGGCGCGGCGGGCGGCGAGGTCGTCGGCGTCGAGATAGACCGCGCCGGCTTTGCTGCGCCAGAACTCGCCCGACTCGCCGCCGTGCACGAGCAGGGTCGGCGCCTTGATGCGGCGCCACAGCGCCTTGGCGTAGTCGAGATGGAACGGGCCGGTGAGCGACATGGTCGCCAGCATGGCGTCGAACTTCCACTCCAGCGTGCCGTCCTCGACCGCGCGGGTGCCGAGCAGCGCCAGCTCGCGCGCCTTCGACTCCGGCAGGCGTGGGTTCTTCTCGCGCAGGCGCGCGTAGGCGGCGTCGAGGTCCTTCAGGGTCGGATGGCCGGCGGTGGCGCGGTCGATGCGCGCGAAGCCGGCGACCGTCCACGCCACCTCCTCGGCCATGTCGATCGGCGGCGGGCCCAGCCCCTCGATCGCCACCAGGTGCGACGGCACGTCGGGAAACGCGCCGGCATACTGCAGCACCACCTCGCCGCCCATCGAGTGGCCGACCAGGATCGGTGACGCAATGCGCAGGGCGCGCACGAAGTTGTGCAGGTCGAGGACGAAGTGGCCGAAGGCGTAGTACGGCGTCGTCTCGCTGTCGCCGTGGCCGCGCAGGTCGAGCGCGTAGACGTGGAAGCGGTCGAGCAGCCCGCGCGCCAGGTCGTCGAAGGAGTGCGAGTGATCGCGCAACCCGTGCACGATCACCAGCGGCGGCTTGCCGTCGGTACCCCAGTCGCGGAAGTGGATGCGCAGCGTGCCGCTGCGGAAGAAACGCTCCGAATACATGGAGGCAGGCTGTTAGGGGGTTAGGCTGTTAGGCTGTTAGGGGCGCGAAGTAGCGACCCATCCAGCGTTTCCCCTAACAGCGTAACAGCCTAACAGCGAGCAGCCTGTCACCAAAGCGGGTCTCCCTCGTTGCGCACCAGCGCGTGGAACGCGTCGGAGAGGCGGCGGGTGATCGGGCCGGGGGTGCCGTCGCCGACCGGGCGGCCGTCGACGGTGGTGACCGGCATGATCTCGGCGCCGGTGCCGGTGACGAAGGCCTCGTCGGCGGTGTAGACGTCGAAGCGCGTCAGGTGCGCCTCGGCGCAGGCGACGCGCGCCTCGCCGGCGAGCTGCATGATGGCGCCGCGGGTGATGCCGCCCAACGCGCCGTCCTGCGGCGACGGGGTGAGCAGCTGACCGCCGCGCACGACGAACAGGTTGTCGGCGGTGCACTCGGCGACGTAGCCCTGCGCGTTGAGCATGATCGCCTCGTGCGCGCCGGCCTGCTGCGCGTCGATCTTGGCGAGGATGTTCTTCAGGTAGTTGAGCGACTTGATGCGCGGGTCGAACGCCTCGTGCGACACCTGGCGGGTGGCCGAGGTCATGACCTTGATGCCGCCGGCGTAGAGCTCCTTCGAGTAGACGCGCACGTCGTCGACGATGACGATCACGCAGGCGCGCGGACACGAATTCGGGTCGATGCCGAGCGCCCCGGCGCCGCGCGTGACGATCAGCCGGATGTAGGCGTCCTCGCGCTCGTTCTTGCGCACCGCCTGGCGGGTGATCTCGGCCAGCTCGGGCAACGTGTGCGGAATGGTCAGCGCCAGCGCGCGCGCCGAGTCGTAGAGCCGCTCGAGATGCGCCTCCAACCGGAAGATGCGCTTGCGATAGACCCGGATCCCCTCGAACACGCCGTCGCCGTACAGCAGCCCGTGATCGAAGACCGACACCTTCGCGGTGTCGCGGTCGTAGTACTCACCGTCAATGTAGATGTGCATGCAGCCTTCCTAGAAAACCAAAACGGAACCACGGATGAACACAGATGAACACCGATGGAAGCTGAAAGAACTGGAAAGCGCGGCGCTCAGCAAACTGTCAGTTTCCTCATCCGTGTTCATCCGTGTTCATCCGTGTTCATCTGTGGTTCCGATCTCTTCTTCAGACTCTGGGGAATTTCGGCGGGCGCTTCTCCAGGAAGGAGACGACGCCTTCTTTGAAGTCGGGACGCTTGAAGCTGTCGAGCATCAGGCCGATGGCTTCCTTCTCGGCCTGGCCGAGGTCGGCGGTCAGGTGCTGATAGACCTGGCGCTTCATGATCATCATCGAGGTCGGCGAGCAGTTGGCGGCGAGCTCCTCGACGTACTGGCGGGTGTAGGCCATCAGCTCGGCGCCGGGGACGACGCGGTTGACCAGGCCGATGCGCGCCGCTTCCTCGGCGTCGATCTTGCGCGCCGAGAACAGCAGGTCGAGCGCATGCGCCGGGCCGAGCAGGCGCGGCAGGATCCAGCTCGAGCCCCACTCGGCGATCAGGCCGCGCTTCGAGAACGAGGTGGTGAAGGACGCCTCGCTGCCGGCGAAGCGGATGTCGCAGCAGGCGACGATCGGCACCGCCATGCCGGCGACCGGCCCATTGACCGCCGCGATGATCGGCTTCCGCACCGAGAGCAGGTACGTGTAGGTGCCGCGGAACGCCTCGCCCATCGCCGCGTCGCCGGGCTCGGCGCCGGTCAGCTCGTCGGGGATCTTCTCCTGCGTGCCGCCCTCGCTGATCGACTTGAGCAGGAACATGTCGGCGCCGGCGCAGAAGCCGCGCCCGGCGCCGGTCAGGATGATCGCGACGACGCGCTTGTCGGCCTCGGCCGCCGCCATCGCGTGCTTGACCTCGGCGCCCATGCGGTCGGTCCAGGCATTGAGCTGCTTGGGGCGGTTGAGCGAGATGATCGCCGCCGCGCCCTCCACCTCGTAGAGGATCTGTTCGTACATCGCCGTTTCCCTCGTCGTCAGTCCGACCACCGTTAGCGGGTTTCTGCGGTTCGGGACAACGAGCCCATCGTCCACCCGGACTGTGCCGCGGGCTCAGGCGCGGGCGGCGGCGATGAAGGCGCGCAGCGTGTCGAGGTTGCGCGAGCCGTCGGCGTTCTCGACGCCGGTGTGCACGTCGACGCCCCACGGGCGCACGGCGGCGATCGCCGCGGCGACGTTGTCCGGCGTCAGCCCGCCGGCGAGGATCACCGGCACGCGCAGCTCGTCGACGATTGCCCGGCTGATCGACCAGTCATGCGTCAGCCCGGTGGCGCCGTGCCGGCCGGTCGCCGGGTCGTAGGTATCGAGGATCAGCGCGTCGACGTGGCGCGCCAGGCCGCGCGCCTGCGCGATCGCCGCGGGGCCGGTCACGTGGACGGCACGGATCAGTTTCAGATGCGGCAGGCCGGCGCGGATCAGCGGCAGCTCGGGGGAGGGGAACGGCCCGTGCAGCTGCAGCGTCGTCACGCCGAGGTAGCGGCACAGATCGACTGCGTCGCGCGCCGTGTCGACGTAGGTGATCGCCACCGAGGCGACGAACGGCGGCAGCGCGGCGATGATGCCGCGCGCTTTCGCTTCGGTGAGCCCGTCGTGGACGCCATGCGGCAGGCGGACGGTGAATCCGAGCGCGTCGGCGCCGGCGTCGGCGGTGGCCAGCGCTTCCTCGAGCGTCGAGACGCCGGCGATCTGGACGCGCACCGCCATCGGTCGCTGGCGAGGGCTACCGGTCGCCGTACAGCGCGCGGCGCAGGTCGATCGCCAGGGTGGTGCCGTCGAGACGCAGGTGGCGCGGGTTGTAGTCGGGATGGTGGATCGACAGCACGATCTCGTGCGGCGGGACGTCGGCGGGGGTGGCGAAGCCGGCGACGCCGGCGGCGTTGGTGCTGAGCTCGGCGATGACGTGGTCGGCGCGGCCGAGCACGCGGACCGCGGCACCGGCGACCGGCGCCTGCTCGCCGCTCAGGTCGGCGTCGTTGTCGCACACCACGACGCGCGCGGTGCGGCCGTCGGGCGCCGGTTCGACGCTGACCGCAAGGTCGCGCAGCCAGATCATCGGTTCGCCGGTGACGGTCTTGAGACCGATCCGCTCGGGATGGCGGGCGGGATTGGCGCCGAGCGCGACGTGCTGCGCCGCCATGCCGTGATCGCTGGTGAAGATGAAGAGCGTCGAGTCGAGCAGGTCGCGCGCCTGCAGGACGTCGAGCACCACGCCGAGGCGGCGGTCGGTCTCCGCCACCGCGTCGCGCAGGCCCTGGCTGTGCGGCCCGTACTCGTGCCCGGCGCCGTCGGTGAGGGCGAACTCGTGCGCGGTGAAGAGCGGCGGCGGGCGCGACGGATCGTCGAACAGCACCAGCATCTGCGCCAGGCCGCGCACGTCGAGCAGCGCCTCGCGGTGCACGCCGTCGTGCCCGTCGCGCTTCCCGCGCGGATTCACCTCCGGCAGCAGCTCGGCGGTGAGCGCCTTGAGGCGGTCGCGCGGCCCGATGACGCGTCCTTCCAGCGGCGCGTGATCGGCGCCGCGGCCCTGCGGCTCGTGGATGCTGGCGGTCAGCGCCTCGCGTCCGCGCACCCGGTGCACCGCCTCGTAGAGCGTCTCGACGCCGGCGCCGAGGTAGCCCTCGGTCATCATGCCCTGTCCCTGCGGGGCGAGCGGCTGGTGCGCGGCGCGGTCGTAGTAGGTCGGGTTGACGATGTCGTGGTGACCGCACCAGGCGCCGGTGAGCAGCGCGCTGTGGCTCGGCCAGGTGATGGTGGGAAAGTTCACCGTCGAGCCGGCGCGGAAGCGCGCGGCACGATCGAGCAGGCGGCGCAGGTTGGCGACGATCGGGTCGTCGCGGTCGAGCAGCCACTGCAGCTCGCTGTTGCTGAGCCCGTCGAAGATCACCAGGTAGGCGCGCTCGGGCGCCGGCGCGTCGGGTGCCAGGATCTCCTCCAGCACGCGGCCGTCCTGGCGCTGCAGGTAGACGTCGGGGGCGACGCCGCGCTCGCTCGACGTGCGGCCGCTCCAGTCGCGTCCGTCGATGTACGGGAAGCCGAGCAGGCGGCAGACGGTCGGCGCGACGTCGATGTGGCGCGGCGCGGTGTCGTAGAGGCCCGGCCGGATGCCCGGTCCGGCGAACGCCAGCGGGGCGCGCGACTGCACGACGTCGAGCGCGCCGTGCTGGCCGGGCTGCAGGCCGAAGGCGTACGCCTTCGGCGAGACGATGAGGTCGGGGGCGTACGGGCTGTCGAAGAGCTGCGCGATGCGCTCGTAGGCGTGCGGGTAGCTCACCTGCGCCGGCTCGATGAAGGCCTGGTTGGGGTCGTCGCTCGGATGGCCGCCGGCCGCCGCGGCGGCGAGCTCGTCGTCGCAGGTGGTGAGGATGTCGTGGCGCTGGTCGGCGATCGGGTTGTCGCCGATCTGCTCGACGATCGCGAAGCGCGGCGCGCCGTCCTCCGCCAGCCGGCGCTGGAAGCGCACCAGGCCGCGCGCCGCCCAGACCTCGTAGGCATCGTCGCGCTGGGTGATGACGAGGTCCACCTGGTCGGCGACCTCGGGGTCGCGCAGCAGCGCCAGGATGGCGCGGTTGCCCGACTCCTCCTGTTCGGCGTCGAGCCCCTGTCCCCCCGGCCGTTGCGGCCCGATGATCTCTGCCATGCGTCACTCCGTCGGCGAGCGCCCAGAGAGCCACAGAATACCGCGTTGAGTCGAGGGGCGGGGAGGACGGGGATGGGGAATCGGGTGTGATTCTCGGGCTCGAGTGGGGGCGGGGTGCCGGGACTGGGGCCCGTCCCTCCCCCGTCACCCGATCTCATTCGCGCGCTGGACCGAATCGACGCGAGCGGTCACAGTTGGGCGGCAACGACGGAGTACCGCCATGATGAAACGACTGGTGATCGGTGGCGCGCTGATTGCGCTGGGGGCGTTGGGGTCGGCGCTGTGGCGCCGCGAGACGGCCGACGCGACGCCGCCACAGCGGCTCGCCGCGGCGTCGGGGCGCCTGTCGCGTCTCGACGCGCCGGCCGCGACGCGTCTGGCGCGCGGCGGCGGCGAGGATCTGGCGGCACGGATCGACGCGCTGACGGCGCAACTGGGGGCGGAGCGCGCCGAGCGCCAGCGGCTCGCCGAGCGGCTGGAGGCGATGACCGAGCAGTTGGCGCGGTTGGAGAGCGGCGCGCCGATCGAGCCTGCCGATGCGGCCGTGGCAGCCAACGCCTCGTCCGCCGATGCCACCGCCGCGCTAGCCGCGCCGGCCGCCGCGCCGGTCGACTACAGCCTCAGCCCGATGGAGCGGGCGCTGGTGGCCGCCGGTATCGAGCCCGACCAGGCGGCGGAGATGAAGCGGCGGCGCGACGCGCTCACCATGCAGGAGATCACGCTGCGCGATCAGGCGACGCGCGAGCAGTGGATCGACACGCCGCGCTTCGCCGAGGCGCTCGACGCGATCGCGGCGCAGCAGGTGTCGGTGCGCGACGAGATCGGCGACCTCGCCTACGACCGCTACCTGTTCGCCGAGGGCCGCACCAACCGCGTGCGGGTGGACGACGTGTTGAGCGAGTCGCCTGCCGCCGCGGTCGGCCTGCAACCCGGTGACCTGATCCTCACCTATGCCGACGCGCGCCTGTTCGCGCCCGACGACCTGGTCAACGAAACGCGCGGCGGGGTCGCCGGCGACACCGTGCGCCTGCAGGTGAGCCGCGGCGGCCAACGCTTCGAGGTCGAAGTGCCGCGCGGCCCGCTCGGCCTGCGCGTCAACGCCGCGCAGGACATGCCGGCCGAGGGCTGAACGCGATGCCGACCCGCCTCCTCCCCATCCTGACCCTGGCCGCCCTGCTGGCCGGCGCGTCGGCCGCCGAGGCGCGCATGGATCGCGTCGTCTTCGTCGGCGACTCGTCGCTGCTCAACGTCACGCTGCGCTCGCCGCGCGAGCTGGTCACCGACCTGCTGCAACGCCGCCTGCGCATCATCGCCCAGCCGATCGGCGCGCCGGGCGCGATCATGGCCGACTACGATCGCTTCTATGGCTTCCGCAATATCGGCGTCGGCGTGACGCTGATGAGCCAGGTCTTCCTGCCGCGCGCCATCGTCGTGCTGCTCGGCTACAACGACTGGAACCTCAACGCGCCGCTCGACGACTTCTCCGCCGCCTATCGCGAGTTCCTCGCCGCCATGCCGCCCGACGTGCCGGTGGTGTGCATCACGCCGCTGTGGAACGCCGAGGAGGGCAAGCTGAACAGCGCCGGCCATCGGCTGGCCGAGTACCGCGCCGCGATCGCCGACGCCTGCAGCGCGCACCAGGTGGTGGACGGCCTGACGCTGGTGGACGCCGGCAGCGACACCTTCCCCGACGGCAAACACCCTAGCCGCATCGGCAACGCGCAGATGGCCACCCGCCTGCTGCCGGTGCTCACGCCGCTGCTCGCGCCGCTGCCGTGAGCGCCGCGGCGCTCAGCGCGGGCGCGCCAGGTACTGGACTGCCGCGACCAGCCCGACGAGCGCCGCGCAGGCCACGGCGAACCAGTCGCCCCAGCGGCGATAGAGCGTCGGCGTCGTCCCCGGCACGACATCGCCGCTGAGCAGCGCCGCGGCGTTCGCCGGCGCGCTGGCGCGCACGACGCCGGTCGGGTCGATGAGCGCCGAGATCCCGGTGGTGGTGGCGCGGACGATCCAGGTGCGCTCCTCGACCGCGCGCGGCACCACCATGGCGAAATGCTGCGCCGGCCCGCTGCCGGTGCCGAGCCACGCGTCGTTCGACAGATTGAGCAGCGCGGTCGCGCCGGCCTGCATGCGCTCGCGCACCAGCTCGGGAAAGACCGCCTCGAAGCAGATCACCACCGCGGTGGGGCCGAGCGGCGTCGGCAGCAGTGCCGCCTCGCCGCCGGCGGTGAAGCTGCGCACGCGGTCGAAGCGGCGGCGCAGCAGCTCGACGAAGCGCAGCGGGAAGTACTCGGCGAACGGCAGCAGGCGCTGCTTGTCGTAACGGGCGGCGATGCCGTCGCGGCCGACGGCGAACGCGGAGTTGAAGTACTGGGGGAGCGCGGGGTCGGGATCGGCGAAGTGCGGCGCGCCGGCGACCAGCGCGGTGTCGCGCTCGGCGAGCATCGCTTCGATGCGCGCCAGGTACTGCGGCTCGTGCGCCAGGAAGAAGGTCACCGCGCTCTCCGGCCAGACCAGCAGGTCGGCGCCGCGCGCCACCGCCTGGCGCGACAGGTCGAGATAGGTGTCGAGCCCGGCGCCGTAATGCTCGACCCGCCACTGCGCGCCGAGGTCGTTGTTGCCCTGCACGATCGCCACCGGCACCGGCGCGCCGTCGGGCAGCACCGTCGCCAGCCGCCACTGCCCGTAGAGGAGCAGGCCCAACACCGCGGCCGCCGCCATCAGCGCGGCGGCGCGCGTCTGCCGCCGCGCTGACGCGACCGGCAGCGCCATCTGCGCCAGCGCCGCGTTGACCAGTGCGACGACGAACGACAGCAGGTAGATGCCGCCGAGGTCGGCCGCCTGCAGCAGCACCGGCCGCGGCACCAGCGCGTAGCCGAGCAGCAGCCACGGATCGGCGCTCGGGCCGCGCGCGCGCAACAGCTCGAACGCCACCCACAGGGCTGCCAGCAGCGCGGCGGCGCCGCCGCCGCGCCGACCGCGCAACAGCCAGGCCGCGGCGGCGCCGAACAGCGCATAGGGGATGCCGCGGAAGAGCAGCGAGCTGACCAGGCCGAAGGCGACCGCGAGGGCGACCGGCTGCTGGTAGTAGTCGCGCATCGCCGGCAGCACCCACGCCGCTTCGGCCCAGTGCGCCGCGACGCCCCACAGGCCGCCGTACAGCGCGGCGCGTCGCGGGCTGACGCCGGTGACGACGACGAAGAACGGCGCCAGCGCGACGAAGGCCAGCGGCCACCAGCCGCAGGGCGGGAACGCGAGCGCGTGCAGCGCGGCGGAGGCGAGGATGGCGATGGTGGCGACGACCGACAACGGCGATCAGTCCGCCGGCAGGCGGACCGACACGGTCGTGCCCGCCCCCGCCGCGCTGTCGATGTGGATCGTGCCGCCGTGCGCCTTCACCGCGCCGTAGGCGATGCTCAGGCCGAGGCCGGTGCCCTGCCCGATCGGCTTGGTGGTGAAGAACGGGTCGAACAGGCGCGGCAGGGCGTCGGCGGCGATGCCGCAGCCGTTGTCGGTCACCCGCACCTCGATGCCGGTGCCGTCCACGGCGCGCAGGGACAGGGCGATGCGCGGCGCCGCGACCGTGGCGACGGCGTCGAGCGCGTTGCCGAACAGGTTCAGCCACACCTGGCTCAGTTGCCCGGCATCGGCGCGCAGCGGCGGCACCGCGTCGTAGTGGCGCTCGATCTGCACGCCCTGCGCGTCGATGCGGTCGGCGAGCAGCCGCAGGCAATGGTCGAGCGCCGCCGCGAGGTCGAGCGGTGCGCGCTCGCCCTGGTCGGCGCGCGCGAACAGGCGCAGGTCGTCGACGATGCGCTTGATGCGCGTCGAGCCCTCGCCGCAGATGCGCAGCAGCTGCGGCGTTTCGCGCAGCAGGTAGTCGAGGCGGGCGCGCTCGCGCGCCAGCGCCACCGCCGCGGCGGCGCCGGGGTCGGCGATCGGCGCCGCTTCGTAGGCGCGCAGAACGGCTAGGAAGCGCTCCACGTACTCGGCCAGGTTGGCGAGCCCGCCGTGCACGAAGCTGGCCGGATTGTTGAGCTCGTGCGCGACGCCGGCGACCAACTGACCGAGCGAGGCCATCTTCTCCGACTGCACCAGTTGCGCCTGCGCCTCGGTGAGTTCCTGCATGGCGTGGGCCAGCTCGCGGTTGGCGGTGCGCAGCTCGCTGGTGCGCTGTTGCACCTTGGCGTCGAGCTCGCGCGTCAGTTCGGCGAGCGCCTCGTACGAGCGCGCGTTCTGCACCGCCACCGCGAGCTGGTTGGCGAGCGTGCGCAGCAGATCGACGTCGTCGGCGCTGAAGCCGCGCCCGGAGCGCTTGGCGCCGACCGCGAGCAGGCCGATCGGCCGTCCCTGCGTCGCCAGCGGCAGCACCAGCGCGGCGTCGCCGTGCGCCGCCGCGGCGGCGCGCGCCGCGGCGGGCTCGAG